>DASUWS010000022.1:0-3802 GCA_036378295.1 Ktedonobacterales bacterium
CGCGAGCGGCCAAACTCCTTGACCAGCCCCTTGGTTACTCCCAACACGCCTCCCCACGCTTCGTCTTGCGCGAGGTGGTCGATGTTGGCGCCGCCCGCGACGTCTTCACCGAGCAGGATGACGCGTGGATCTTCGCGCATGGCCACGCTGATGGCCTCGTTGATGGCTTCCGCATACGTAAGCTGACGAACTGCTACCGCTGACATCGGATTGGCTCCTCTCAGTCTATCGCCGCTGCTCGCCTGGATGGGATCGCCCGGAGCATCACTCTGGCTGGCACAATTTCCGCGCAACGCCCGCGCTGCTGGCAGCTAATAGCTCACGTACACGTCGGTGAACGTCTCTTCGGGCGTTGGCCACGGCGCGGATTCTGCCTGTTCCCATGCGAGGGCGAGGCGCTCCGCGGTCCTCTGGTCTATCGCGTCCAGTTCCTGCTCGCTTGCCACGTGGTGGTCCACGAGGTACTTGCGCAACGCGGCGATGGAGTCCCTCTGGCGGTACGATTCCAGTTGTTCCATAGTGCGATAGAGCACGGTATCGCCTTCGAAGTGGCCGTAATAGCGGAATGTCTTGGCCTCGATCAACGTAGGTCCTTCTCCCCTTCGGGCGCGGCGGACGGCTTCGCCCGCGGCTTCGTAGACCGAGAAGACATCCAACCCATCGACGACAATGCCGGGAATCTCATAGCTGGACGCGCGGTTGGCGATGTCGCCGGCGCTACAGTGGTAGGAGACCGGCGTGGACTCGGCGAAACCGTTGTTCTCGCAGACGAACACGACGGGCAGCTTCCAGATAGCTGCAAGGTTGAGGCCCTCATGGAATGTGCCCTGGTTGGATGCCCCGTCACCAAAGAAGCAGACAGCAACGCCACCAGTGCTCAACTGCTTTGCACTCAGAGCCGCGCCGCATGCCAGTGGGAAGCCACCTCCCACAATGCCATTTGCGCCCAGCATGCCTTTATCGACATCGGCGATGTGCATCGAGCCGCCCTTACCTTTGCATAGGCCTGTCTCTTTGCCCATGAGCTCGGCTACCATGGCGTTCAGATCGACACCTTTGGCGATGCAGTGACCATGGCCGCGGTGCGTGCTCGTGATGTAATCGTGGTCTTCCAGATGCGCGCACACCCCGACCGCGACCGCTTCTTCACCCGCGTAGAGATGCACAAAGCCGGGCATCTTCCCTTCAGCGAATTTCTTACTGGCTGTATCCTCAAACTGGCGGATTCGCACCATCTTCTCGTACATGTCGAGCAGCTTCGTCGAGTCGAGTGTCGAGACCGCGGCGGCTCCTTTACCTGCAACTGTCATGGTATGCTCCTCTTCTCTGGACGCCACTTCTCCGCGATTGTGTCGGGCAAGCGGAGAATGGGGTGTCCTGCTCCTGCCAGACCTCTGAGATACGTATGTCGCGTGCAGAGTGGGGCGGCGCGCGTCGCCAACTGACAGCATGAGAAGAGCGAGAGCCCGTTCCCTGGCGAGGACAGAGAGACAAGCCAGTACCCGTGGGAAGACGCGGCCTTCGCTTCGCAGCTCCAAGTGGCGGTGTACGTACACGTCGCAACGTACACGACGGACTCACAAGGACGACCTACAATCCTGCGTACCAGTCGAATGCCGAGACTGTTTGGGAAGTGGTGAGCTGCTAAGGACGACATCCATGGATCGAAGCGTGACACAGGCGGATGGTATGGAAACGCGTGCGATGTCCTATCGCCTGAACGTTTCGGCTCCCCGCACCGACCAGGCGCCCAGCAAATGGGCGTGACCGCGCACGGCGGGTTACGGGTGAGAGAAAGTATACGCGCCATGGCATGACGTGTCAATCATGCAGGCGGCGGGTAGCGCTCGCACTGCCAGGCGTTGACGGCGGATGGGAATGCGTTTCTGCTTGTCCGTGTGAAGTGTGATGGTAATGTGATGGTGACGTACGAGACCGTGTGCCTGCCGTGACACGCCGAGGTGTAGCATGGGTTGGTTGGAGGGAGTACGCCTTTGACGCTCGCATCGCATCGTACGGGTCGTGGTGGGATCATTGCTGACCTTTCGGAGGGCATGTGTGTCTCGTGCAGAAGGATGCGTACCCATACCTTTCACTCTCGCGAGGCTTATGATGGAATCCGTGCTCGCGCTACTCTCAGAGCAACGGGCATGCTTTTTGCGGCGAACGAGAGCATCTGGCTGGCCCGCACAGCAATTGCGCTGCGGGCACGATGATGTGAGTCCTTGTGGCAAGACCAAGTCTCCTGTACGACCATCTGACCTGCTCTCTGCCAGCACAGTCGCGCATGTGCCTTTCGTGAACTGTTGACCTGAATCGTGCCGTACCGCGTCGTGCTCGCGCTTGCGCTGGCTTCCTGGCCATCGAGCGCAGGCACACTACCCGTCCAACCACAACCACGTGGATGCATCGACTAGGACAAAGAACAGGACACGTTGATGAAAGCATTCGTGATGCAATCGCTTGGCCATGTGGGGTTCATGGACAAGCCGATTCCCGAGCCTGGCCCTGATGATGCCGTCGTGAAGACGACCAAAGCCCTGATTTGCACCTCTGATTCTCATACGGTACACGGCGCCATTGGCCCACGCGAGAATTTGACGCTGGGTCACGAGGCTGTGGGCGTCGTTCATGCTGTTGGCAGCAACGTCAAGCTCTTCAAGCCCGGCGACCGAGTCGTCGTTGGGGCCATCACGCCGGATTGGGGCGATCCTGCCTCCCAGGCGGGCCACTCCTCACAATCGGGCGCGCCCCTGGGCGGCTGGAAGTTTTCCAATACGAAGGACGGCGTCTTCGCTGAGTACTTCCATGTCAACGAGGCTGACGCGAACATGGCCCATATTCCCGACTCGGTTCCCGATGAAGTGGCGGTCTATTGCTGCGACATGCTCTCTACCGGCTTCATGGGTGCTGAGAATGGGAATATCCCGATCGGGGGGACCGTAGCAGTGTTCGCCGAAGGTCCGGTGGGGCTGATGGCTACCGTAGGAGCACGGCTGCGCGGGGCCGGGCTGGTCATTGGCGTGGAGTCTGTGCCCGCGAGGCAGGAAATCGCCCGGCACTATGGAGCTGACATCATCGTAGACTTCACCAAGGAAGACCCGGTCCAGCGTATCCTCGAACTCACTGACGGACAAGGTGTCGACACCGCCATCGAGGCGCTAGGTAGCGATATCACCTTCCAGAATTGCATCGCCGTGACCAAGGCTGGCGGCACCATCTCGAACATTGGCTATCATGGTCAGGGAGATTTCGTACACATCCCTCGCGCGGCGTGGGGCGTAGGAATGGCGGAGAAGACCATCACGACCGGGCTGTGTCCGGGCGGTCGGCTGCGTATGGATCGCTTGCTGCGCTTGCTGGTGCAGAAGCGTGTCGACCCAACGCGGATGACTACTCATACCTTTCCTTTCGCACAGATGCCCCGTGCGTTCGAGATCATGGACCAGAAACTCGACGGCGTGATGAAGCCACTTATTGAATTCGACTAGCGCTGTGCCATTGGCGCATACTTGTTCAGTTATGCTGCGCTGCCGCATCTGGCCTGCGTCCTCCCCTGCTTCCGCCAGGGTCGTTGCTTGCTATGCCCAGGCCAGATGTGCGAGTGGCGGAAGGCAGCGCCGCATGCTGGATACCTTCGGTGTGGAAGGGCGTCCGCGGCAAGCGCCTGGTCTGCGTGACCGGGAATAAGACCGATAGAATGCGCCTGGCGAGCCGTCGGACGGTGGCGCGGCGCTTCGAAGCGCTGGCGCATGATCGGTGGCCCGTCTTGAATATGCTCCAAGGATACGCCATCCCACTC
>DASUWS010000023.1:0-32321 GCA_036378295.1 Ktedonobacterales bacterium
CATCAGCAAGACCTATCCCGTCCACATGATGTGCCGCCGGCACGGCATCACGCACTTCGAGAATCTGGCGAATCTCGATCAGGTCGTCGCCAGGCGATTTACGTTCGCTGGCTTTCCTCTCAAGTTTCGCGGGGGTACAGGCTCGCCGGTACGCGCCGTGGCCATCTTCGAGGCGTAGCGGAGAGGCTTCCCTGCCCTCCTCGGCGAACGCCGCCAACCG
This sequence comes from Ktedonobacterales bacterium, assembly GCA_036378295.1. Classification (GTDB taxonomy): domain Bacteria; phylum Chloroflexota; class Ktedonobacteria; order Ktedonobacterales; family JADMIN01; genus DAHUXT01. The sequence goes on from DASUWS010000023.1 coordinate 221, forward strand.
CTGATGCTACGGCCTGCCAAGATGCGAGTGCACGGTAATACGCGTGGTCGGCGTGACGGCCGCCTGCGGCCAGCCGCCAAGATCGAGCGCTCGCCGCACCAGCGCGTCTTCGTCGCCGTCACCTACTTCTGACCGGGCCTGATGGACAGCCGTCTCCATGCGCTCGATCAGCGTCAGTGTATCGCCCAGCGCCTGCCATGTGACGAGCGAGGGCGAAGGCGCGTGGCTGGAGAGCATGCGCTTGCCGTCTGCCATCTCGCGCCGTAGATTCTCTAGACTCGCGCGGACCGCTGCTGGATCATCATAGAATGGAGCGGCTACGACGCTGATGAGCGCATCGCCCGAGATGATGACGCCATCCGGCTCAACGACGAGGCTCTGTGATCCACGGCTGTGTCCGGGCGTATAGAGCGAGCGCAGAGCACAACCCCCCAGATCAATCTCGTCTCCCTCGTTCATGGGAAGATCGACGGTGATCGAGCCAGCCATGAGCGCCTCGAAGTTCGGCAACGGGCGCTCGCTCCGCTGGAGCGCGGCATCCTCCAGCCAGCGCCGGGCGGCGGTATGCGCGGCAACAGGCCAGCCATAGGCTTGCACGAGCGGGAGCGCCGCCCCCATGTGGTCCGCGTGTTCGTGCGTGGCGATCAACTGGCCCACGTCTCCCAGCGCCGCCCCAGCGGCCTCGATGCCAGCAAGGACATCAGGCAGACATCCAGCCGTCCCGCAATCCACCAGCGCGCTCACACGCTCCCCGCGCGCCAGGTAGGCGTGAACCAGTCGAGGCACAGGTCCATTGGGAGTGGTCAGAAAGAATGTCAGTGGAATCGCCCACACATGCGGGCTAACCTGGGCCGCCTCACCCCGGCGTGCCGCGTTGTTCGTCTGATCATCGCTCATGGCATTGCTCCTCCGCCGTTCGCATCCAGCACAGCACCAGTCATGAAGGATGCCGCATCGCTCGCGAGAAATACAATACCAGCGCCATGTTCCTCGCTTGTGCTGATGCGCCCCAGCAGGATTTCGCGCTCCAGACGGGCGATGGTCGCGTCATCATAGAGGGCGCGCACGCGCGGACTCCACGCAACGCCCGGCGCGGTCGCGTTGACTGTAATGCGTTCGGGGGCTAGCTCGCGGGCGAGCTGACGGGTAAAGCCGATGAGGCCGGATTTGCTGGCAACGTAATGGAGGGCGGCGTTGACCGGCGCGCCACGGGCCAGCCACGAGGAGACGATGACGACGCGCCCCCAGCCGCGCCCCAGCATATGGGGAACGGCGGCATGACAGGTGAGATAGACCGACTTGAGGTTTAGATCGGTGATGCGATCCCACTCCTCCTCGTCAATCTCCAGCAGGGTGCGCCGCTCCCAGAAGCCGCCCGCCGCTGCCACGAGAATATCAATCTGCCCGAAAGCCGCCACCGCTTCGTTTACCGCTCGTTCCACCTCGGCGCGTCTGGTCACGTCCGCCGGAGCCGCGAGCGCCTGCCCGCCGTCGGCAGTGATGCGCGCGGCAAGCTGGCTGGCAACCTCCGCATCTTTGTCCACAATCGCCACACGAACACCCTGCGCCGCCAGGGCGGCTGATGCCGCGCCACCGATGCCCGCGCCTCCGCCTGTTACGAGCGCGACCTTGCCTGCCAGTTCGGGATACGTCGCCATGAAAACCCTCCTATCTACTCTTCCCGTCCACTCTTCCCGTCATGTCGTCGCCGTACCGTCACACCGCCGCGACGCTCTCGCGCGCGACGGCTTCGCTCGGGCCTCGGCCCAACGATGAGCGCAACACCACGACCGCGACCAGACCTGTGAGCGCGGCGATAAGCCAGAATCCACTGCTGAAATGGTGTGTCAGCGAGACCATGTACCCGATGAGCAACGGCAGCAGCAACGCGGCAATATTGCTGTTGATCACGACGAGCACCACGCGCCGCGCCACCCCGGCAGGGGCCGGGCGATCAGCAATAGAGCCAAAGATCAGACCGAATGGAGCGCTGCTGGCAAACGCGAATACGAGCAGGAGCAGCGCCGCGACCTCCTGATTCGGAGCGAAGGGCAACGCGGCCAGACTGGCGGCAGTGAGCGCGATAAACCCGCCGATCAGCCAGCGCTTGCTCATCACGCGCAGCAGTGGACTGGCGACAAGGCGTCCGACGACGGCAAAGAGCGTCGCAGCCGAGGCGAGCAGCGCCGTCTGGGTTGGGGACGTGTGATAGCGCTCGACCAGGAAGGAAGCCACCCAGGCCGTCACCCCGACGAAGACGGCATAGCCTGCCATGTTCGCAATGCTCAGCAGCCAGCCGTATCCATCCTTCAGCAGTGCCAGGGGCCGCGCCCCGCGGGCATCCGCCACGACCTGCGGGTGAAGCCGGGGATAGCGCAGCCAGCACATCACGAGCACAAGCCCAACCTGGACTGCAAGCAGCCACCAGAATACTGGCATCTGGTACGCATGGACCACGACTGGGGCCACCAGAGATGTCACCATGATTCCGAGTTGCTGGGCGGCTCCGAAGTAGCCCTGATCGCGCACGCGCCGGGGTGGCGGGCTCAGGTGCGTGATGGCCGTAATGCCGCCAGTGACGAGACACCCGGTGCCCAGGCCCGTCACTGCCCTGCTGACCAGCAGCACCACAAAGGTCGGCGCCCACGCCCGCATGATCGCGGAGATCAGGAGCAAGAGCAGACCGGATAGCAGCAGCACGCGCGGGCTGGCGCGGTTGGCGACAAGCCCCGCCAGCACAACCGCCAGCGAGTGGCAGACGATTGTCACGGAAATCGCCCATCCAGCGGCGACGTAGCTCGCCCCGTAGTGCTCGCGCACCAGCGGCAAGACCGGGCTGATATCGAGGAAGAACAGTCCTATTTCCAGACCACCAATGACCGTGATCGCCAGCATCCAGACGTAGGCGCGTGCGCTCAGCGTAGAAGCAGCGGTGTCCACGTTGGTCGCGGAGTCGGAGTGGGGCGCGAGAGACGACGATGACATGAAACATGATCCCTGAGAACTACTGCGCATCCAGGCACACCGAGCGACGAGCGCCAGACCAGGGTTGCCGCCATCCCGGCTGGCGCATCGTGTGGTATGTCTCACGGGATCACGACAGCACGTCCGATGACACGCCCGTGACGCAAATCGTCCAACGCCTGATTGACCTCACCGAGGGCATAGGTGCGGCTGACCACTGGCTCGATTCGTTTCTCCTCGATCATCGCGATCATCTCATCCAGCTCTTTCAGCCCGGAAGCTCGGCTACCGATGAGGCGATACTCGTTGAGCACAAGGTCCATCGTGCGGATCTGGCTCGGACCATCCGGATTGTAGCCGACGAGGACGATAGCGCCGTCTGGGCGCAGAACGGCGAAATCCGCGTCGAGCGTGGCCTGGGTTGCGGCGAAGTCCAGCGCCACATCCACGCCGTAGCCACCCACGGTCTCTCGTACCCGCGCGACAACATCATCCCGGGTTGAGTTGAGCGTGAGGTCCGCGCCGAACCGCCGCGCCAGCGCCAGCTTCTCGTCGTCAACGTCAACAGCGATGACGTGAGCGCCGCGCAGTTTGGCAAGCTGTAGCGCGTGCAGGCCAATGCCTCCGGCCCCGGTCATATGGATCCACTGACCCGGCTGCACGTTCGCCCGCACGGCAACCGCGTTCCAGGCGGTCGTAATGCAGTCACCGAGCAGCGCGATATCGGCAAATGGGACATCCGGCGCGACCACTCTCAACGCGCTCGCGGGCACGCTCAGGTAGTCGGCATACGCGCCGTCAATCGTGAAGCCGACGCGTCCGCTCAGATGCGGGCAAATCTGCTCGCGCCCGGTGCGGCAATACTCACACTCGCCACAGTTCAGAAAGATGGCGACCGCGACATGATCGCCGACCTTGACGCTCTCCACGTCGGACCCGATAGCCACAACCTCTCCGGCTGGCTCGTGCCCTGGGATATGGGGCGTCTTGACGAAGCTCATCTTTCCGCCGGTAATCTTGAGGTCGGTGCCACAGACGCCACATGCCCGCACCCGCACGAGCGCGTCCTTCGGGCCAACAGGCGGAACCGGGCGGGTCCGCTCCACAAGCGGCCTGCCAAACTCTTCGAGCACCATCGCTCGCATCGTCGCGGGAATCTCTCCTGCCATTGTCTCTCTCGCTTCCGCTCACGCCCCAGAATCCAGCATTCGCACTCGCGGCACCATCACAAGCGGGCGATTCGGGTAATGTTGCCGTTGAGAATCTTGGCCTTGTCGCTCTCGCTGACTCCTTCGAGCGCCTCGACCTCCCCGACGGGATTATCCGGCCCCATATCGAAGAAATAGTCCGAGCCGAGAATCACATGGTCGGCGCCCATCTGCTCCACGAGAAACTTGAGCGCGGCAGGGCTATGGGCAATGGTGTCAAAGTAAAACTTCTTCACATCCTCGATGGGATTGTGCTTGAGGTCACGCCTGGCCTCGGCACGCTTGCCGTAGCCGTGCGCCCAGCGCCCCATAATCCACGGTGTTACGCCCCCGGCATGCGCCAGCAGAATCTTGAGGTCTGGGAAATCCTGGAATAGCCCGGAGAACACCATATGCGCGGCGGCCAGCCCGGTCTCGGTCGGGTTGCCCACGAAATTGACGAGATAGTAATCGCGCAGGGTCGGCGAGCTACTGGTCTGGAAGTAGTCGGGGTGGATAAAGACGAAGACATCATCATCCGCGACGGCCCGCCAGAACGGGCGGAACCGCTGGTCCCCCAGGTGCACCCCCTGGACGCTGGTACCGATCTCGACGCCGTGCAGGCCGAGCTCGCGGATGGCGCGGCGCATCTCTGCCACCGCGGCGCCCACATCGTTCAGGGGAACGATGGCCAGCGGGGCGAAGCGGTCAGGATGCTTCTCCTTCACGGCGGCCATCGCGTCGTTCTGGATGCGCGCGGCTCTGGTCGTCTCGGCGGGATCGAGCTGATAGAGAAAGAGGTACGGCGGGGGGCTAACCATCAGTGTGTCAATGCGTAGCTGGTCCAGGTCACGCAACATCTGGGGCACGTCGGTGCTTTCGTGCTCGTGCGGGCCGTTGCGCCTGCCATCGGCTGTGCTGGAGAATGTGCCTTCGGGCGTGCGATCAATGCGCGGACGCCACAGTTCATTGCCATGACTGGCGGTAATCTCGTCGACGATGATGTGTCCATGAGCATCAATGGTACGCATGAAATCTCTCTCTCATATCCGCTCTATGCAGCCTGGCCGAGAAATGTCGAGGCCGAGGTCATCTCCAACCTCTCCCCTGGCACTCCCACATATCAGTAACCAGCCGCTGAGATGCGGCGGAACGCGTTGTCTGTTGTCGCGAGTACGAGTACAGGCTACTGGGCCGTCCATCCTCCATCCACCAGCAGCGTCTGGCCCGTCACCATACGGGCGGCGGGCGAGGCCAGAAAAACCACCGCCGCCGCGACATCTTCCGGCGCGATGAACGCGCCAAGCGGGATGCGGCCCAACATGCGCTCTCGCCATGCTGGGTCAGCGAAAAGCGCCGCGTTCATCGGCGTGCCGCTGGTCGTCGCAGGGGCGACGCTGTTGACGCGGATACCTCGCGGCGCCCACTCAATCGCGAGCATGCGCACGAGATTGATCACGCCGCCCTTGCTCGCGCCATAAGCCGCGCGCGCACCTCCCGGCACGCCCACCGTACCGAGTTGGCTGCTGACGATTACGACGCTCTTCTCCGCAGCAACGGACCCAGCAGTATCCCGAGACTCAGGCTCAGGCGGCTGGCTGGCGAGCATCTGCTGGACGGCGGCCTGCACGGTGAAGAAGACGCCGCGCAGATTGACATCCACCACAGCATCCCAATCCTCCTCCGTGACCTCCAATGCCTCCCGCTGGACGTTGGTTCCGGCGTTGGCGACCACGAGGTCCAGGCCGCCAAGTACGGCACGCGCCTCGCGCATGACATCCCGGATGCGCGGCGCCTCCCGGACATCGAGCGGAAATGCCACGCCGCGACGCCCCATCGCGCGCACCAGCGCGACCGTCTCCTCCGCTGCAGCCAGGCGGTCGGGAAGCTCGGTGACTGTCACATCGGCCCCAGAAGCGGCCAGCGCGAGAGCGCTCGCCTTCCCGATGCCACTACCCGCCCCGGTTACGACGGCATGCCGCCCCGCGAGATGAAACCGAGGCGCGTAGCGCTGCGCCAGGTCTGACATGCGTGGCCTCCCAGGAATACGGCGCCTAGATCATCACCTTACCGCCCGCGACATCAACCGTCGCGCCATTGATGTACGTCGCGCCATTCGAGCACAGGAACGTGACGATTCCCGCCTGTTCCTCTGGATTGGCAAGCCGTCCCATCGGCGCTTTGCTCTCGATCATCTGGCGCGAGGAATCGTCGCTATAGACGCCCTGCACCCGCTCGGACCAGGTAGTGGCCGGCGCGGTAGCGTTCACCGTGACGCCCGTTCCGGCGACTTCGAGTGCGACATGCTTGCTAAATCCGATCAGGCCCGCCTTACCCGCCGAGTAGTGAGCGGCGAGCTTCACCACGGGCATGCGCCCTGACTCGCTGGAGATATTGACGATACGGCCCCAGCCGCGCTTGACCATCCCCGGCAGGACGGCCACGGTACACATAAAAGCGCTCTTGAGGTTCGACGCGATAACGCTATCCCATTCCTCCTCGGTCAACTCCCAGACGGGACCACGCTGCTTGAAGCCGCCCGCATTATTGACCAGGATGTCTACCGGGCCGAATTTCTGTTCCGTCTCCCGCACCAGCTGCTCTACGTCGCTCTTGTTGGCGGCGTCGCCAATGAAGTAGTCTACGGTGGCGCCATCAGCACGCAATTCGGCCACCGCCTGCTGCGCGCGCTCGCGATTCTTCTGGGCGGTGATCATGACCTTCACGCCTTCGCGGGCGAGGTCTCTGGCGATTGCTTTACCTATGCCAGTGGTGCCCCCGGTGATGATTGCCACCTTGCCCGCAAGCTCAGGATACCGTGCCATATGTTGCTCCTCCTGGTTCTCAGTCACGCTCTCGCTCTCGCTCACCCATGCTCCCCGCTCACGCCAACAATAACCGCTCGTCAAAAGGAGCGCGACTCATGACATGCGGCCCCTGCTCGGTGACGAGCACCATCTCTTCGAGGCGCACACCACCTCCCCCACGCACACCTGGCACCCAGATGAGCGGCTCAACGGCAAAGACCATCCCCGGCTCGAACTCGTACGTTGGCGCGCCGGGGAGCGTCTCGCCGATATAGGGCGGCTCGTTCGCGCCGATCCCGACGCCATGCGCAATGAACAGGGAGAGGAAACGGTCGCTCAGGCCGTATTTCGCGGCGGCTCGATGGAACGCGGCGGCTGAATCGGCATTGGTGCGGCCAGGGCGCATCTCCGCGATGCCTTGCTGCAACGCGTCGTAGACCGCGGTGTAGATCTCGCGCTGGCGTTGCGCCGGACGCCCGCAAACAACCGTGCGCGCCATATCGCCAAAGTAGCCGTTCCAGCAGGCGCCGATGTCGATGAAGACCAGATCGCCATTGCGAATGAGCTTATCACTGCTGATACGATGCGGCGGCGCCATATGCTCGCCAGAAGCCACGAACGGCGTCATGACGTGGGCGTACTCGCCCCCCAAACGGAACAGCGTGTGCATGCCTTCCGCCGCGATGTCCGCCTCGCGCCTGCCCTCGGCGACCGCTGCGGTGGCGGCCGCGGTCACTGCGTCGGCCAGTGCTGTGGCCTCCTCGATCAGGGTGATCTCTTCGGGCAGCTTGAGACGCCGGGCAAGCTGCATCGGTGTATCGCCGTCCTCGACGCGCAGAGTCGGGATTGCGGAGGTCAGCGCGCGATAGAAGACCATATTGGCCTCGTCCAGCCCCACCCGTGCCGCCGTCAGGTTGTGTTCCCTAAGGACAGGAAGAAGGATGTCGCGCACCAGCCCTTCGACCAGCGAGCGCTCCTCCACGATTGGGACCGCATACGCCTCCACGATCCAGGGCATCGTCTGGCGCACACGATCCAACTCACCGCCGGAGCAGAACAGAATCGGCGCGGCCCCCGGAATGAGCAGCGCGCCATTGAGCGCGGTGGTCTTGCCCGCGATGAGCTGTGGCCGGAGGTCCGTCAGATAGCGAACGTTTTCGTCCTTCCAGACGAGCAGGGCATCGAGTCCCGCGGCTTCCACCTGCGCAACCGCACGCTGGATGCGCTTCTCGCGCAGTGCCATGGTATCTACGCGCTGCTCGTACGTCACGTGGAAAGGTCCACGAGCGAATCCGTCCATCAATCGGTCACCTCCGTACAGCGAGCGTCCGCTAGGCGAGGCTGCGCCCAGGCGGCTACTGGGCCTCTGTCGCCTGCCGCGCCAGCACCTCGCGATTGACCAGAGACTTCTGCGGCTCGCCACGGAGCGCCCGCGTCACCTCATCAACCGCCTCCTGTTGCAGATCGCGCAATGACTCCTCACTGTAGTAGGCGATATGCGGCGTGAGGATGACGTTGTCCAGCGTCCGTAGCGGCGAGTCGGCAGGCAACGGCTCCAGAGGCGTCACATCCAGAGCGGCGGCGGCGATCTTGCCGCTGGAGAGCGCATCACGGAGAGCGCCGTCGTCGATGAGCGGCCCGCGCGCGGTATTGATGATGAGAGCTGTCGGCTTCATCTTCGCGAACGCATCGGCGTTGAGCATCCCGCGTGTCTCGCTGGTGAGTGGCGCGTGCAGTGAGACGAAATCGCTCTCGGCAAGTACATCATCCAGCGGGAGCAAGGCTATATTGAGCGGCGCGACCCGCTCGGCGCTCACATATGGGTCCGTGCCAATGACGCGCAGCCCGAGCGCCTGGGCCTTGCCTGCCAGCCGGAGCGCGATCTTGCCCAGGCCGACCAGCCCAAGCGTCTGCCCGCGCAGCCGGTGAATCGGCGCGACGTCGGCAAGCTGCCACGACCCGGCACGAATCGCGCGATTGGCGACGACGACTTTGCGCGCCCATGCCAGCAACAGCGCCAGCGCGTGATCGCTCACTTCATCAACGCAGTACTCAGGCACATTCGTGACCGCGATGCCCTTACGCGTCGCCGCCACGAGGTCTACGGTATCCACGCCAATGCCATAGCGGGCGATGATCTTGCAGTGCTCCAGCGCATCGATCACGTTCGTAGGCATCGGCGCGTAGCAGTTCAGGATGGCGTCGGCGTCATGGGTAAGCGCCAGCACTTCCTCCGGCGTGCGACATTGTCCGACCCGTAGCTCCGCGCCCAGCGCCTCGGCAGCGGCGCGCTCCGGCTCGACGCCATGAAAGACATGATCGGTAATCGCAATGACATAGGGGGCCATAGCTCAGCAGCCCTTTCCTTCCGCGCAAGCAGCGCCCCTGGCTCCGGCTCCTCCTAGTCCCGCAGTGAGCGCGACGCGAGAGAGCCAGAGCCAGAAACGAACGCTAGTAGCCGAGGTGGTCGAGCGCCCCATCCGCAAAGGGAGCGAGCGTGATCACCTCTGGGCCGTTCTCCGTCACGAGCACGTTCTCCTCCAGGCGCACCGTCTGTTGAAGCCCCGGATGCCCGGCGAAGGTCTCAATGGCGAAGTACATGTTGGGCTTGATCTCAGCCGGGAAATCCATCGAATAAGCCCGGCTGATCCACATGCCCTCATAGAGCGTGATGCCAATACTGTGGGCGAACTGCTGGAGCGTCACGGTGCCGTACTTGTCGTCGTCGTAGACGGGGAAGGCCTTGGCAACGTCCGCCGTCGTGCGACCGGGGCGCAGATTCTCGATTCCGGCATACATCGAGTCATAGACCTCTTTGTAGAGGTCGCGCTCCTTGGGCGTCAGCTTCTGATAACCCGCCTTGAAGCAGCGGACGAAATCAATGAAGTAGCCGCCCGGCCCAACAGCGTTGATGTCGATGATCACCAGGTCGCCGTTGCGGATGATCTTGTCGGTCGCCCAGCGCCGGTACGGACTGGTATTGCCGCCGGAGGCCACGATGATGTCGTAGATGATCTCACAGCCCTGCGAGAGCATGTATTCATGCACCTTGGCTTCGATGTCGCGCTCGCGCACGCCCGGCTTGAGCCATTCATGCTTGATGCGCCACATCGCCCCATCACCGATGGTCGCGGCCTGCTTGAGCAGCTCGATCTCGTCCGGCAGCTTGACCACTCGCGCCTCGGAGAGCGCTGGCCACGCGCTGACGATGTTGAGATTGTGCGCCTGGAAGGCACTCAGCGCCTCCATATCCAGATCATCAACGCCGATGCGCTCTTTCTCCACGCCATGTTGCTTGAGAACATCCATGACGCTATCGGCCATCTTCTTGGCCATGTGGCCCGTCGCCCCTTCGGCCCAGCGCCAGGTCATCGCGGGCTGAATGCGCCCCTCCATCCAGGGCAGGTCGATCCTGGCGCACTGCATATCACTGCCAGCGGTCTCGAAGAGGTATGGCTCGCCACCACGCGGCAAGACCGCATAGCGGATGAAAATGTTGTACTTCCAGTTGCCCTGATAGCTCGCCGTGACATAGCGGATGTTAGCGCCCTGGAAGAGCACCAGCGCCCCCAGGTCGTGCTTTTCCATCATCTGCTTTGCGCGCTCCAGGCGGCCCTTGCGCAGACGGTCGAAGTTGACGCGGTCCTGGTAGTCAGTGCCGGTTGTGCTGTAGACGCGACGCGGATCGGTATAGTGCGGGCGTCCGATGAAGCTTGTGTCCATCTTGTAGATACTACTTTCGTTATTGCTCTCGCCGGTCATGATCTAGCCTCCTGGCTGCTAGCGTCCAACGGTGTCTCGTATCGGGCCGTGTGACGCGGCCATCGTGATACAGCGACAAGATGACATCCTGGCACTATTCGCCCGCTGTGCTCGCCTGCGTCGGCTTGAGCACACCCGTCGCGATAGTGCGGAAGTCATCTTCGCTGAGAAGTCCCTTTTTCTGTAGAGACCTGGCCTTCACCTCCTGGAGAATCGCGTTTGCCTCCTCCTCGTTGGGAGTGCCAAGCCCCAGCTTGTCAGCCCAGATCAACACCGAATCGAGTCCGCTGCCCTTGCCGAGGACAATCTCCGGCCCGGTTTGGCCGACAAGCTCCGGGCGGAAGGGGAAGGCCTCGGTCAGATCAGCCTGCCCGACGTTCTTCACCCACGTCGCGATGATGCCCGACTCGACGTGGAAGAGCCGGTCGCCAACGATTCCCCGATTGGTCGGCACGGCAACCCTGGCAGCGTCGGTCACGAGCTTCGAGAGGCTGTACAGCTTCGAGAAATCTATGCCGCTCTCGATGCCAAACATCGTCTTGAGCGCGAGCGTCGTATCTTCGAGCGGCGTATTGCCAGCCCGCTCGCCAATGCCCGTCACAGACACCTGGACGGTCCCGACGCCTTGGGCCACGGCCATCACAGTGTTGGCGACGCCCATCGAGAAATCCATATGGAAGTGCGCTTCGAGCGGCTTCGAGATACGCTCGCGGACCTTGCGGGCCATGAAGGCGGCGGCGGGTGGCGAGAGGACGCCGAAGGTATCCACCAGAGCAAGCGAGTCCATATGCCCATCGCGGGCGATGGTCTCGATCAAGTTGAGGAAAGTGGTGATGTCCGCGCGGGTGGAGTCGATGGGGAAGAATGAGACGAACAGCCCGTTTTCATGGGCGAATTTCGTCGATTCAATCGTCAGGTCGAGCGCCTTCTGGTATTCCCAGCGATATGCCTTCTCGATGATGTGCTCGCTGGAGGGAATTTCCATCACGATGCCCGCGACCCCGGTATCGAGCGCGCGCTTGACATCGTCAACCATACATCGCGAGAAGGCGAAGATGCGCGCCGGAAGCCCCATCGCGGCGATGCGGCGCACCGCCTCGGCGTCGGCAGGCGATACCGCGGGCAGGCCGGCCTCGATGCGCTGCACACCCGCCTCGGCCAGTTTCTCGGCGATGCGCACTTTCTCGTCGGCGGTGAACTCTACTCCCGCCTGCTGCTCGCCATCGCGCAGCGTGACATCGTGCACCTCCACACGCTCAGGCGGCGAGAACGCGGAGGTTACCTCCGGCTGGTAGTTCCACGGGCTTACGAAGTACGCATCGGTTTGCCATAATTGGTCAGACATCCGTCACTCCTTCCGTACTACCGGAATATCCGGCTATTGCTCGCCCCGGTGGCTTCGATAGCGCGCCCGCGACGATTGGATACGCAACACTCATCTCTCTTCATGAGTCCTGGGCTTTCAACAGCCTGCACGAGTGTTCACGCCTGCCGCCTGCCTTCCGCCGATAAGATGCCGATCACTCAAGCGCGGCCAGCGCTGAACGCACATCGTGTGGCTTCCACCAGAGATCAACATCCAGGTCGCGCGCGATGACTCCGGCGGCGTTATACCCGGGATAGCCCGTGAAGCTGCCGCCGGGATGTGTCCCCGCGCCACAGAGATACAGGCCCTCGATCGGCGTGCGATAGCCCGAAAGCGATGGGTGGGGCCTGTGGTAGCCAAAGTTCTTGGGATGATAGCTGCCATGGTGGCGGTCGCCATAGAACATGGACGGCACTTGCCATTCGGTATGCATCGGTGAGTGGACGTAGCGTGCAACACCCGCCTCCTTCAGGTTGGGAGCGTAGGCCTGCCACTGCGCCACGATCTCGTCGGCGTACGATTCGGAGTGCTCCTTCCAGCGATCTTTGCCGCCGTCGGAGGGGTTGCTGGGCACAAACTGCCATGCGAACGCGGTATGGTAGCCGGGAGGCGCCTGGGTTGGGTCATGAAGCGTCGGCACTCCGGCGTGGAACGCGGCTTTCGCCGGAATCTTCCCAGCACGGATTTCGTGCATATGCGTCATGAGGTCAGAGCTCGTCTCATAGCCCACCGCGTAGTTGAGCGATTGGTCGAGCGCGGGCAGCGCATTCGAGCCGGGATAGTGTGGTGGCTCGCGCAGCGCCAGGTGCACGCCAAAGAGCGCTTCAGTGTTCCACTGGTAGTTATCGGCTGCCTCGGCCACCTCCCGCGGGAGTTGGGATTTGCCCACCAGCCGGATCAGCGTGTGCTCCGCGGTAAGATTGCTCACAACCGCTTTGCGTGCGCGCACGGTCCGCCCATCAGCCAACTCCACGCCGGTCGCTCGCCCGTTGTCGAGAACGACCCGCTCGACGCGGGCATTGGTCGCCATCAGGCCGCCGTTGTCGTAGACGCAGGCCGCAAGCGCGCGCGCAGCCTCGATGGACCCCCCGCGAACGCAGCCGCCATTGTGGCTATTGGTCAGCGCCATAAGGTAGACGTAGCCCGTCCCTGGCACATCCATCACGGGCAGATACCCGCGCACCGCCACGTTGAAGAGCAGGAGCGCGCGCAAATGCTCGTTCTCGAAGTCCTGCAGGCACAGATCAGTTGCCGCCTGCCCGGCTAGCTCCAGATAGCGACGACCAAGCGCGCTCCGCCGCAAGAGGTCCATTTCCTCATCCGGTGGCAGCGGCGGTGCCAGACGCATCGGCTCGATCACGCGCTCGACAATCGTGTGATACTCCTCGTAGCGCGAGGGATAGCGGGCGGCGTCAGACGCACTGAACCGCGCAATTTCCGCGACACTTTTCTCGACGGAGTGGTAGCTGACCAGCCCGCCGCCATCGCGGAACGGCACGGCATTCTGCACCTCGGGGAAGATCGTCTCCAGACCATATTTGGTCAGATTCAGGTCGCGCCAGATACGGAACGACGGACTGAGACGGACAAAGAAGGCATGGAGATTGTGTTTGAACAGGGGAAGCGTGACCTCTTGTGTTGTCACACCGCCGCCCACGTCGGGCTGACTCTCCAGAAGCAGGACACGCAGGCCCGCGCGGGCCAGATACACGGCGCATACCATCGCATTGTGGCCCGCGCCGATAAAGACTACATCAGCTTCACTCGGAACTGGCTGCTGTGCTAATGCCATCGTGAACCTCTCTCACCACTTCCGCCCTCACGGCGCGAGAAGCCCGCCGCGTCGCCAGCGGAAACGGAGCACTGGTAGGTGGCGCGGGCGCTCATTCCTGCTGACCCTTCGCGGGGATTGCCGCCGCGGACGCCGCTTGTTCGCGCTGGCCAGGGGGCGGCCATCGCACCGCGCCACGGCCCAGGAGCGTATGGTGGCGAAGCGCCTCATGGACCTGTTCAATCGCATCGGGCTTGACGACCCGCGAGACCACAGGAGTGATGCGCCCTTCGGCCACCAGACGTGCGGCTTCGAGCACCTCAGCCTTGCTTGCGTAGCGGCTGCCAACGATCCGCAGCTCGCGAAACACCAGCGCGCGTGGCTCCAGCGGGAAGGACTGGTCACGGAAGGTCGTCAGCACGGCCAGTGAGCCGCCCATGCCCAGCGCGCTCAGGCTCCAGCCCAGACTCTCGGGCGAGCCAATGAGGTCGATAACCGCGGTCGCTGGCTCGCCCAGCCACGCTAGCGGCAGGGCCACCGCGTTCCAGTCGCGGCTCAAGACCGGCTCGCCACCTGCCTTCTGGATGGCGGGGAACTTTTCCTCGTCGATATCCAGGCCACAAACAGCCGCGCCGAACAGGTGCGCCATCTGCACCATATGGATGCCAACGCCGCCACCCGCCCCGATCACCACGACACGATCGAGCGGCGTCAAGCCGAGACGCGTCTTGCATACATGGAGCGGCGTCGCAATGGCATCGGGAATAGCGGTCGCCAGCACAGGGTCTATCGTCTCAGGAATCGGCAGCGCATTGGCCGCAGGGATCACGGTATAGCTGCCGTAGCCACCATCACGATGCACGCCCAGCCAGCCGGCCAGATGCGCGCACCGGGCGTCCTGACCCTGGCGACATGGCTCGCACTCGCCACAGGTCAGATAGAAGTACCCCAGCACACGCTCGCCCACCCGATCAAGCGAGACGCCCGCTCCGACGGCAACCACGCGACCGACCAGCTCATGCCCTGGCACGCGCGGTAGCGGCGCGGTATTGCTGAGATCGCCGCGCATGCAGTTGAGGACGGTAAGCCCTATACCGCAGGCTTCAACCTGGATGACCACCTCGCCGGGACCGGGTGGTGCGACCTCCCATTCCTCCCAGCGCATCGGCCCGCCCCAGGCGTGGATCCGATATCCTTGCGCCTGCATGTGTGTCTCCTTTGTCGCCATCGTCTGTTACTAACGCTTGTTGCTATCGCCAGGCGCCGTCGCCAGCGAGCGATATACTCTGGCGGTCTGGCAAACGTCACGCCGAGTTACACGCCAAGGAACCGGTGCATCGTTTCCGGACTCTTGCGTAACTCCGTGGGAGTGCCATGATAGACGAGTGTGCCCTTGTCGAGGATGTAGACCTCATCCGCCACCGCCAGCGCCAGACCAAGCTGCTGCTCGATGAGCAACATCGAAAGGCCGTCATTTTTCAGCAGGAGCATCTGATCGCGCAACTGCTGCACGATGACCGGAGCCAGGCCCTCGGACGGCTCATCCATCAGCAGGAGGCTCGGATTGGTCATGAGCGCGCGACCAATGGCCAGCATCTGCTGCTCACCGCCGGAAAGCTCGTTGCCGCGATTGCGCTTGCGTTCCGCTAAACGCGGAAACACCCGCCAGATACGGTCGAGGTCCCACGCCTTGCTTGCCGCCGAATCGCCATCGGCAGCGTTACGCGCGGCCATCGTCAGATTCTCCACGACGGTCAGCGAGCGAAAGATGCGGCGGCCCTGGGGCACAAGACCCATGCCTAGCTCCGCAATGCGATAGGGAGCCTTACCAAGCAGCTCCTGGCCCCGGTAGCGGATACTGCCACGACGCACTGCGGGCGGCGTCATACCGAAGGCCGAGCGGATGAAGCTGGTCTTGCCAACGCCATTACGGCCAAGCAACGCAACGAGGGTGCCTTCGGGTACACGTAGGCTCACGCCCTGTAGTACGTGCGCGCCGCCATAATAGCTGTGCACATTTTCGGCCTCAAACATGCGCGTCTCCGTCTCGTGCTCTCAGGTGAACCCCTGACTGATAGATCGCTTTTTCCGTCTCATCGTCCTGGCGCATCTGGCCATGCCCAGCCGGACTCATCCGTGAGACTCCGCCGGGGAACCGCTATCGAGCGCCCCCAGGTAAATGGACTGCACAAGCTCGTTCTTCTGAATCGTTTCAGGTGTGCCCTCGGCGATCACTTCGCCGTTGTGCAACACGCTCACCGAGTCCACCAGCTTGAGGGCAACGTCCATATCGTGCTCGATGAGTACGACCGTTAACTCGCGTGGCAACGAGGTCACCAGATTCGCCATGACGCCACGCTCGACCGACGACAGTCCCGCGGCTGGCTCGTCGAGCAGCAACACCTTGGGATCGCTTGCCAGAGCGAGCGCAAGCTCCAACTGGCGCTGCTGGCCATAGCCAATCTCGCGCACCTGCCTGCCAGCGTCGTTAGCGAGATGAAGCTGTTCGAGGATCCCACGCGTGCGGCTGCGCATCTGCTCAGTGCTTTGCGATCTCAGCATGTCGAACTTACGCCTGGAAAGCCCTTGCAGGGCGAGAAAGACATTCTCCTCCACCGTCATGCGCTGGAAGACGTTGGTGATTTGATAGGTGCGGCCCAGGCCCATCTTAACGCGCGCTGGCGCGGACGTGCGCGAGATATCGTGACCAAAGAGATGGATGGTCCCGTGGGTCAGGCTTACCTCGCCGCTAATCATCTTGAAAAGCGTCGTCTTGCCCGCGCCATTGGATCCGATAATCGCCCGCCGCTCACCCGGTGCAATGCTGAGCGTCACGCCGTTGACCGCTGTGAGGCCACCGAAACGCTTGGTAATGTCGTTGAGCTCAAGCGCAGGCGCTGTCGTTGTCATGCACGCCCTCCTCAGGGATGGGTGTCGGGGAATCCTGCCCGGCGCCGCGTGGGCGAGGCACGAGAGGCGAACCACTCGCCCCCGCCGCGACGCGGGAACCAGGCCATGGGTCATCTTCCTAGGGCGGCTACGGGTGGTAGCTATTGCCCTGGAAACTCTTGCTATACACTGGCTGCTTCAGATAGGTCGCCGGATCGACCGAACCGAACTGGCTGACGCTTGGGATCGTATCGATCACCGCGTTCCACTGCTTTCCTTCCGAGTTGGTCTTGACCTCACGGATGTAGACGTTCTCGATCGGATTGCCATAGCTGTCGAGGCTCATTGGGCCAAATGGCGTGTTCTCCAGCTTGGTGGACTTGATCGCGTTCAGGAACCCCTGGACATCAGAGCCGCTGACCTTACAGTTGACCTGATTCAGAGCCTTCACCACCCACTGCGCGGCGGTATATGTCGCGGCGGCATAGTAGGACGGATACTGATTGTAGGCTTGCTTCCAGGCCGAAACGAAATCCTGGGTCGCCTTGTCATCGCGACTCTCTGCGAAGTGGCCCGCCGTGATGACACCCTGCGCCTCTGGTCCCATGTTGCGCAGCAGGCTTTGGTCAGTCGTCACTTCTCCGCCGATCAGTGGGATGCTGCCCTTGAGGCCGTAATCGCTGTACGCTTTCATGAAGCGAGGGGCATCGCCGCCAACCATCAGCGAGTAGACCGCATCGGGTTTCAGGCTCTTGATCTGCGCGAAGTACGGGCTATAGTCGGCGGTGTTCAGCGGGGTCCAGAGCTGCTTGACGATGTGGCCGCCGCCAGCGGTGAACGTATCGACGAATCCGCCGACATTCTCATACCCGAAGGCATAGTCTTCGCCGATGGTCACGATGTTCTTGTACTCGGGATGATTCTTGAGAAGCCACTGGCCGAAAGGATGGCTCGGCAGCGACGAAGACCAACCGGCAATACGAAGTACGTAGGGGTTGGCCTGGCGCTGGGTCAGGTCATCCGAGCTGGAGACCGATGGGAAGAGCGGGATGTGCTTGGATTCCGTGTAGGAGGCGACGGCGTAGCCCTCATTGGCGAAGAGTGGCCCTTCGATGAACTGCGCGCCATTCTGCTCGACCGTCGCGCGTGCCTTCGACACAGCAGTATCCGGCAGTCCCGCCGTATCCGCGACAATCGTCTTGACCGTGTACTGGCCATTGCAGACTTTGTCACCGTTCAGCTTAAAGTACAGATTCCAGCCATTCACCATGTCTTTGCCGCTGGGCGCTCCGTTGCCCGTCAAGGGCGACAGGACTCCAGCGGTGATGACGTTCCCAGACGACGAGCCACTGCTGCTGGGCGCGGCACAGGAGGCAAGCAGCATGCCCAAAAGGCTCAGCAACAGGAAGGCAAGGAGTGTGCGATGAGTCCGTGTGTTAGCCATGGTATCGTTTCCTCCATGTGGCACTATGCGTCCCCAAAACGAGCAGGGTATCAGGCGCCATCGTCGATCTATGCGCACCAGGGATCTGCGGGTTAGCCTCATCGGCTTTCCGGTCCTGCCTCCCTTCTCATGTCCTCCTGCCCCTCGCTGGTTGGTTCTCGCGTTATGTGACATCAGATTGCGGCACTGGCTCGCCAGACGGCACGCCATCAGCGGTGCCAGACTGTTCACTGGCCGAGAGCGCGGTAAGCGAAATCGCGGTACTTGGAGCGCTCTGCCCACGGCGGCGCGCGCGCCACTCTTGATAGGCGCCGAGAATGCCATTGCGCGCGAAGATCACGATGACGATCAGCACCACGCCAAGGACGGTGGGCCAGCGACCGATTTGCAGACTGACCAATTCCCGGGCGACCACGATAATCGCTGCGCCGAGCATCGGACCAAACAGCGTGCCTATGCCGCCGATAATCACTTCGAGCACGCCCTCTACTGATACCGGTAGGTCAACCGTCGCTGGACTGACGCCCGAGCGGAAGTACACGTAGAGGACACCCGCCAGACCTGCGAAGAACCCGGAGATCGTGAAGGCAATGAGCTTGTGCAGGAAGACATTGTAGCCAAGCGTGCGCATCCGGGACTCACTCTCACGGATGCCTCGCAGCGTCAGCCCAAAGGGGCTGCGCACCAGGCGCCAGATCACGATGAACGAGATGACCAGCACCGCCAGGGTAAACCAGTAGAACTGGTAATCCTGGAAGATTAAATCGGGCCGCTCCACACCGTACATGCCATTTTCCGCCCCCGTGATTGGAGAGAGCGTGAACGCCGTGCCATAGACCAGCATGTTGAGCGCAAGCGTAATCATCAGGAAATAGATGCCCGTCGCACGCAACGCAATCGCGCCAAATACCACGCTAGCGAGCGTCGCAACCACAAGCCCCATCAGGAACGCGTTCAGAAATCCCGCGTGGTTCTTCAGGGAAAGGAAGGCTCCGGTGTAGGCCGCGAGGCCGAAGAAGGCCGCGTGGCCAAGCGATGTCAGCCCGGTATAGCCCATGAGAATGTTGATACTCGTGGCCAGGAGGCCATAGATCAGAATCTCGGTGAGCACATTCAGATAGAAGTTGGAGATCAGGTACGGCGCATATGCGAGAAGCACCACGGCCCCAACACACATCAGCGCTGGAAGAAAGAGGCGCACCCGACCGGACCAGCTTCGCTCCCGAACTTCCTGAAGTTGACGTTGCAGTTGCATGGCTACGCCCTCCCGAATAGCCCGCGAGGTCGTACAGCGAGCATCATGACCATCGGCGCGAACAGCAGGAAATATTGCAGCTCAGGCAGGTAGACCGTGCCGAGCGTGAACACCAGCCCAACGATGAGGCTACCGATTACCGCGCCAGTGAGACTCCCCAGGCCGCCGAGGATGACGACCACCAGCCCGAGGCGCAGGATCAGGCTATCATCACCAGGCGCAACACCCAGGATCAGCGCGCCACTGACGCCCGCCAGCCCGGCAAGCGCTGCGCCCAGGAAGAACACCGCCGAGAAGACCGCTTTGATGTTAATGCCCAATGCCGAGACCATCTCAGCGTCATCGACACCCGCGCGGATGACAGCGCCAATACGGGTCTTCGCGGTTAAGAACCAGAGGCCGACACCAACGAGGATGCTCATGAGCAGCACGAACAGGTGATCCCAGGGATAGGCAAAGTTCCCAATCGTCAACCGGCCCGCAAGGAATGGAGGGGTATGGAAGGTAATGGGGTCCGAGGTGAAGACGACGAGCGCAAGGTCGGCCATAATGAGCGCCAGGCCAACCGTGATAAGCACTTCGAGCAACTCTTGCCCGCGCACAAATCGCAGCAACACGCGCTCGACCAGAACGCCAAAGATCCCCATACCGAGGGTAGCAGCAAGCCCGGCCACCCAGAAGGTGACGTTCGTGCTGCCGAAGTACCTCACGACGTCGTACCCGAGATACGCGCCGATAAGATAGAACGCGCCATGCGCCAGATTGGCGACGCGTAGCAGGCCGAAGATCAACGTAAATCCGCTGGCTACCAAGAACAGCAGCCCTGAGTATGCGATACCACCCAGTATCAACGTTAAGAGCAGCTCCATGCTGTTCCTCTTCCGTTTGCTCCGTCCTCAGTGGTCGGAATGCTGCGCACCAGTCCGAATGGTGCTCCACGATCCAGGGCACGAGTGGAACTGGCGCGTTCCACCTCGTTCCGAAGGCGATGGCGCCCACGCCGTCATTGCGCACGTGCGCCGCCCCAGGAACTACAACCGGCCAGCTCACCAAACACCTGGTCGCGTCCGATTTCCCCGCTGTATTCGGACAGGATCGCGGCGTTGCTCTCTGCGTCTGCGCCTGTGTATATGGCCGCATGACGGTCAGCAGAGGTGCAGCCGGACC
Organism: Ktedonobacterales bacterium; assembly: GCA_036378295.1. GTDB lineage: Bacteria > Chloroflexota > Ktedonobacteria > Ktedonobacterales > JADMIN01 > DAHUXT01. Next base: position 20,833 of record DASUWS010000023.1, read on the forward strand.
CTGGCCTCCGCGCTGCTGCACCTGAGCCACGGGCAGCGTCGCCCGCACAGGCCGTGTGTCCAGGATTGGCTCGCTCGAAGCTCTCGCCCCGGCTGGATTGTGTAGAAAGTCTAGTGGCTAGGCGCTGGAGAATATATGGTGCGTACCACGAATAATCTCGGCGGCGTTTGTGTTTGGGCACAATGCGCCTCGGCGTCCCCGCCTGCTATAGTCATACGCGGATACTCGTGCTTTCATGCGAAATTGCGGGAGTCCGCGCGACCATGACACGAGAGAACCAGGCGACTGCTCTTCAGTGGCACACCTGAGCAAAGAGTGCTGGAAGCGCCCGTGCAACCTAACGGTGAGGACTAGAACGCATGATAAACACGGCGATGAAGGACCACAGTGCCCCGCGGCTCGGTTTCGTGGGGCTGGGCAACATGGGTACGCCGCTGAGCCAGCGCCTGCTGGCGAAGGGCTACCGCATGGCTGTCTTTGATATTGATGCGACGCGGGTAGAACACCTTGTCGCGGCGGGAGCGGAGGCAGCCGATTCCCTTGCGGCGCTCGGAAAGTCGTCCGAGGTTATCCTGCTCTCGCTCCCCACCTCGGCCATCATCGAGGAGGTGGTACTCAACCCGGAGGGGCTCGCCCCAGCCATGCGGCCCGGAAGCGTGCTGATTGATTTATCGAGCGCGCAACCTTCCTCCAGCCGGCGCATCGCCAGCGCGCTTACCGAGCGCGGCATCGCCATGCTGGATGCGCCAGTGAGTGGCGGTGTGCCACGAGCGCGTGATGGGACACTGGCCGTCATGGTCGGCGGCGACTACGCGGTTTTCGAGCGTTGCCGCCCGATTCTGGCCGCATTCTCGAACGCTCAATTTCATGTCGGACCAGTGGGAGCGGGCGACTTGACCAAGGCGCTCAATAACCTCCTCTCAGCGATCACTCTAGCCAGCGCCTCAGAGGTCGTGCTGGTGGCCGAGCGCGCCGGGCTTGATCCAGCGCAGTTCATCGAGGTCGTCAATAAGAGCAGCGGGCGCAGCAACTCAACGGAGGTGAAATTTCCCCGCGACATCCTCCCTCGCACCTTTGCCGACGGCTTCGCGCTCGCCCTGCTCCATAAAGATGTACAGATAGCCCTTCAAGCCGCCGCGGATCTCAACGTTCCGCTCTCGGTTGGCGAGGTCGCGGGGCAAATCGTGCAGGCAGCGGCTGAAGCTGGATTCGCCCAGGAGGGACACACGACGATCTACCGCTACCTTGAGGAACGGCTGAAGAACACAGGGTCCAGCCAAACGTCCACAACGCCAGAGGAGTGAGTCGCTGCCCCGCTGGCTGTTCCATACGCTTCCCGCTACGTTTCACGTTTGTAGCACGGAACAAAAATGCCGGGTGAAGCTGGTGTCTGGACCCGTATACCCGCACCCCGCGAGCGCTGTATGCTGCCTTATGAGAGTGACAGGCATGCGTGACGGGCAGCGGCAAAACGCCCGGCGCCAGCGAGCGCGCCTGAGAACAGACGTGGCATGACGTGGCATGACGTGGCATGACATGGCACGACGTGACGTGAAAGGAAACACTGATGGCCGATATCAACTCACAGGTTGCTTTCGTGGATATCTCGACGCTCGACGGCGAATGTCAGCGTCTGGTTGAAATCGCTGATCGCAATGGCGCACCGAACTCCAACCTCATTCGTGTGTTGGGGCATCGTCCCGATATCCTCAAGGGCTTTTTCCATATCTGGAAGGCTGCGTTCGAGGGCGGCACGATTGATCATTGCCTCAAGGAGCTGGTGCGCATAAAAGTCGCCGACATGTTCGCCTGCGGCTACTGAGGGAACGTGCGTTCTGCCTTGGCAAGGCAGCAGGGTTTGACGGAAGATCGCATCCAGCAGATGCTTATCTCCTACGACACAGACGACTTCACCCCAAAGGAGCAGGCCGCGCTGCGCTACGCGGAGCAGTTGAAGACCAGCCCGGGCGAGGTGACGGACGAAACGTACGACGAGCTACGAAAGCACTTCAGCGAGGGGGAGATCGTCGAGCTGGGCGTATTTATTGGCCTGTGCATCGGATTTGACAGCCTCATCTCCACCTGGGGACTCAGCCCCACTGTCTGCGAAATCTAGATGCGCATACGTGGTGCGGCCGCGGACCGCTGAATGGGTCACACGGCACAAGTAACCGCGTGCGAAAGGCAGGAATCATGGTTCGCCACGTCGTGATGTTCAAGTTGAACTCCCAGGTGACGGAGGAGGAGCGAAACCATTGGATGGAGTCGGTACGTCACCTGGCGAATGAGATTCCAGATGTGCGCAACCTCACCCTTGGCAGTGATGTGCTGCGTCTACCGCGCTCCTACGATGTTGCTCTCGTCGTCGATTTCGACTCGCTCGAAGGCCTGCTCACCTACGAGCATCACCCTGCTCATGTCGCGGTGGCAGCCGTTTCACGCGCGCTTGCGAGCCATGCCGCGTCGGTCGATTTCGAGTGGTAGCTCACGAGCTTGACCGTTCATCAGGCAAGTAGGCAGGCAGGGAGATGCTATGGGCGAAGACATGCGCGAGAAGAGCGTCACCGCGAACAACATGCGTATTGATTGGGACGTGCCAGTTCAGATGGATGATGGCACTGTGCTGCGCGCGGACGTGTATCGTCCGGTCGCGGAGGGGACGTATCCGGTCATCCTCACGTATGGGCCGTACGCGAAGGGGCTGCCTTTCCAGGTGGGCTATCCCGATCAGTGGAATGCCATGGCCAGCCAGCACCCGGACGTGACGGCCGGGTCCACCAATACCTACCAGAACTGGGAAGTGGTGGACCCAGAGAAATGGGTGCCTGAGGGTTACGTGTGCGTGCGGGTCGATTCGCGTGGAGCTGGGCGCTCGCCGGGCTATATTGATCCGTTCTCCCCGCGCGAGACGCGAGACTTCTACGAGTGTATCGAGTGGGCGGGGACACAGCCCTGGAGCAATGGCAAAGTGGGCCTGAACGGTATCTCCTACTATGCCATCAATCAATGGCATGTCGCCTCGCTCCAGCCGCCACACCTCGCCGCGATGTGTGTCTGGGAGGGCGCCGCGGACTTCTACCGCGATATGGCCCGCCATGGTGGTATTCTCTGCGATTTCTGGGGCAACTGGTTCAAGAAGCAGGTCATGACCGTGCAGCATGGGCTGGGGGAGCGCGGCGGCACAGACCCAAACAGCGGCCTGCTCATCACCGGCCCGGAAACGTTGAGCGAAGACGATCTCGCGCGTAACCGCACCGACATGGACCGGTATACTCTCGCCCATCCACTCGACGATCAACTCTATCAGGAACGCTCGCCCGACTTCGCCAAAGTGACGGTGCCGCTGCTCTCAGCGGCCAATTGGGGCGGCCAGGGGCTGCATCCACGCGGCAATTTCGAGGGCTTCATGCGCGCCGCGTCCCGGCAGAAGTGGCTCGAAGTGCACGGCCTGGAACACTGGACGCATTTTTACACCGACTATGGCCGCTCGCTCCAACAGCGCTTCTTCGATCACTTTCTCAAAGGCGTCGATAACGGCTGGGATCGCGAACCGCGCGTGCTGCTCCAGGTGCGCCATCTCACGGAGTTCGTGCAACGAGCGGAGACCGATTGGCCTCTCACGTCGACGCAATGGACGAAGCTCTACCTCAATCCCGCCGCGAGCGAGCTTGCGTGGGAGCCAGTCCACGAGGAGAGCCACGTTATGTACGACGCGCTCGGCGACGGGATAACCTGCATGTCGCGGCCATTGGCGCAGGAGACGGAGATCACCGGGCCGGTCGCGGCGAAGCTCTACCTGGCCTCGAACCGAATCGATGCTGACGTGTTCGTCGTGCTGCGCGCGTTCGCGCCGGATGGCCAGGAGGTTGACTTCCAGGGCGCGCTCGACCCCCATACACCCCTCGGCAACGGCTGGCTGCGCGCATCACATCGCAAGCTGGACCCAGCGCTTTCGACCGAGTATCGTCCGTATCACACGCATGACGAGGAACAGTTGCTCTTGATGGGCGAGGTCTACGAGCTGGATATCGAAATCTGGCCAACGTCCATAGTCCTGCCACCGGGGTACCGTATCGCACTGACCGTGCTTGGCAAGGACTTCGAGCGCCCGGTGGAAGGTGCAGTCATCCAGAGCTTTGTGAATCCGTTCCGTGGCTCCGGACCCTTCACCCACACCAACCCGCAGGACCGGCCAGCCGAAATCTATGGCGGCCAGCAGACTCTCTACGGTGGCGGCGCGCGCGGCTCCTATCTCGTGCTGCCCCTGATCCCGCGCAGCTAGCAGTCATTCGGGCAAGCGATAGCCAGGGATGCTTCTACGAGGCTTCCCTGGCTGCTGGCCGCCGCGGTTGGCGTATTCGCCAGATGCCGTAGTATGTGCCGTCTGCACGGCAGAAGCGCAGGAGCATCTACGGCACCAGCGCGATGGGACGTACCGGCGAACCGGTCACTCCGCGCATCTTGAGCGGCAGACAGACGAACAGGAATTCATAGACACGATTCCTGGCCAGGTCTTCGAGCAAGAGATTTTCCAGAATGTAGATTCCATGGCGCACCAGCAGGATGAGGTGCCCCGGATACGAGACCCCCAGATCAGGATCAACCACACCCATCGTATCCCAGGCGATATGATCGGCGCCAACAGCCCTGACGCCTTGATCAGCGAGCCATTGTGAGGCATCGGCGCGAATGCCCGCACTCGCGAGATAGGCTTCTGGATCGTTCCAGCGCGCTCCGTTGCCCGTTCGTACCAGAACGACATCGCCCCGTTGAATCGCCACGCCCTGATGCTGGGCGACCGCCTCGAGATCCTGGCGAGTAATCGGCTGGTCGTCCGCAATCCAGGGGACTCCCCGATATCCCGCGACATCCAGCAGCACACCACGGGAGATCATAGGAGCAATCGTCTCGACGCCGAGTTCTGTGAAGCCGGTAGAGGTCTGGACCTGGGCGGTCACTTTTCGCTCACCGTACAACGAGAGATTCTCCGCCTGATGGCAGAGCGCATCGATATGCGTACCGGAATGCTCAGCCGTATAGATGAAGCCAGACGCGCCGGTACGGGCCTCGCCCAGGCCCGCCTCATGGCGACGATGCAACGTATACACGAAGCCGGGCGTGTGGACAGGCATAGCGGGTGCCCCGGCATAACGCGGTTGTTCGAGATCATACACACGCAAGTGAGCGGCGCTCTCAAAGAGCTGCTGCATATCCATTTGGGTGCCCCTTTCCCAGCAGAAATGTGATCGGTCCTGTTCATTGTACAGGCGAAGTACTATCGCATCCAACGAACAAAACCGATGCTTCTCATCGTCTCTTTCGATGGGAGGATACCTATGGAATTGCGCCAGCTTTCTACTTTCCGTACACTTGCCACAACCCTCAACTTTACGCGGACCGCTGCCTTGCTCGGCTATGCGCAATCGAGCGTATCGGCGCAAATACAAGAGCTTGAGGCAGAGCTTGGGGTGCGGTTGTTTGAGCGACTTAATAAGCGTGTGATCCTGACGGATGAGGGACAACGCCTGCTCATCTATGCCGAGAAGCTGCTCGATTTGGCGGAAGAAGCGCGTTCCGTGCTCTCTACGAGCGAACACCCAACGGGCTCTGTGACGATCAGCGCGCCGGAGACGTTGTGTACCTACCGGCTTCCACCGATGCTACAGCAATTCCGCGCGGACTTCCCGCATGTTCAGGTGCATTTCCGTCCACTCCCTGTGTCTGAATTACGGCAGAATGTTCTGGACGGGCGGATAGACGTAGCGTTCCTGCTCGAAGAACCCCTCCGGGCGACGGGGCTGGTCGTGGAACCCTTATGCCGAGAGCGTTTGCTGGTGATTGCCCCACCGGGCCATGCGCTGGCACAGCGTGCGCTGGTGACCCCCGCTGATATTGAAGGTGAAACGGTGCTGTTAACGGAGGTGGGCTGTAGCTACCGCAATCTCTTTAAACGGGCTTTGGCGGCTGAGGGTGTGTATCCACCAACCAATCTGGAGATGACCAGCGTGGAGGCAATCAAGCAATGTGTCATGCTTGGGATGGGGATTACGGTCTTGCCTGAGGTCGCCGTGCTTTCGGAAGTCACTCAAGGTCGCCTCGTTGCCCTTCCATGGAGTGCGCCTGGGTTCGAAGTCATGGCGCAAATGATATGGCACACGGATAAATGGCAATCGCCCGCGCTGAAGGCTTTTCTGTGCCTCGCCAGAGAGAGACTGAAGGAACGCTCCTGATTCTGACTAGCAATGCGCAAGGACGAGTCGCAAGGCCCCATCAATCCCACATATCGGTTGCCTGCTGCGTTCGGGCTGCCGAATGCGATGGAACGGCGTATGCAATAACTGGGGCAGATAGCAATGCAACGCTGTGGCAGAGCAGGCAATGGCTGCTGCTCTTAGGGGGTCATGGTGTAAATACCTGTTTCGTCTGGGGTGTTGGTCTTTGCCCCCTCCCAGACCTGCGGGCCACCCTCCCGACGGGACGCAGCCGCTGCGCGCGCGTCTGTCCCTCCAAGGGGAGGGATTCCCCAGGCGCATCTGGCTCCCCTCCCCGACACGGGGAGGGGCTGGGGAAGAGGGTAAACGCCAGGAACCAAGCCGGATTTGATGTAAGGATACCAGGGATGTCCAAAAGGAAACTGAACGGGCTGGAGCGCCTGGCCATCGGTCTTTCGCTGCTCTCACTCGCGGATCGCATCGTCAAGCTCGGGCTGATCAACCATTTCTTTACGCGCCGCCCGCCAGCCTCTCTATCCTCCTGGCCGACCGTCACGATCTTGCAGACGGTGACGCGCGGCGTCCACGGGCTGCGCGCGAACCTGGAGGCACGGGCGCGGCTCGACTACCCGGCCCACGTACAGCATATTCTGGTCTGCGATGCGGCCGATACTGAATTGCGGGCCATCTGCGCGGAGACTGCCGCCACGCATCCAGAGATGGACCTCCGCATCGTGTGTGTCGAGGGGGATGGAATCGGCCCGGCGACGAAGCTGAGAAAGCTCCAGGCAGGGTTTCCCCTCGCGACCGGTGACGTACTCTGCCTGATGGATGACGACACCGCGCCTCGGCCCGATGGCCTGCGCCACCTTGTTTCGTATCTCTCGGAACCGGATACGGGGGCGAGCTTTGGCCTCGCCTGCTTCACCAACTGGGGGAATGTCTGGTCGAGCATGCTCAGTAGCTATGTCAACGCCTACACGCTGGAGAATTTCGTCACCTGGGCCTATCTGAGCCGCAGCGCACTCCGCGTCGTTGGCCAGATGGCCTGCTACTGGCGGAAGCCGTTTGAGGCGGCTGGGGCATTCGCTGGGCTGGAAGGCTACATTGACGACGATTTCGTCCTGGCGAAACGGCTGCGAGAGGCCGGGCTGCGTCCCGTCCAGGCGCCGGTCGTCTACGATGTGAATGACCCGGTCGCGACATGGAGGGAGTATGCGACAAAGTTCAACCGGTGGATCATTCTGCCGCGTGTGGCGATGACGCCGTTCATGACGCCGTGGCAGCGCGCCGGGGCGTTTCTGGCAACGCCCGCAACCATCCTGCTGCCGGGTGTTCTGGCCGGAGTTACGCTCCTCGCGCGCAGCCGTCCCGCGACATATGCCCTTGCGGCCACACTCGGCTCGTTCGTGGCGGCCCAGGCTTTCTCGTACAGACGCTTCATGCGACGCACTATGCCGCGCTGGGGCTGGCTGCTGCTCCCATACACCGTGTTGGTGACACCAGTTCACGCGGTGTTGACGCTCCTGGCAGGTAACGAAATCGAGTGGCGTGGGCAGCGCCTGCGCGTCTTGCCCAATGGACGCTTCGAGCGCATGGCCGACGAATCGCCATGCCAGGCAGCCTCACGTAAGGTTCCGCCGCGCGCCGGCATGAAGCCGCCCAAAGCTCACAGCCTACTGCCCGCGCGGCTCACCCCGGAGCACACCGCCTCGTCGTAGGCTCAGACCCTTCCCTTGCGCTGGTACGTGCCGACGATCTGTGCCTGGTCGAGCACGTGCGTTCGCATCGCATCGAGCACCTGCTTCTTCGTAGCTCCCGCTCCGAGTGGCAGCTTTGTGTCGAGCGCATAGAGCGTGAAGCGGTAGTGGTGCGGCGCATCGCCATCTGGAGGACATGGCGCACCGTAGCCGGAACCGCCGAAGTCGTTCTGCCCCTGAAGGGCGCCATTGCCCAGGCGCGGCACCTGCGGGATGTTCTCTTCAAGGTAAGTGGCATCGCCGGGAAGGTTGTAGAGCACCCAATGGGTGAAAGTTCCGCGCGGCGCATCGGGATCATCCACGATCAGCACGAATGCGGCGGTCTCGCGCGGCGCCCCCTTCCACGCAAGCGGCGGTGATACTCGCTCGCCCTCACAACTGAAACGGGTCGGCAGAGCCTGATTCGGGTGGATTGCATCGCTCGTAAGTTCGAGTGCCATAACCTCCTCCTTGCCGCTCTCACCACGACGTGACCAGCACGTGGCCATCACAGGGTTCCGCCGCAAATTCCGCGCCGTGCCAGGCATCACAGCGGAGCAGAGAGAGGCGATGGTGGTATGTAGTGGTATGCCCTTTGCTGCACCTCAACACAGCACACCACAGCGCAGGACGCCACAACACAGGAGATGAACTCGATGAATACTCCGCGCCCGCCGCGCACAATCGTGCGCCCCGTGACCATCACCACCGAAAGCGCTACAGTGGCAGGCGACCTCGGCATACCGCCGGACGCTCGCGGCCTCGTCGTCTTCGCCCACGGCAGCGGCAGCAGCCGGCATAGCCCGCGCAACCGGTTCGTCGCCGATATGCTGCGCGAAGCTGGGCTTGCCACCCTGCTCATGGACCTGCTCACTGAAGCCGAAGAAGTAGAAGATCTGCGCACAGCCGCGCTCCGCTTCGACATTGACCTGTTAGCCCAGCGGCTCGTCGGCGCCACCGACTGGCTCACCCAGCAAGCCGATACCCATGGGCTGCGCATCGGTTACTTCGGCGCCAGCACCGGAGCGGGAGCGGCACTCGTGGCAGCCGCCGAGCGTCCCGATCTTATCGGCGCTGTTGTCTCACGTGGCGGTCGGCCCGACCTCGCTGGCGCCGCGCTGGGAGGCGTTCACGCCCCCACCCTGCTCATCGTCGGCGGCAATGATCTGCCCGTGATCGAGATGAACCAGGACGCCATGCGCCAGATGCACGCGCATGTACGCCTGGAGATCATTCCCGGAGCCACGCATCTGTTCGAGGAACCCGGCACGCTGGAACAGGTCGCCACGCTGGCGCGCGCATGGTTCGCGCAGTATCTCGCGGGCGCGCATCCCCCGAGCACGGACTTCCGCGCGGCAGACACCGATGCGCATCCGGGATAGCCGCGCACTCGCTCGGCTGAAGGAGTACACAGACAGCATAGCTGGCGTGATGTGCTACTATGAGGCTGGGATGAGGCCGGCATGCGCGCCGTATCACCAATCAATCAATCAGTCAGTCAACAGAGCGAGGGAAGGGTTACATGTCCATCGCGACAGAATCGCCAGGCGCGGTCTCGCCTGTGGTGACGCCGGAAGAGCTGGCAGCGGTGGGAGCGGCGCTCTCCGATCCAACGCGCGTGCAGATGCTGCGGCTGATGCAGGCGAACGAGGAAGTCGCCTGCGCGGCGCTGGAAACAACCTTCTCGCTCACCAAGTCAACGATTTCCTATCATGTGCGGGTGCTGCGACACGCTGGCCTGATTCGCGTCCGCAAGGCAGGCAAGTTCTATCACTATGGACTGATGCGCGCCGAGATCGAGCGCCGTTTCCCCGGTCTGCTGACGTTGCTTGCCGCCATGGCGCTGCCTGAGATCGCGGGCGCGGAATCCGGAGCCGACTGCGAGGATCAGGTGTCCGCGCCTTGACAAGTCGTTTCGATACTTTTACAATCGTCCCAGATTCTTGTGTGTTGCCAGGGGCGCGGCTCGCCCCACACCACCTTTTCGCCACCGCTACGCACCGTCGCGGCGATCCATCCAGAGGAGGAAGCGAACATGTCCACCACGACCACCACGGGCGAGCGCACCCTGGTAAACTACTCAACCGACGGGGGCATCGCCATCATCGAGTTGACCAATCCGCCCGCCAACACATACAGCTATGAGATGATGAGCCAGCTCGACGCCGCCATTCTCAAGGCGCGCTTCGATGAAAATGTCCACGTCATCCTGGTGCGCGGCGAGGGCGAGAAGTTCTTCTCCGCGGGCGCGGATATCGCCATGTTGAACTCGGTGACGCCGACCTTCAAGTATTACTTCTGCTTGCACGCCAACGAGACGCTGACCCGCTTCGAGCAGACCCCTAAGCTCGTCATCGCGGCGCTCAGCGGCCACACCGTCGGTGGCGGCTTCGAGATCGCCCTCGCCTGTGACATCCGCATCGCGCGCAAGGGCGGCGGCAAGATCGGCCTGCCGGAGATGAATCTGGGCGTGCTGCCGGGAACAGGCGGCACACAGCGCATGGCGCGCGCCCTGCCCAAGAACAAGGCTATCGAGCTGATGGCTGAGGCCCGCTTGATGGACTTCGAGGAGGCGCTCGACCTCGGCCTCATCAACTTTATCTATGAGTCCGATGGCTACTGGGACAAGGTGATGGCGTATGCCCGCAGCTTCTGCCCACCGAACAAGGCGTCGCGGACGGTTGGCCGCCTGAAGCGGTCGGTGCAATCCGGCGCTGAAGTGGCTTTCTCGGAGGCGCTGGCCATTGAGCGCGAGCTACAGCAGCTCTGCTTCCAGAGTGAGGATGCCAAAGAAGGCATCGCCGCGTACGAAGAGAAGCGCAAGCCCGAGTTCAAGGCGCGCTAACCAGTCGCGGACGACACACAACAATACCACGTTGCATGGGCGGTACTCCGTGGGATTCTCAGGGTCTCACGGAGCGCCGCCCGCGCTATTTCTCACGTTTCCTTCCATTGTTCGTGAGGGGCCTGCAATTGGCTGATTGCGTCTGAAGCCGCGCCGCCACTGCCGCAGAGAAGGCACGAAGTACCCCGCCGTTAATGGTCTGTGGCAAGTAACGGAGGCGTCTCGTCGCCTGAGGCAATGTCGGCTAGATAGGAACGGGCAGCGCGTTCGGCATGCGTACGCCGTTCCAGACTGGGCGGCGCAAACTCGCCAAGTAGCTCGCTATATAACTGAGCGGCTTGCATCAGCGCGTGAGCGCATGCATCGCGGTTGTGGGCACCAAGAGTAGCCTCCAGCGCAGGCACCTCAGACGGCGCGAGCATCTCAAGACGACGCGCTCCATTGGGCGCGAAGCCGTGGCGCAGAGCGAGCATCGGGCCAAGCACTCTCCCACGCACATAGGCAAGCATGTCGAGCACTTCAAAGAGCTCACCACGACCCAGTTTGGTGGCGCCATAATGCAGCCAGACCCAGAAGCGATCCTCTATCCATTGGAGGTCTGGCTTGGGATATATGGCAGGAGTCGTGTTGAGCACGGCAGTCACTCTGCTGTCACGCTCCCATAGCACCGCAGGGTCTTCCACACGTTGCCCC
>DASUWS010000024.1:0-25684 GCA_036378295.1 Ktedonobacterales bacterium
CGGTCGTTGGCGGCAAGGGCGCGCACCTGGGAGAGCTTTCGCGGATCGAAGGTATCCGCGTGCCGCCTGGCTTTTGCGTGACGACCGACGCCTTCCAGCGGATCATGGCGGACGCGCCTTCGATCGACGATCGGCTCGATCGGCTGTCGCGCTTGAAGCTGGACGACCGGGAGGCGATCCGCGCGCTCAGCGCGGAGATCCACAGGACCCTCGAAGGGGTCGCCATCCCCGACGATCTGGCGGCCGCGATCACCCGCCCGCTTTCCCAACTCGGCGAACAAGCCGCCTACGCCGTCCGATCCAGTGCGACCGCGGAGGACTTGCCGGAGGCTTCCTTCGCGGGCCAGCAGGACACGTACCTGAATGTCGTGGGGCCGGCGGCGATCCTCCAGCACGTCAGCCAGTGCTGGGCTTCGCTCTTCACCGAGCGGGCTGTGACCTACCGCCTGCGGAACGGCCTGGATTCGCGGAAGGTCCACATGGCCGTGGTCGTGCAGCGGATGGTCTTCCCGCAGGCGTCCGGAATCCTTTTCACGGCCGACCCTGTCACAGGCAACCGAAAGGTCGTCTCCGTGGAGGCCAGCTTCGGCCTCGGCGAGGCCCTGGTCTCCGGCTTGGTGAACGCGGACGTCTACAAGGTGCAGGACGGTGAGGTCGTCGCCAAGGAGATTGCCACCAAGAAACTCGCCATCAACGCCGCGCCGGCAGGTGGGACGCAGGAACAGGCGATCGAGCCGGAGCGGCAGGGGCAGCCAGCGCTCACGGATGCGCAGGCCGTGCGGCTCGCGCAGCTGGGCCGGCGGATCGAAGCGCACTTCGGCCACCCCCAAGACATCGAATGGTGCCTGGTCGACAATGACTTCCAGATCGTCCAGAGCCGACCGATCACCACGCTGTTCCCTATTCCCGTGGCCGACGACCGAGAGAACCACGTGTACGTGTCTGTTGGTCATGGGCAAATGATGACCGATGCCATGAAGCCTCTGGGCATCTCCCTGTGGCAGCTAACGGCAGGCCGGCCCATGTACGAGGCCGGAGGGAGGCTGTTCGTTGACGTCACGGCGGGCCTGGCTTCGCCAGCGAGCCGCACGGGCCTCCTGGATGTCATGGGGCGAGGCGATCCGCTGATTGGAGACGCGCTTCAGACGCTCCTCCAGCGCGGTGACTTCATCAAGTCGCTCTCGGATGAGGAACCCAGTGGGGCTCCGGCTGGCCGTGTGCCCGCCCCGATCGAGACCGATCCAGCCATCGTCACCGAACTGATGGGGCGCAGTCAGGCCTCTATCGCCGCCTTGAAGCGCGACATCCAGGCGAAGTCCGGATCGGCGCTGCTCGACTTCATCCGGGGGGATATCCAGGAGTTGAGGCGGATCTTGTTCGATCCGCAAAGCCATCAAGTGATCATGGCGGGGTTTGAGGCCACGTGGTGGCTCAACGACCAGTTGCAGGCGTGGCTGGGCGAGAAGAACGCTGCCGACACGCTTACGCAGTCCGCCCCCCACAACGTCACGTCGGAGATGGGGCTGGCGCTCCTGGACGTCGCGGACGTGATCCGCCCGCATCCGGACGTGGTGGCTTTTCTGCAGCATGTCGAGGACGATGGCTTGCTGGACGAGGACTTCCTGGACGAGCTGCCCAGGCTCGCGGGCGGGCAGGAAGCGCGAGACGCCATCCGGGCCTGGCTCGATACGTACGGCATGCGCTGCGTCGGCGAGATCGACATCACCCGGCCGCGTTGGAGCGAACGGCCCACCACGCTCGTGCCCATGATCCTCAGCAACATCAAGAACTTCGAGCCGGGCGAAGCCAAGCGGCGCTTCGAGCAAGGGCGCCAGGAGGCCTGGAAGAAGGAACAGGATCTGCTGGAGCGCCTGCGTGACTTGCCAGACGGGGAGCGAAAGGCCGAGGAGGTCAAGCGGATGATCGACCGGGTCCGGACCTTCATTGGGTACCGGGAGTATCCGAAGTACGGCATGATCAGCCGCTACTTTATCTACAAGCAGGCCCTGCTGGAAGAAGCCGAGCGCCTCGTGCGGGCCCACGTGCTGCGTGAGAAGGAAGACATCTTCTACCTCACGTTCCAGGAACTCCAGGATGTCGTGCGCACAAATCAGGCTGATGACCAGCTCATCAACCAGCGCAAGGACGCATTCAGATCATATCAATCGCTCACGCCGCCTCGGGTGCTCACGTCGGATGGCGAGGTCGTGGCAGGGTCGTACCGGCGCAAAAATCTTCCTGCTGGCGCACTCGTCGGCTTACCGGTTTCGTCTGGAATCGTCGAGGGGCGGGCGCGCGTCATCTTAGACATGGCGGAGGCAGATCTCGAACCGGGCGACATCCTGGTCACCGCCCACACAGACCCCAGCTGGACTCCCCTGTTCGTCACGATCAAAGGCCTGGTGACAGAAGTGGGAGGCCTGATGACTCATGGCGCGGTGATCGCACGGGAGTACGGCTTGCCGGCCGTCGTGGGAGTGGAGCATGCTACCCGGCTGATCCAGGATGGGCAGCGGATCCGCGTGCATGGGACGGACGGGTACGTCGAGATACTGTCCTAGCGAGCCAGCCCAACAGGTAGCCGGGAGGCACGTGGCCGGCCAGCCAGACGCCGTTGGCTGCCTGGCAGAAGGCGTGGTCGGCCGCGCGCAGGCTCGCCCAGATATCCCCGGATGGGCGCTAAGGTCGTGATCGTGATCGCGGACGTGTCCGATGAATGGGGCGAGGAAACGGGGCGCGGCGCTGGCCAGGGAGGTCGGCGCTGGCTCCCTCTAAGTGCCGACCGATTGCCTCCGGGCGGGCAGCTATGCCGCTCGTCCGGAGGAGATGACCACCGGTGCAGGTACAGACACACAGACTGGACGGGTCATTCAGTGACCATCTGCATTGTCCGGTAACTGCCTTAGTCGTCCAGTGACCAACGTATTTGTCACAGTACACGGTCGCGCTGGGCAGCGAGAGTGTTACTCGACGGTGACGGATTTCGCCAGGTTACGCGGCTGGTCTATGTCGCAGCCACGGCGGGTGGCGACGTGGTACGCCAGCACCTGTAACGGGATGGTCGCCAGCAATGGCTCGAACGTCTCGGGGGCTGCCGGGACGGTCATCACGCCGCTGGCATGGCGCTCGATTTCGCGGTCACCCTCGGTCGCGACAGCGATGACGGGTGCCCCCCGCGCAAGCACCTCTTCGACGTTCGAGATGACCTTCTCGTAGGTGCGCCCCGCCGTGGCAATCGCGATCATCGGCGTCTCCGCGTCCAGCAGCGCGATTGGCCCATGCTTGAGCTCACCAGCGGCGTATGCTTCGGCGTGCACATACGAGAGTTCCTTGAGCTTGAGCGCGCCCTCCATCGCTACAACCGAGGCCGGACCGCGCCCGATGAACAGGCAGCTCTTGCTCGCCGCCAGCCGCGCCGCGACGGACTCCAGCGGCCCTTCGGCATCATCCGGCAGCACGTAGCGGCAGATGACCTGCTCCATCTGGCCAGGGATCGCCTGGAGCGCGGCAATCTCCGCCTGAAACTCGACATCATGCAGGGCGCCAGTATGCTGGCCGAGCCAGAGGCCAGCCAGATACAGAACAGTCGTTGTCGTGACGAACGTTTTGGTCGCCGTGACGCTGATCTCCGGGCCAGCCTGAAGATAGAGCACCGCATCGGCAATGCGGGTGATCGCACTGCCGACAACATTCGTGACGGCGATGATCGGCGCGCCGCGCTCGCGCGCCAGCCGGGTCGCGGCAATCGTATCAGCCGTCTCGCCAGACTGCGCCACAGCAATAACCAGCGTATCCGGCCCGACAATCGGGTCAGCGTAACGGTACTCCGAGGCGATGTTGACCTCGACAGGGATGCGCGCCCAGCGCTCGATGGCATACTTCGCCAGCAGCGCGGCATGTACCGAGCTGCCACAGCCCAGCAGCGTTACGCGCCGGATGCCCTTTAGCGCGCCGGATGCCGCCAGATGGTCCAGCGCATCCAGCTTTAGCGCGAGCCTGCCATTCTCGTCCAGCACCCGCCCCAGCAATGCCCGACGCAATGACTGCGGCTGCTCGACGATCTCCTTGATGTAGAAGAAGCGGTGGCCGCCTTTCTCTGCTGCCTCGGGATCCCAATCGACGTGGATGGGCGTCCTGGTAATCAACTCGCCCGCCAGATCGGTGATGACAACTTCGTGCTGGCCGACATCGGCGACTTCGCCTTCTTCCAGCACGATGATCTCGCGAGTATGGCGCAGGATGGCGGGAATATCCGACGCCAGGAAGTTCTCGTTCTCGCCCAGGCCAACGATCAGCGGACCGTTCAGACGCGCGCCTGCGATATGCCCTGGGAAGTGTCGAGAGACGACCGCGATGGCGTACGATCCGGTGACGCGCGCGAGCGCCTTGCGCACCGCTTCGCCAAGGGAGGCTGACTCCGGGAGCAAATCTTCGAGCAGGTGAGCCAGCACCTCGGTATCGGTCTCGGAGCGGAAGACGTGACCGCGCGTGGTCAATTCATCGCGTAGCTCGGCATAGTTTTCGATGATGCCGTTATGCACCACCATCACGTCGCCGGTGCAATCGCTGTGGGGATGGGCGTTGTCGTCGTTGGGGCGGCCATGAGTCGCCCAGCGTGTGTGCCCGATGCCAACCGAACCCGTAGGCTCGATGGTAGCGACGGCGCTCCGAAGATTCTCCAGCTTGCCGGCTGCTTTGTGGACATGGAGATTTCCGGCCTCGGAGAGCACCGCAATGCCCGCCGAATCATAGCCACGATACTCCAGCCGCCGCAGTCCTTCAAGCAAAATGGGGGTTGCGCTCTTGTCTCCTGTGTAACCAACAATGCCGCACATGGAGGGCATAGTCCTTCCGCAAACCGCCACTGGCCGCGTCTTATCCCGGCAGTCACCTGCCGGATTTCCCCACGACCTTGGTTAGGGTGGTGGTGTCGCCCACCCTGGAGGCTCCCCGCTGACTATCCGAACGGCCTCCACCTCGTCAACTGGAACCCCTCCTATGTTCCAGCCCATGCGCTACACATCCGCGACGATAGGCAAAAGCAGGCAATGATCTTCCTGCGCCCCTAGTGTAACATGCCCGCGCACACTTGTGTATGGCGATAGGACTGGCCCGCCAAAACCTGCGCTACATCTGCACCACTGGTGTCGTTTCCAACACGGCCATGGTATGGATTGAGCGGGATGAATCCGGGCATTCATGTTCCGGCAGGTTCTCCCAAAGACACGTACCGCTATTGTGCCGGTCGTGGGCGCTTGGCGCGTTGAGTCGCGGCGACATCCTGGTCCGGTGGCACGAAGGTCGCCTGGAAGTGGGCGCGATATGCCGGGAATGTGCCTTCGAGAATCGCCTGACGCGCGCCCTCCATCAGGCGGATGAGGAAGCGCAGATTGTGGATGCTGGCGAGGCGGTAATAGAGCAGTTCGCCTCGGCTGTCGTCGTCCTCGGCGCGGATGAGATGGTGCAGATAGCCCGCGCTGAATGTCCGGCAGGTGTAACAGTCGCAGGTGGGGTCTATCGGGCCGGTCTGCTCGCGGAACCGCGCTCCACGCACATTGATGCGGCCCGTCGGCGTATAGAGTCCGCCAGTGCGCGCGGTGCGGGTGGGGAGCACGCAATCGAACATGTCTACACCGCGCGCGATGCCTTCGAGCAGGTCATCTGGCGAGCCAACACCGAGCAGATGGCGCGGCTTGTTCTCGGGTAGCTCTGGAATGACGGCCTCAAGCATGCGCCACATCACGGGTTTCGGCTCCCCGACGGAAAGCCCGCCAATCGAGATGCCGTCGAAGGGCAATGAGCCGATAAACCGGGCGCTTTCAGTGCGCATCTCAGGATCCATGCCGCCTTGCGGAATGCCGAAGAGTGCCTGGTCGCGGCGCACTTTCGCGGCGAGCGCGCGCTCGGCCCAGCGGTGTGTGCGCTCGGTGGCGCGGCGCACCTCCTCCGCCGAAGCTCCATACGGCGGACACTCATCCAGCGGCAGGATGATGTCGGCGCCAAGCAACGCCTCGATCTCCATGACGCGCTCGGGAGTCAGCCGCACCTCAGAGCCGTCGAGATGCGAGCGGAAGCGCACGCCATCGTCGCTCACCTCGCGCAGATTGCCCAGGCTAAAGACCTGGAAGCCGCCACTATCGGTCAGAATCGGGTGCGGCCAGCGCATGAATCCGTGGAGTCCGCCGAAATGCGCTACAAGCTCCGGTCCCGGACGGAGCAGCAGGTGGTAGGTGTTGGAGAGAATGATGCTGGCGCCGATGGCCTCCAAATCATCTGGTCCGACCGCTTTCACGGTGGCGTGCGTGCCCACGGGCATAAAGACAGGAGTGGGAATATCGCCGTGCGGCGTATGAACGGTCCCTGCGCGGGCGGCAGTCTCGGAGCAGCGGGCGGCGATGTCGAACGAGAGCGGAGCGGATCTCGCGGAGTGCGTGACCGAATCAGCTGAGGGCTCAAGCATGGGTAACTGTTCCTGAATATGGGCAGCCTAATAGGTGCCGCGCACGCGTGCGCAGGTCTTTCGCGTCAACAGGCATATGGCCAGCGGTGTGCCAAACCAGGAGCATACTACCACATGCCCTGGCAGACCGCACGGCCAGCCACAGCCCGCACCGTGGACACCGCTCTCGTCCTGAGGCGAGGCAGTAGGAGGCTTTACCCTGCATGCTCGCGCAGGTATTCGAGCACCTTGCGATCAATGCGTGCGTCGGCGGGATTATGCATCAGTCGCTCTTCCAGATTCTCCCGGCTGCCAAAGCGCTCCAGCGCGGAGTAGGTCTGGCTGCCCCACGCGCCAGTGAGCGTGCCCTGATAGTCGCCGGTAATGGTCAGCAGTCGCTGCAATTCGCTGGCAAGTATGTTGTCTACCGGCAGCATGTCTTCCGGCTGTGGCTTGAGGAAGAGCAGCTCGTACATGTCGAGCAGTCGCGACAGCTCATCAATGGGTCGGGCCGCGTCATCGACACGTAAATCGATCATGCGGTCATTGAAACCGCCGTAGCCGCCGTTTTCGCGTACCACGAGTAGTGCTGCCGACTGTTGGCCGCGGCTGTCCCCTCCTGCCGCCTGTCCGGCCGCCAGCGCGGCAAGCATGCGCCGCCAGAGCGTGCCGGTCACGCGTTGGAAAGTCTCGGTCATCGCGGTGATCGTCGCGTCTCCCACCAGGATGTTGCCCTGCGCCGCGAAGTTCGGGCCAGCGATCCCACCCGCCCAACTGTGGCACTCGTTGCCTGTCCAGGTGGCGGAATGGCCCTTCGCGTCCACAATCCCTGCCTGGCGATGTTCCGCCTGGGGGTCGTGCTGGATGAGGGTGTCGAGCGCCTCTTTCGGAGACTTGCCTGCCGCAAGCATATCGAGTCCGCGTGGGCCATAGCTCGTATTTGCCCAGGCCTGCGCTGCCACCGCACCAACGCCTGCCCGCGCCCACGGCACGACCGCGCCAACCGCGAGGAACTTCGACGCGACGGCAACCCCCAGGTCGCCAGTCCTGGGATCGCAGGCTACCAGTGAAAATGTATTGACCGGACGGTCAGTGCGCCGTGCCATATCTCAGGCTCCTTTCGCGGAAGATACTCCTTGGTGTGCGGCTGTATTCAGTGCATGGGCGCACTATCGAGCGCACCGAGTGTATCCAGCGTGAGTGTCGCCGCGACCAGCGCCGCCGTCTCGGCCCGGAGAATACGCGAGCCGAGCGTTACCCATAGCGCGCCGTGGCGTCTGGCGAGGGCTGCCTCACCAGCGGAGAAGCCGCCCTCTGGCCCAACAAAGATGTGAACTTCCGCAACGGAATCTAAATCGCCCCTTGCCGCGATGGCCGCCGTGAGCGTCTTACGCAGGGGAGCGGCTTCGGCCTCTTCCCAAGGGAACAGCGCGATGGCGTTCGGCGGTACCTGCGCCAGCGCATGCATGAGCGGGCGCTGCGTGCCCAGATCTGGCAGGCGGTCGCCGCCACACTGCTCCAGCGCCTCAGCCAGGATGCGCTGCCAGCGCCGTTGTCGAGCCTCCCCGGTCATCTCGGTGGCCGCTACTGCGCGTTCAGTGAGCAACGGCTGGATGGATGCGACGCCCAATTCGGTCGCCTTCTGCAAAATCCACTCGAACTTCGCCGCTTTGAGCATCCCCTGGCAGAGTACCACCCGGCACGGGCACTCCGCCTGCCTCACATGCTTCGATCCCAGCCGGACGACAACCTGCCGCCGTTCCAGAGTGAGAATCTCCGCGGCATATGTCCCGCCGTTTCCGTCCAGCAGGGAGATGGCGTCGCCAGGCGTTGCCCGAAGCACATCGCGCACCTGATGAGCGATGTCGGATGGCAGCTCGATTTCACCATATTCGCTGAGCGCTACATCCCGCAGCACAAAGCGCCCCGCAGGCATCGCCCTACCCTCCGTTCTCCTCCGCTGCCACAGGTGCCACAGGCGGACGAGTGCCGATCAGCGTGACCCAGTCGCCCTCCACAATGTCGTGCAGGTCTTGTAATCCAGCTTCCCGCAGTGGCTCCTCTGCCTCGGCGCGGCGCTCGGCGATGATGCCGCTCGCGATGAGCGTTCCGCCGGGGCGGACGGCGCGCACCAGTGACGGCGCAAGCTGCGCGATGACGCGGGCGATAATATTCGCGACGACTACATCAAAGACGCCAATCTCCTCGCCAAGTGTGTCAAGGTGATCGGGCAATGGGGCAAACGGTTCTCCCCCAGCGCCCTCCAACGTGGCCAGCCGCACTTCCACGACGTCTGATGCGCCGTTGCGTGCCGCGTTCTCGCGGGCGGCTTCGACCGCGACTGTGCTGATGTCGAGCGCAAGCACTTTGCTCGCGCCGAGCTTGACGGCGGCGGTTGCCAGAATGCCCGATCCAGTGCCAACATCCAGCATGGTATCGCCCGAATGGAGCGCGTCTTCAAGCGCCATCAGGCAGTTGCGCGTTGTGGGGTGAAGTCCGGTGCCGAAGGCCATGCCTGGGTCAAGCTCGACCACGACCTCGCCCGCTTGTGGTGTGTAGTCGAGCCAGGAAGGCTTGATCACTGTGCGACGGCCCAGATGGAGCACGTGGTAGTATTCCTTCCAGGAGTTCGCCCAGTCCTCCTCGGCAAGCCGGCGAACCTCTAATTCCCCGATGCTGTTGGGCATTACCTGTCTGAGATGCCACAACCCCTCCTCGATGCGTTGCCGCGACTCCACGCCCTCGGCGTCGTCGGGCACGTAGGCGCGAATGGTGACCTGCGCGCCGGGAACTGGCACATGCACCTGGCCATCGTCGAGTAGATCGTACGGTTCCTCGATGGCGACGCCGCCGCTAACATTGCGGCTCATCAATTCGCTGATCGCCTCGACGGTCTCTGGGGCAGCGCGCACGCTCATCTCGAGCCAGAATGCTGACATGAACCACTTCTTTCATCGGGGAAACAGGAACAGTAACACAATGCGCTTTAGGCCGCTGCATTGTCGCGCACCTACACGTTCTACGTCAACCAGCAACCGCCTGAGTACCGGGAATTACCCCTCTTCCCAGCTCAGCCATTGGCTGCTGTTGCCAGCAATGGTCGCGGCGGGCTACAGTGTTTGAGAGGCATGGCAAAAATCTAGCGGTCATCCAGACCAGACAGCGGCGGATCGATCCGAGTGGGGTTGGAGACGCTGGAGACGCTGGAGACATACGGCGGGAAGGTGAGTGCCACAAATGACAACATCGCAGCATTCAGCACGCGAGCAGGGAATGACGCGGCTGCACGCTGGTCAGACGGCTCTGGCAGAGGGACGGCTGGAGCGCGCGGTTGATGCGCTGGTGGAGGCGGAATCCATCTTCCGTCAGCTCGATGACCGCGAGCACATCGCCGATAGTCGCATGGCGCTGGCCGAGGCGCAACGCCAGCACGGGGCGCTCGATCAGTCGGCAAGCAGCTACACGCAGGCCATCGAGCTCTACCGGGAAGCGGAGCTTCCGGAACGCGAGGCAGGTGCATCGCTGGCGATAGGACATATCGACCGCCAGCGTGGCCGGCTGGATAGCGCCTGGCAGCACTATTATCTGGCCGTGCGGCTGTACGAGAAGGCTGGCAGCGCGAGTGGCCAGGCGAGCGCATCGCTGGCCCTGGGGCATATCGAGCGGCTGCGCGGGCGCGATCAGAAGGCGGAGGAATACTACGCGGCAGCTCGCAGGCTGGCGGCTCAGGCGCATGATACGTTGACAGAGGCGGATGCCGCGCGTGGCCAGGCCGACATGCTCACCAGTCAGTCGCGCTTTGCCGAGGCGCGCGACGCCTATCACCGGGCGCGAGATCTCTATCAGCAGGTGAACGATCAATTCGGCGAAGTAGATACCTATGTTGGCGAGGGGCGGCTCGCGCTGGAAACCGCTGACCTCGACAAGGCGGATAACGACTTTGGGGTCGCGATCTCGCTCGCCGGACCTATCGAGTATTCGCTTGGCGTGGCGGACGGCATTCTGGGACTTGGTGAGGTGGCGCTCCATCGCAACCGGCTCGATCAGGCGCTGGCGAGCGGTATGCGTGCCGAGGAAGATTATCGCGGCGCTGGTAGCTCGCTCGGTCAGGCCGAGGCGAACCGGCTGCTGGGTGAGGTGAATCTGCTGCGCGGCCAGCTTTCGCAGGCTATCTCCGTCTTCGATCGGGCGATACGTGCCCTGCGCGCCTTGAAGGCCGAACTGCCCTATGCCCGCGCGACGCTCGGCGCGGCGGAGGCGAACCGGCGCAAAGGAACGCCCCGCAAAGCCGAAGATCTCTTCGACGAGGCGCGTGAGATTGCCCATAATACCGGCCATGTCGTTCTGGAGGCGCGCGCCGCGCTGGGGCTGGGTCAGATTGCCCGCCATCGCGGACTCTCCGCCCTTGCTGAGCCGCTGCTGACGGAATCGGCGCGGCGACTGGAAGACGCGCACCGTGCCACTCTGGCGTCTCTCGCGTTCGATGAGCGCGCGCGACTGGCACTGACACTGGGGCGGCTCGACGACGCTCACAAGCTGGCAGAGCGGGCGCTCGAACTTGCGCGGGTGAATGATACGTCGGCGCGAGAGATCGGCCCGGAAGCAGCGGCGTTGTGCGCGGCGGGGCTTGCGGCGCTTACCCGTGGGCAATTGGCGGAGGCGCGTGTGTTTGCGGAGCAAGCCGTCTCACACGCGCAACAGGAAGGCGACGAGATATGGCGCGCCGAGGCGGCGCTGCTGATGGGTGAGGTGGAGCTGGCCGCGGATAATCTCCAGGCGGCTGTGGCAGCCTTCAACCAGGCGCAAAATCTGGCGCACGACCGCGAAGCGCAGGTGGCCGAGGGGTTGGCCCAGATTGGGCTGGCGCGGGTTCTGCTGCGGCGCGAGCTGTATGCGGAGGCTGCCAACGGACACCAGGAGATGCTCTTCCGGTTCCGCGTGACCGATGAGCCGGAGGCTCAAGCGCTGGTTCATCTGGGCCTGGGGGAGGCCCGTCGCCAACTGGGCGATACCGAAGCCGCATTACAGTCTTTCACCGAGGCTCTGCGGCTATACGAGCAATGCGAGAACCCGCTTGGCCAGTCGGACGCCTGCCGCGGGCTGGCGAATGTGCTGGTGGAGCAGGGTGCGCCAGAGGGGCGCCAACGGTTTGAGCAGGCGATCTCCCTGGTCGAGCGCGTCGGCGACGCTATCGCGGATGAGCAGGGGAGAGGGGTGTTTTACGATATGCGCGCGCCACTCTTTGCCGATGCTCTTGTCGAGGCGGCCCAGGCACACGATGCCGCGCGTGTCACCGCGCTGGTCGATGACTACCGGCGGCGCGCAAGCAAGAGTGGACGTCTGGTGCTGGCGCAGCGACTCCAGGAGTTCGAGCGCGTGATTCCCGTCCGAAGCGCTGACCTCACACCAGAAGAGGCCGCGCACAACAAAGCGATGGCGCATCTCCTGGCAGACGCCCGCAGGTCGCTGCGGCAGTGATCACGCGCGCGATATCCGGCATCCCAGATAGCGGAGCCGGCAGGCAGGGAGTTGTGTACGGCGCATGGCATTGATAGCGTGAGAGAGGGATGGAGGCGGTTAGTCGTGGCAACCGCAGCTACCGCCTCCACAGGCACACCCGCCACCGAAATCGTCAGCGGTATCACCATAGTCATCAGCGTCGCCGTAGTCACCAAAGCTGTCGCCCGCGGCAACTGCGCGTGGGCGCGCAAACACTGAGATCAGCTTGCGCACGCGTCCGCCGTGGCACCGTGTGCAGACAATATCATCCCCCTCCGACGCATCATAACTCACCAGCAACTCAAACTTGCTTCGGCAATCTGAGCAGTAATACTCGTATAATGGCACCTTGGCTCTCCTCGTCTCATGCATGATACGCATTTCGGCTTGATTCTTGGCGTTTACCCTCTCCCCCAGCCCGCCCGTTAGGACGCAGCCGCTTCGCGCCTGGAACGGCGCTTCTCGCCTGACGGCTCGCGCGTCTGCCTCGACGCGGGAAGGGAAGCTCGCAGGGCCGGGAGGGGGCACAACACAACGTCCCAGGCGAGAGGCGTGAAGCCGCTGACCAGATTATGAAACATCCAGGGCGCGACGACAACAAGCGGCGAGAACAATGGCGCACAGGTCAGCCGGGCAGATGGAAGCGATGGACGACGACACGCACTGACTTGTCTTCAGTGGGCCAGATGCGCTCGTATGCCGTCGCTTCATCGCGCCAGCCGAGGTCGGATGCCGCCCGTACAAACGCCTGTGAGACGCGCCGTCCTGGCTCCGCCAGCCAGAATGTGCCAGTGGGGGTGAGCAGACGCGGCACAAGGTCGAGCAGCGGTTCAAGGTCGTCCTGCTCATAGAGGATGTCGGCGGCGAGCAGCGTCTCGAATCGCCCGACCGCAAGGCAGGCCGCCCGTCCCGCTGAGGTGCGCCAGTTGACCAGCAACGTCCGTGGCTGCTTCCCAGCGTTGCGCAAGGTGTTGTAGCGGCAGAAGAGCAGCGTTTCGGCGAAACAATCGGCCACGTGGAGCCGCGCGCCGCAGGTGAGCGCCGCTATTGCCGTCGTGCCGAGGCCACAGCCCAGTTCGAGCACGCGCCTCCCGCTGATTGCGCCGGGTTGCGCCAGCAACGTCTCGGCGAGTGCGAGGCCGCTCGGCCAGACGACTGCCCAGTAGGGCAGGAGGCTCCCGCTCAGGGTGCTGCGGCGGGCGATGGTCGCGGCATCGTCGCGCTGGCCTGGCAGGATTCCATTCGTCGTGAGTTGATGGGCCGCCAATTGATCGAGCGGGGCATCTGGATCGGCGGGCATCGCCAGGGTCCACTGTCGCGTGGCGCCGGGAATATCGAGCGGCAGGTCGCCCACGGCAAATAGCCGCTCCATCCGCTGGCGCAACCGGAGCAGTGTGGTGGGATGGGGTACGCTCATATGCCGCGTTATGATTGTGCCGACTGGCCGGAGACTGCTGGAAGTGGGGCGGTATCTGTTGGGGGGATGGCCCCTTCAGGGAGCGCGAAGGCGAAGACACTTCCATGTCCAGGTACGCTGGCCTGTAGCCAGACATCGCCACCCATCGCGCGCACAATCTGGCGGCAGATGTACAGCCCCAGGCCGGTTCCCCGGATCTGGCTGATCTTCGCTGATTCCAGCCGAGCGAATCGCCCGAAGAGGTGGCTGCGCTCCGATGCCGGAATACCCATCCCTTCATCGCTGACCGTGATGACATAGTAGGGACGTTGCGCGGTTGCCGCAACAACCGATGGCGCGGGCGCGGTTGGGTCATCGTTCGGGTCGTCAACACGCGCCGCCGGGTCGTGGCTGGTGAACGGCAGAACCATCGTAGGTCGCTCTTCTATGGCGTCGGGTGGTGGCTCGGTGAGGTTTGTCTCGAAGCGCGCCGGAACACACCGCACCAGCACGCGCCCGCCCTGTGGGCTGTACTTGATCGCATTCGCGATCAGATTATCGAGCACCTCTTTGAGTCGCCCAAGGTCGGCTTGAACGTAGACATGCGATGGGATTTCAGCCAGCAGCTCGTGGCCGCCGCCCTGTGCCTGCTTGACCTCGCGGAAGAACCGCAGCACCTCATCGACGACCGTTGCCAGCCGTACCGGATTGGTGTGGACCTCTAGCCGTCCCGAATCCAGCCGCGCCGTTTGCAGCAGCCGCTCGGTAAGCGCCGCCAATTCCTCGGCGGAGGTCGCCGCCTTCCGCAGAAAGTCCAGCGCGATCAGGTCGTCGCGAGAACCAGGGTAGTCCAACAGCAGGTCGAGAAACCCCTGCACACCGGTCAGCGGGGTGCGTAGCTCATGGGAGGCGGTGGCGATGAAATCGTCTTTCATGCGGTCCAGGTCGCGCTGCTTGCGGAAGGCGTGTTCCAACTCGACGTAGGTGCGCGCGTTCTCGATGGTTTGCGATGCCTGCGCGGCGAAGAGATCGAGCAGCCAGAGATCGTCGTCGGTGAAGGCGCGGCGCTCCGCGTCATCCAGCACATCGAGCACGCCGACCACCTGGCCATGCGCGATCAGTGGCACGGCGATGACGGCGCGGAAGTCTTCGTCGCCATAGATCGAGGCGCGATAGGGATAGACGCGATAATCATCGACGATCATGCCCTGGCCAGTGCGCGCCACCTGTCCGGCGATGCCCTCGCCGATGCGAATGCGCTGGCCTGTGTAGTCTCCGCGCAATCCCTGGCAGACGATCACCTCTAGCTCGTTACGGCGTGCGTCGCGCACGTAGACGGTGCCCGCGCGTCCGTTGAGCAGCAGCACCGACCGGCGCAGAATGTCCGCAAGCAGCTCGCGTGGGTCTGAGCCAAACTGGCTGGAGACCGCGAGTGATGTAGCGTGCAGTGTCATCATCTGGCCGATACGCACCTGGGCCTCTTCAGCGGAGTCTACTGCGCGCTGGCGGGCAATCACCTGGCGCGTGACATCGACTGCCGCCAGCAAGACACCGGCCGAACGCGCCGAGACGCCGGGCAGGGGCGATGTGGTGACATTCCAGTAGGTGATATCGCCGCCGAGCGCAATAGGCAGCTCGATCATGGCCTGCGATTCGCCGCTGGTGTAGACAGCATCCAGCCCGAGGCCAGCCGAGAGGGTATCGGCGTTGTCGGGGACAAGATCGCGCAGCTTTCGACCAGTGAGCGTCATTCCCGCATCCAGACCAAGCAGCAGGGCGAAGGTAGGATTTGCCAGCGCTACATGGTGGTCGCGCCCAGTGAGCACCGCCATCGCAACCGGCGCATAGCGCACGACCGTCTGCGCCAGCGCTTCCTGGCTGCGTGAGTAGCTGAGCAGCCGATCACGGTCGGCGGATTGGGCGATCAACTCGGAGATTTCTTCGAGGGCGGCAAGTTGGCGGGAACTCAGATGCGCGCTGGCTGCCACCGCCAACACACCAAGGAACTGCCCACGCGCCTTCAGCGGATAGGCGGCCAGGGTGCCGAGCGTCGGGGGCGGCAGTTCTGCTCCCGGGAGCGCGCAGTACGGCTTTGGCATGAGCGGGAGCCAGGCTCTGGCGTGCTCGTGTTCCTGAGCGTTGTAATAGACGACGGGGTGGCGCGAGGCCGCCACAGCGTCCAGCAGGGGATCGGGGTGTCCGGGCCAGCGCGGCATCACTCCGCTGACGCTCGTCTCAGGCGGACGTTCACCGGACGTGTTTGTTTCCATCCGAATGGCCGCCAGCCCGCTCTCGGTAGTGCCACGCACAGCGGACCGGGAGGCAGCACGCAGCCGAAGCGATGGTTCCAGCTCCAGCCCGCCAACCCGCTCGTGCCCCGACGACCAGGCCGCGGCATCGGCGATCCAGACTTGCACAATGGCCGGAGCCAGCGTCGAGGCAAGCTCCTCCGCCACAGCATGTATCGCGTCATCGAGCGCGGCATTGAATAGCACCGTACGGGCCGCCGGGAGGAGCGCGGCCAGGGGATCCGTCAGCAGGTGGACGCCCGTATGCTCCGTGATCATGCGCGAGCGCTCAGCCAGGCGCACCACTCCGGGTTCGCGTCCGCGGCTTCTCAGGCCGCTACGTCTGGCGCGCGGTATTGGACGATAGGTCGTCGTTCGCTGGGAGGCGCCGCTCGCCTGCCCCTCGGCCCCAGGTAGAGCGGGAGACGGCGTATCTGGTTGGGCCGAAGCCCTGCCCGCCCCCTTGTCGCGCGACGCCCGGCCACGGGAGGGCACGCCGTCCGCGTCAGACTTGCGCGCGCGCGCTTTGCGGCCTTTTCCATGTGTCTGCGTGTCGTGTGATGTCGACTCTGGAGCAGGGGAAGGATTCATGGGTGTGCTATCATCGCCCATCACTGTCTCCTTTCAACGTTGCTCCCAGTGTGTATGGTTACGCCACGACACACTGACACGCTCAGGCCGGAAATATCGCCGGGTTGAAGTCGCGTGCAGGGAGTATAGTCAAGCGACCGGGTACAGGTCAACGCACTGGCCTGCCTGTCATCCCTCATCTCGCCATCTGCCCGCACACCGCGAACCGATGACAGACTGGTCGCGGTCAGGTACACAGTGGTATCCTATCACGGGATTCCATCAAACATCTGTGGCCATATATACAAACGGTTGGCAGAGAAGCGACGCAACAGGTCGAGACAGGGAGCTTACATTATGGCAGATACGGTGGTTCAGCGCTCAGAGGAGAGCGGAAAGGCGAAGAAGCACACGCCGACGCTGCCGCCTTTTACGGATCTCTACAACATTGATGGGCTGCTGACAGAAGAAGAGCGTATGGTGCGCGACACCGTGCGCGAGTTTGTGCGCGAGCGGGTGTTGCCTATCATCGGAGACCACTTCGAGGCGGGCACATTCCCGCGCGAGTTGATCCCGGAGATCGCACAGCTTGGTCTGCTGGGGATGCATCTCGATGGATATGGGTGCGCCGGGTTGAGCGCCGTCAGTTATGGGCTGGCTTGCCAGGAGCTTGAAGCGGGCGACAGCGGTATCCGTTCGTTCGTCTCGGTGCAGGGGTCGCTGGCCATGTTCCCGATTCACGCGTTTGGCTCGGAGGAGCAGCGCCAGAAGTACCTCCCCAAAATGGCCGCAGGAGAGCTGATTGGCTGCTTTGGGCTGACCGAGCCGGACTTCGGCAGCAATCCCTCCGGCATGCGCACGACCGCGCGCAAGGATGGTGACTCCTACATCCTCAATGGAACGAAGATGTGGATCACGAATGGCGGATTCGCCGATCTGGCTGTTGTCTGGGCCAAGCTGGATGGCGAGATTCGCGGCTTTATCGTTGAGCGCGGTACGCCAGGCTTCACTACCAGCGATATCCACCATAAGCTCTCGCTCCGCGCCAGCGTCACCTCTGAGCTACACTTCGAGGACTGCCGCATCCCAGCGGAGAATATGCTGCCTGGCGTGAAGGGGCTGCGCGGGCCGCTATCGTGTCTGGATGAGGCGCGCTTCGGCATCGCGTGGGGTGCGAATGGCGCGGCTCGTGCCTGTTTTGAGGCGGCAGTGGACTACGCGAAGTCACGCGAGGTGTTCGATCGCCCCATTGGGGGCTTTCAGCTCATCCAGGCCAAGCTCACCACTATGGCAACAGAGCTAATCAAAGCCCAACTGCTTGCCCTGCAGCTTGGGCGGCTCAAGGACCAGGGACAGGCGCATCCGGTCCAGGTCTCTATTGCCAAGCGTAACAATGTCCGCGAGGCGCTCAAGACGGCGCGTGAGGCGCGTGGTGTGCTTGGCGCGAACGGCATCACGCTGGAGTACCCCATCAGCCGCCACATGAACAACCTGGAGTCGGTCTTCACCTATGAGGGCACCGACGAAGTACATACACTCATCATCGGTCAGGCGATTACCGGGTTGAGCGCCTTCTCCTGACCCTCCGTTGATCAGGCACGACAGGAACCGATGGCCCTCCTTCCACTGTTGGGAGCGAGGGCCATTCGTATGAGCTGCGCGTTGGGCCGCCCACGTGTCAGTGCATATGTGAGCTAGGCCGAGTCCATCGGAGTGTAGACGACAGTGATGCACCCGTTGCTGGCAAACACGCCCTGCGCGGGTCATTCGGGTAGACTTCTCTCATCACAGAGACGTGTTGCTAAAGTACAGTTGCCCGGAAGGATGATATAGGATGGCCGATGATCTTCTGAACCTGGGGTATGCTGTGATGGCCGCTCAGCCATTCAGCGTGCTACTCGGAACACGGCTCGTTGTCTTGGCGGAGGGGCGGGCGGAACTCGTATTGCCGCTGAAGCCAGAGTTCGGCCAACAGGCCGGCTATGTCCACGGGGGCGTCATTAGCTACCTTGCGGATAATGCGCTGACATTTGCTGGCGGCTCGGTGCTGGGCCCGGACGTTCTGACCGCCGAATTCAAGCTCAACTATCTCAAGCCAGGGCAGGGGGAAACGTTGACGGCGCGTGCCTGCGTCATCAGTTTCAGCAAGCGGCAGGCGGTCTGCCGGTGCGATGTCTTCGCCGGGCATGCCGGGCAGGAGTATCTCTGTGCCACAGCCCTCGGTACGATTGTCATGCGGTGACGGGACGCTAGACCTCTCCTCTGTCTCTGGTCGGTAGCCGTTAGTCTCACGCGGTTGCCGAAGCGCTACTGGCTATCGGCTACCTGTGGCCGTCGTTGCCGCGCGCCGCCGAGGAGACCGCGCAGGTGATCCACTCCGCGCCTGAGATGCTGTGCA
This sequence comes from Ktedonobacterales bacterium, assembly GCA_036378295.1. Lineage (GTDB taxonomy): Bacteria > Chloroflexota > Ktedonobacteria > Ktedonobacterales > JADMIN01 > DAHUXT01. The sequence continues at coordinate 18,591 of DASUWS010000024.1, forward strand.
ATGGGCATGCCGGTCATGACGACGAGCATCCGCGCATTGAGGACGAGAATAATGGCTGAAAGCGGCGGCATCAAGGTGTCGAGTGAGATGCCTTCGTCGAAGGGGCGGGTGGAATTGATCCAGGGGATGATGCCATCGCCCATGAAAAAGTGAAAGTTGATACAGAGGAGCATACCCACCAGCGCGGCCACCGTCGCGGCTGCTATCTCGCCAACCGCCAGGCGATATTGGGGCATGCCGCGATGACGCACTGGACCCACCAAGACGATTGCGCCAATCAAGAGCGCCATGCCGACCATGATCTCCATCGTCTCGATCGCGTAGCCAAAGGCCACACTATGGGGCAGGACAATCCCTTGAAGCAGGGAGACATACCAGCCGTTGGGATTATTCTGAAGGCCTTCGTCCAGAGCGCTTGCCAGCCCTTGCGGAAACGCTCCCGACAGCACCTTGTTTGTACCGGAGACGAGCCACTCCCAGGCGATAACCATCTGAATCGCCGCTGCAAGCCACCGCGCATCACGACTCAATGTCATGGAAATCCTCTCAATAGTGTCAATGCTTTCCGCGTTCAGCTACAGTTGTGATGATTATGTGTGCCTGGTGTCACGAAGGAATCACGTTCGGCGTTCGCGGAATCACATTCGCATCACAGGGCGCCTGCGCTCCACTGGGCTTCTTTCCCCAGGCCGGCCAACAAGCCACATGGTTGCTGTGACCATTTTGTGAGAAAACCAACCCCCCGCTGAGATATGGCTGAGATGTGTCTCCCGTACGATGAGAAGCGATTCGGCTCGGGTTCCCCATCGTATGGCGGACGCATCAACATCTGTGGCAAGGGGAGTATTGATCGTGACTATTGACGATAAGACACTTGGTGAGGCGGGCGCCAGACCCGCGCACGTTGGATCGCCTCGGCCCGCCGAAGAAGCGGCGCGTGGCACATCATCGCAATTCATCTCTACATGGCCTCCAAGTAGAGATGAACTCGATGAGATTGAGGGCGGCCTCGCGGACACGGTATCCTTGGAGCAGGCGGCTCAGGTGCCGGTGATGGTGCAGGAGTGGCCCTCCTGGCTGCAAAAGCAGTGGATCGCTTCACAGCGGCGCCGCGCCTGGCAAATCGAGCACCCAAAGAGCGTTAGCCGCGGCCTGCTTTCACCAAGGGGCATCCTGGTGATGAGCCTCATCATTCTGTTTACGCTGGCCAGTTTTGGACTCGGCGCCGCGCTCAACAATCGGGGCACATCCAACACCAATCCAGCAGGAGCGTCATCGAGCAACAGCAGCGATAGCGGCCAAAGTGGAATGGCTGGCATGGGGTCGAGCGCGAGCAGCCAGCAAGGTACAGCGAATGTGCCCGACGCGACGCAGCAATATGGCAATCAGCCAGCCAAATATGTTCTCGATAAAGACGGCGCCAAGCATTTCACGCTGACGGCGCAGCAAGTGATGTGGCAACCTGTCAAGGGGCATAAAGTCCTCGCCTGGACGTTGGATGGCACGGTACCCGGCCCGATGCTTCAGGCCACAGCAGGTGAGCATATACGCATTACGATTATCAATCATCTGCCCGAAGCGACGACAATTCACTGGCATGGGCTCGAAGTGCCGACCGACAATGATGGGGTTCCGCCGATCGGTATGAAGCCGATCGCGCCAGGAGCGTCCTACACCTATGACTTCGTCCTGAACGACCAGGACGCCGGGACCCACTGGTATCACAGTCACTATGACGATATCAAGCAGGTTGGCGGCGGGATGTATGGGGCGTTCATCATCGCTCCGCGACCGGGAAGCCCACAATACGCGCCCATGATGCAGGCCGAGCACGCCGACATTGATCAGACGCTGTTCTTTGGGATGCTGGGCGGCTACTATGTCATCAACGGTAAGAGCTTCCCAGATACGCAGCCCATCACGGTGAAGCATGGCCAGACCGTTCATTTGCGGATGATCGGCGCTGATACGAGCATGATCCACCCGATGCACCTGCATGGCCATAGCTTCAATGTTGTGGCGAGTGACGGTCATTTGTTGCCAGCGCCAATGGTCAAAGATACGCTTTCAGTGGCGCCGGGAGAAACGTATGATGCCACGTTCTACGCCTGGGCCGCGCCTGGCAGTGTCTATCCATTCCACTGCCACATCCTCAGCCACCTGATGAATCCTGGACAGACTTCGGGTGAGATGGGTGGCCTGATTCTCTTGCTGCAGTACCAGAAGTAGCTGGGACGTATGGCACAGTACGCTTCGTCGTAGGAAGAGAGAGGACGTCTGCAATGGCGCAGGCGCCCTCCCCTCTTTCTGGATGGATAGTCTAATAAGACCTCGGATGAATTCTGTGGGTAGTGGCTGGTAGAGATACTGGGTTGATGGGCCGTTTGCCGCGTCCCTATCCCAGTCTCTGAAGATGCTTATCTGGCCACTTTCATGTCTTCGGCTCGCACCAGCCCCGCCGCTATCATCACGTCGATTGCTGGAACCTTGAAGACCGCTGCCAGCGCACGGCAGCGTTCAGGTGTGGGAATGACCGGGTTCTCATCACGCAGATACCTACCGAGCGATGCTTCGTCGATGTCCTGGCCCATTTCGCCGGCGTACTTGTGGAATTCTCGAATAAGATAGTGATCTCCCCGGCGATTGTAGAACTCCCGCTTCCGCAATTGCTCGCGGAGCCAGTCGCGAAATGCGATACGGGTCTCCTCTGGAATGTTGATATTCACGATGCGCCTCCCCTACTTGCAGTCAGTTAGACTTCGATACGGCGAACTATAAAGAAAACGTACGATGATCGTCAACGTATGAGACGAATGGCTTGGTCGTCCTTTTCTCAAGTTGCAGGAATGTTCACTTGCGTTTCTGTCGAGTCCTGACAAAGTACTAATGTATTGCGGGTTCTGGCTGTATCGTCCTGTCGCGAAAGGGGATTATGTATACGGAAGGCGCGCAATCTCCTGACATGCTCGAAGTCGCAGACGTCCTCAGCGATCAAGCACTGGCAAGAGAATTGCCGAGGGATGCGCGGGATCGTGGTAGACCGTCTGATCAGCCGGGAAAAGCTTGGTGCCGGTGGCCACAGGCTCGCCGCTGCCACTGTTGCGCGCGAAGCGTGGATGCGCGCCACTGGAGATCTGCACGCGTATCCGCTGCCCGCGCCGGAAGTGGTAGGCGGTCGGCCAGAGCGCGATCTGGATATGTCGGATATCGTCACTCCCGGCTTCGGATGGGTCCGGTAGAGAGTCTGGTGTCAGGCGCAGGATGCCATCGCAGAGGTTGAGCGACTTCCCGGAGCGCTCGACGACGCAGAGCCTGGCAAAGAAATCCGTGTGGCTGAGGCTCGAACGAACAAAGAGATCGGCGGTTACTGGCCCGATGACGAGCAGATCGTGCTCCAGCGGAGCGCTGGTATAGTGCAGCACATCGCGGCGGGCTTCCAGCGCGCGATTGTCTTTTTGCCCCATGCACCGCGGCGACCCGAGCGAGTTCCCCCCGACCGCTGGCGTCGGATCGGCGGGGTCATAGCGATAATGATCAGGCTCACCCTCTGGCGGCGGTGTAGGGGCGAGCACCTGATTGGGCTGAAGATGCCAGCGCTGCTGCTGGGCCGGAGGTGGCCAGGCAGGAAAGTCGCGCCAGATGTTCGCTCCCATCACGAACAGGCGTACCGGGTGCGCGCGCAGCCCGCTCGTATCTTCTCTTACGTGAGCGTTGAGCCAGGCGAGCGTGTCGCGTGTCATGGCGGGAACGCCAGTAAGCTGGCCGTGATACCAGGGGCCGATGAGGAGGTACGGCTGACGTCCCGCCGCATGCAGTGCCTGGTAATCTTTGAGCTGCCAGTCTAGAAAGAGATCGAACCAGCCTGCCTGCAGGCAGATTGGTATGGTGATCTCGCCCACGCGGGCGCTGTAATCAACAGGCTTCCAATACTCATCTTCCGGGGCGTGCGCGAGCGCGTTCTGGAAGACGTGGGATGGGCGGTGGATGACGACGCGGTCAGCATCTATGAGCGGCAGGTGGAGGTATGCCTGCTCGAGCCGCCGGCTTCGTCCCCACATGCTCAATGGGTTGCCGAGATGCAATCCAGTAGCGGCCTGCTCCGTCATCATGGTTGACCAGCCCAGCATACTCTCGAAGTTGAGTGAGCCGCCCTGGTAGCGAAACCAGTTGAAATCGGAGCTGGTAATGGAAGGAACCATTGCCTGGATGTCGCTGTTCGCGTCGGCAGCAACGGCCCACTGCACGAATCCGAGGTAGCTGCCCCCAATCATGGCGAGTTGGCCAGAATACCACTCCTGGCGCTTGATCCACTCGATAGTTGCCAGGCCATCCGCCCGCTCATGACGCGCATAGAAGAAGTCACCGCCGGACCCTGCTGTGCCACGGCAACTCTGGGCAAGGACCTGATAGCCGCGCTCGACAAACGGCGCAGCATAGGTGGCCGCGAAGAATCCTCGTCGCCCGTAGGGAGTCCGAATCAACAGCGTTGGGCAGGGCCGTCCGAGACGCGGCGTGTAGTGATCCGCCAGCAAGATCACGCCATCGGGCATGGGAATTTGCACGTCGCGCGTGACGGTGTAGCTGTGCGTTTCCGCGGGCGGTAGCTTCATGAGCCAGCCAATAGCGCGGCTCGCGAGGCTCATCCTTTGTCTCCCCCTTTAGCACTGCTGTGATACCCCCAGGGGACAATATGTGTTGGGCCAGTCTGATGAGAACCAGCCGCCTAGCCTACTGCTGGTGGCTGCCTGGCAAGCGGAAATTCGCTGGCGCGCACAGAAGAAACATGCCGATAGCTGCCGACTATTCTAGCACATCCTCGCAGCGGGCGCCTGTACTCGTGGATGAGCGGATAACTGCTGGCAGAGACCGTAGGCATCGGGCGTAATCTTTACGCTTGGAACTTCGTATCGTGATGATGTTCACTGATGTATGGTCCGAGATTTGCTGCATAAGATGGTGCCGCACATCGCCCTGGCATCAGCGAGAAGAGGACATCTCGCAGTGCATGCTGAAGGAATCTCTTTGCTTGCGCTCCCGGGGCGACGGCTGTTGTAAAGCCCAGTTCTTCGCATGTCTCGGCCCAGCTACCGGCACGTGAGAGCTGTTAGTCAACCCCATGCTGCCAGGTTGCTGAACACGAGGATGTGGCAGGTGGCGCGTAAGGAGATACCCTCTGCCGTTGTGCTGCCCAGGATAGAACATCTATCGCCAGGGCTTCTGCCTGTATGGAGACGCTGCAGCGGGCTCGTTCATGATCTGCCTTGAGCAGCGGTTACGGCAGAGGTAATGGCGCCTGCGCCGAGAGGTGACAACCGGCTTTGATAGCTGTGAGTGCCACGTGATACACCTGGCCAAGATTGTGATGGGACTGTGACCTGACTCTTGGATCATTACGCCCAGGAGCAGTGTAACATACCTCTCATCTGGTACGGGCCGCTATGCCAAGGAGGTAAAACCGACCGTGTAGAGATGTGATAAGCACAGTCAACCACCCGATGATGCATGCCTGTGTTTATCGTTTCCCCAGAGGGGCAGCATGTGCATGTGGTGCCAGACGTTGCCTGCCCGCACATGCTCTCTAGCTGTAAAGCGAGAGAGCGTTCTATATTCTCAGTATTGGTTACTTGCACGGTCTCTTGACTGTCAGATAGTGTGATGGTACTATGCCTCACACACCTGGTAAGAGTGAACGCGATGGATCACGTACACTGCCTTGGCTCCGGTTCTGCCAAGTCTCAACTTGGGTTGCCTGCAAGGACGCATGGGATCTCCCAAACGCACAAACACACATGCTCCACTGTATTGACTGTCGCACTGTGCGATACTGGCGCGCTGCCTAGGAGGAACAGGCTCTCATGAAACTCTTGGTCGCTGACAGTGACGCCGACCAGATGGCAATGGAGGTCGGTTGGTTGCGAACGCGGGGATACGAGGTTAAATTTGCGCTCAGTCCCGATCGTATCAGGTCCCTGTGGGTCGAGCATCATCCGGATCTGGCCATCGTGGAACCCACCTTGGTGGGAACCGATATTCTGGGGCTTTGCCGCGATTTACGGCTCACACATGATGCTCTGGTGCTGGCCGTTTCCAGTGAGCAAGATGCGAATACTCAAATCCGCTGCCTGGAATCAGGAGCGGACGCCTTTCTGGCCAAGCCGTTTCTGCCCGCGATGCTGCTTGCCCACATTCATGCACTGAGTCGGCGGGTCCGGAACACGTTGCTGCGTCATCCTTCATCCATTCTCACCGCGGGGCCGATTCGTGTTGACTCGTTGCGACATGAATTGAGTATCCAGGGCAAAGTCAAGCGCCTGACGCCAACGGAAAGCAAGATGCTCTACTTGCTGGCGGCTAATGCCAACAACGTCTGTACGCTGGGGCAGATTGTCGCACACGTCTGGGGCTATGCCGATAGGGCGGACACCATGCTGGTCAAGGCCCATGTCCGCCACCTGCGGGAGAAGATCGAGATCGATCCCAGCAATCCCCGCCACATCATCACGATCCCTGGCTCGGGCTATATGCTTGTGCCCCACGTAGACCAGCAGATCCCAGAGCCTGAGCCGCTGGCTCTTTCCGAGTCTTCTCAGATGATCGCGGCACTCGATGTGGACCATGACATGCCACAAGTGCTGCGCCAACGGGCAGACGGCGAGGATGTGGTGAGCATCGCGGAAATAAATGTGGTCAGGCGCCTGCCAAATCGCGACACCGACACGGATTACGGCGCCAGGATCTTCGCAGGCCAATAACCAACGGACGCAGCAGGTCATTGCCTGAAGTGATCGTACAGGGTAACAGGAGAGCCAGTAGCCGGGAAAGGCACCTTAACTTCCAGACGGACCTGGAATCACACCGGGTCCGTCTGCGGTATGTGGACGACGCGCGTCACAGCGGTCCTCCTCTCAGCCCCTAGGGGGTGAAGCGCCGCGAAGCTCTATGTCTACTCCATAAGTGGCCGATAGTTCAGCGAGTATGAAGGCCCTTCCAGCCCACGTATGCCAACCACTTTGGCGGGGGTGCCGCTAACGATAGTGTTCGGCGCGACATCCTGGGTGACTACTGACCCGGCTTCAACAATTGCTCCTCGCCCG
>DASUWS010000025.1:0-23389 GCA_036378295.1 Ktedonobacterales bacterium
AGCTGGCGGTGGACGAGGCACGGCGCTTGAATCATCACTACATCGGCACCGAGCATCTCTTGCTGGGGCTGGTGCGGGAGGGGGAGGGCATCGCGGCGGGCGTCCTGGAGAGCCTGGGCGTCAACCTCGAAAAGGTGCGGACGGCCACCATTCAAGTATTATCGCAGGCAAACATGAGCAGAGAGGCCATGGCCACCGTAACCCCGATGGGCGAATCGGGGACAGGCGGCTCACACGTTCGCCTGCTCCCAAGCCAGCGGCGAGCAAATCTGCTGCCTGTGGCTTTGATCGTCGGTTCACTGTTGCTACTTGGCGTTGGCATAACCCAGATGGCTAATACCATCGTCTATGGCATGCCAGCGCAAATCAGCCTCGCCGTCTCTGTTGCAACCGCGATCCTTGGCGCGATCTGCGCCATACAGGCGGCTGGGCTCCTCCTGGCGGCGCGCCACCGTGCAGTCGGATATGCGCTTGTCTTGGTCACCGCGCTCTTCTGGATCATCATGAGCATATTGGGCCGCACGCACATTCTCTCCGCAACGGCGGCCTATCGCGATACCGTGCTCGCCCAGGGGTTGGATTGGACCATGTTGGGGCTCGGAGCGCTCGTCGTTATCATGACGATTATCACGCCGGTCACTGTCACCTACAGAAGCGATCAACGCCGCCATAGGCGTTCACTATAGATAGGACATCAGTGCGACGGACCGGGCGCCGCGGCAATCCGCCGCGCGTGCTCAGCCAGCAGGAGCAGCTCAGCGCGCAATTCCGGCGGCGAGAGCACTGTCAGCGGGCAGCGGAGACCCGCGAGCGTGTGTGCGATCCAAGCCAGGTCGTCGGCGAAGCCACGCATAATCACCCCATCGGCCCCCTGCTCCAGACTGGCAATGGAGCGGGGGATACGCCGCGCCGCCTCATCGAGCGAGAGATCGAGCTGAACACAATACTGCCAGCGCCACGGCACCCGGCCGATCGACTGTTCAACCGCCGCAAGCGCGTCAATCTGGGGTGGGTCGAAGGTGCCGGAGAGCAATTCCACGCGGTGAATATGGTCGAGGCGAAATACCCGCTGCTCGGTGCGCAGGTGGCAGTAGCCGACAAGATACCAGCGTCCCGCGCGGTGAACGATATGATACACATCAACGGTACGCTCGGTCGTTTTGCCGCTCCAGGCGCGATACGCCAGACGCACCTGTCGGTGAGATGTCACGGCGAAGAGCATCGTCTTCAGGTGCTCGACATCTACAGGCTCGCCTACCTGGACCGGGGCAAGCATATCCGCAAAAGTCACGACCTGTTGCAGGCCCCGTATCATGTCGCGTGTGGCCTGTGAAAGCGACTGCGAGAGCTTGGTCAGCGCGCGCTTGCTATCGCTCTCACCCATGCCCGCGTTTTGCCGTCCGATACTGAGCAGGCCCCAGGCGGTCGAGAGCGCCTCACGCTCCGTCAGCGCGAGAGGACGCCGGTAACCTGCCGGAAGGTAGTAGCCGCCATAGCGCCCGCGCCGCATCTCCACGGGGATGCCTCGGTCGCGGAGTGTCATCACATACCGGCGAATAGTGCGTGTATCCACTTCGAGCCGTTCGGCCAGAACCTCGCCACGTACCTGGCCATGCGCCTCCAGCAACTCCAGAACGGCCAGCGCGCGCGCCGTCGAGTATGACATCTTTTCCTCGGTCGCTACAATCTCGTGATAAGCGGACAATCTATGTCCGGTAATGACTGTATCCTGAAATCAGTGGTTAAATCCACTGCATCCTCATGCATGAGAGGGAGCGCACATGGACCGGTTCACGTTGGCAGACGTACGCCGTCTGCGTAGCCAGGAGAACAAGCCCTATTACGAGTTTTTGCGCGTGCCGAGCATGAGTCTCGGCGTCTATGAGCTGGGCGTCGGCGAGCAGGACAAACAGCAGCCCCACACCGAAGACGAGCTCTACTACATCGTATCGGGAAAGGCGACGCTGCTGGTTGGTGAGAGCGATGAGCCGGTCGAATCCGGCTCGATGGTCTACGTACCGGCCCGCGTTGTCCACCGTTTTCACACGATTACCGAGGCGCTGACGGTTCTGGTGTTCTTCGCGCCCGCGGAATACACCTACCGCGAGACGCCAGCCGCAGAATAACAGCATGATGGAGCCGCATATCACATGAGCACAGATGTCGCGGAACAGCAGGAGACAGACCCGCTGAACCTGAACGATTCCGCCTTCATGGCTATCTACGACGAGCAGTACGAACGAACATGGTCTGGCGGCGCAATACCCGCCAAATACAAAGAGTTGACCGGCATCGCGCTCTCGCTCGTTGGCCGCTGCGAGCCATGTCTGCGCTATCACATCAAGCAGGCAGTTGAAGCGGGGGCTACCAGGGGCGAAGTCGTCGAAATGGTGCGCTTGAGCCTCCTCTCAGGCGGTTCAATCATCATTCCGACGGCACGATACGCCTATGCCGTGCTGGATGAACTAGAGGGCAAGCAGCAACCATCCGAGTAGTAGAAATAGTAGCAGACGAGCGATAACGGGAGAATCTACAGATGACGACAGAGGTTATGGAGACTATCCGCGATGGCCGCGAAGACTTTGACTTTCTCATCGGCACGTGGAAGGGTCATCAACGGCGGCTGCGCGAACGCTTGAAGGGATCGCAAACCTGGGAAGAGTTTGAGAGTACATCAGTGGTCCAGAAGGTGCTCGGTAGTCTGGGCAACTACGATGAGGTCACCATGGAGCGCGAATCCGGTGTGTTTCGTGGCCTGACCTTACGTCTGTTTAACCCAGAGACACGGCAGTGGAGCATCTACTGGGCGGATAGCTCCGGAAGCGGCCTGGGCGCGCCGATGGTGGGCGAGTTCACGAATGGGCGCGGCCTGTTTTACGATTGCGAGCCATTCGAGGGCAAGCGCATCTTCAGCCGCTTCGTCTGGACGCATGACTCGCCCGATACGTGCCGCTGGGAGCAGGCATTCTCCACGGATGGCGGGGCCACCTGGGAGACGAACTGGACGATGGACTTTACCCGTATTCAGGAGTAGCACCCTGCCGCGCACATCCTGAACACATATTCGTTTGGCTGGCCTGGGAACACCTCCCAGGTCAGCAGCCAGGGTCGTTCGCCCTGCCCGCCCATACCCCGCCCCTACGCGTACAAGCGCCACCCATGAGAGAGGAACCGCTTGGATATTCGACAGCCCCAGCGCCCAGACGCGCGAGAAAACCCGGTCTTCACTCGGTCGCCACGCCGGACGAGCAGCCCCATCGTCGAGCTCAGGCAATACACGCTGCATCCGGGGCAGCGCGACGTATTGATCGCGCTATTTGAGCAACAGTTCATCGAGTCGCAGGAAGCGGTGGGGATTGAGATCATCGGACAATTCCGCGACCTGAATGACCCCAATCGCTTCGTTTGGCTTCGCGGCTTCCCTGACATGCCCTCGCGTCAAGCATCGCTACAGGCCTTCTATGGCGGCCCCGTCTGGAAGGAACACCGTGACACGGCAAACGCCACCATGGTTGATTCCGATAACGTACTGTTGCTACGCCCAGCGCATTCAGAAGCCGGATTCGCGCTTGACGCGGCCCATCGTCCCCAGCACGACGCTCCGCAGCTTCCGCCAGGGTTGATCGTGGCCGTTATTCTGTCCTTCACGGAACCACCTGACGCTGGCTTTTCCAATGTCTTCGAGCAAACGCTCAAGCCCATCCTGGCCGAGCGCGGCGCTTCGATACTTGCCTCATTCGTGACCGAGCCCAGCGCAAACACTTTCCCCGCCCTGCCTGTGCGCGAGGGCGAGCAGGTATTCGTCTGGTTCTCACGCTTCCAGGATCTGCCGGCCTACCGAAACCATGAGAATGCTCTCGCTGGTTCCGCGGACTGGAACGAGGCATGGAGCACGGTGGCGCATCGTCTTAAAGCCCAACCGGAGACACTCCTACTCCAACCGACGGCCCGCTCACTCCTGCACGGTTGATCGTCTCCAGGTTGCTACCGATGGCTGCGGCACGCTCCGTTGTGCCCGGGATGGAGGTGAGTCTCCCTTTCCGGGCATGCTGGTTCTGCTTCAGACACGCTGCTGGGCCGCATCATCCGGCTTGGGAGAGGCCAGCCGGAAGACAGGATACGCGTCCGCGATTTTCTCGAAGTCCGCCAGCGGGGCATTCAGGTCCACGGGCATGTGGGCACGTGCTCCCGGCGCTCGCCGCAGATAGGCTTTCAGAATGGGGGCACGCTGGTCAACGGGCACATCTTCCAGGTGGACCTCCTCACGATCCCTGCTATGAATCACTGCTCTGCCACCCGCCGCCCGAACGTTCTTGACCCATTGCACGTTCTCTCCCAGCATGGACACCAGATACCGCTGTCCATCAACGACGGCAATGGCCACCGGGAGCGAGATCGTCCGTCCTGACGTGCGTCCGGTCACTTCCAGGGTCACCAGACCATAGTTGGACCCGACACCCGATGCGCCCAACGCCGTGTCCACGCGAAGGAGCAGCCGCGCCAGCCAGTTGGGGCGCTGCCCGCGATACATCCATCGCCTGAAGGCGCCTTTCGCCATAGCTACAATACCTCCTTGCTGCTTCGGGATCATCTGATTCCCGTGTACAACACTATGCACGGCATTGCCAGCGAGCGCGAGGACAACACTAGAGACCGTGTGGCCGGGACATTGCGCCTCATGCCTGCATGGGCTGGAGATTCCAACCGAATCGGCATAATATCACCTACGCGTCTCCTGCCAGTCACAAGAGCGCGCCGTGCCCTCACAGATCACGCACGAGCGCTCCATGCACACTCTACCGGGCTTCCCACGTCCCGCGCAGCTCGCGATCTCGTTGGGCGCCTAATTCCCGCGCAATGTCGAGCAGCGCATCGAGATCGGTGGCCTCGGTGCGAAAGTTGACGATACAGATGCGCAGCACAAACCGCCCATGCAACACCGCGTTGGAGCAGAACGCCCGCCCATCAAGCTGGATGGCTGTCATCAGTTGCCCATTGAGCCGGTCGAGATACTCCTCGCGCCCGGGCATCTCGGGCAGGTCAGGTGGAACGTAGCGGAAGCAGCAGACGGAGAGACTTACCGGGGCCATCAACTCGAAGTCTGGGAATGCCTGCACCCGCTCGCCCAGGTAACGGGCCAGCGCGGCATCGTGCGCTATGCGCCGGGCGTAGGCGGTCCGCCCATACGCCAGCAGCGAGACCCAGACCTTAAGCGCGCTAAACGATCGGGTAAACTCAGGGCCGAGCAATCCCAGGTCAATGCCGCGATCGGTGTGCTCGCGATCCTGATAAATGTAGGTCGGGTGGACGGCGAAGGCATCGGCAAGAAGCTGCATATCACGAATCAGCAGACATCCTCCCGGACGTGGCGTGTACAGCCATTTGTGTGGGTCGAAGGCGATGGAGTCGGCTCGCTCGATACCGGCGAATAGCGGGCACAGGTCGTCGGTGAGGACCGCCGGGCCACCATAGGCGGCGTCCACGTGGAACCATAGGCCGAAGTCGTGGCAGAGATCGGCAATCGCGCCCAGCGGATCGATAGCGCCCGTTGCGGTGGTTCCGGCCGTCCCCACTACGGCAAACGGCTTCGCGCCAGCGGCTCTATCAGCTTCGATACGCTCGCGAAGAATATCCAGCCGCATACGGAATGTGTCATCCACGGGAATCGCGCGCACTGCCTGCGTACCAATGCCGAGCATATCAGCGGCTCGCTCGATCACCGCATGTGCCTGCTCCGAGCAGTAGAGTGTCAACGGTGGTAGGCCAGCCAGTCCTGTTTGGCGAGTCGTCCAGCCTGCCTGCGCGTCGCGCGCGGTCTTCAATCCAACGAAATTGGCCATCGCCCCGCCCGTGACCATCAAGCCACCGGAGCGCTCCGGCAGGCCGAACTGCTGGGCAAACCAGCGGCCAAGATGAAGCTCGACCTCGGTTGCGGCGGGCGAGAGCAACCATCCACGCAGATTCGAGTTCAGTCCGGCAGCAAGCAATTCAGCCGCAGCGCCTGGCACAGTACCCGCACTGCTGATATATGCCAGGAAGCGTGGATGCCCAATCTGGGTCGAATGGGCAACTATGTCACGTAAGTGACTGACCAGCTCATCATCGGAGAGTGGCTCATCAGGAATCGAGCGCACAACTGCTTCGCGCACCGTGGCCTGGCCTTCGTGGCGAAAGACCGGCATCGACGGCAGTTCACTCAACAACTCCTCCCACAAACCAAGGATACGCTCGCCAAATTCACGGGCGCGCTCTGGACTCCAATTCAAGTCCTGAATTGGTTCTGGCGCACTTCCTGGGTTATTCTGCTTCTGCTCTGCGTGCTGCTGGGTCATGAGATCTTTCGATGCCCCTTTATCGTACATATGCCGTGCGTGTATCATGAACGAACGCTCTCATACATGAACGCTGCCCCGAAATCCTCTCCGCTGGATTCCAGGGCAGGTATACTTTCCTGTGGATGCGGGACGTCCCCTGAGCCTAGACTGCTTCTGCTGTAGCTGCATAGGTTGGCGGGCGGCGGAACCTGGTCGCCTGCTCGAAGGCATAGGCGAGACCAAGTAATTTCGGCTCGCTGAAGGCCCGTCCCATGAAGGTAATGCCGAGTGGCAGCCCAAACGAGTATCCGGCGGGCACAGTGATCGCGGGGTACCCGGCGAGCGCGGCGGGTTGCGCGCTGCCGCCAATGTCGTGGTCGCCGTCGATCAGATCTATTTTCCAGGCCGGCGCATTGCTTGGCATGCAGAGCGCGTCAAGTTGATGCTCGCGCATGACGGCATCAATACCCTCGTCACGCCCCATCCGCAGGCATTCCGCGCGCGCTTGCAGATATTCCTCTTCGCTGAGCGGCCCCTTCTCCTGTGCCATCTCGAACAGCTCCTGCCCGAAGTAGGGCATCTCCCGCGCGGCGTGCTCCCGGTTGAAGGCAATCAACTCCTCAAGCGACTGCACACGCGCCTCCGGGCCGAGCGCCGAGAGATACGCGTTGAGGTCAGCCTTGAACTCGTACAGCAGGACGATCAACTCAGCCTGGGACGAGCGCAACTGCTTCACCGAGGGCAGATCCGCCGGATCGACCAGCACCGCCCCCAGCGATTTCAGCGTCTCGATCGCCGAGGCAAACACCGCATCGGTCTTCTCACTGTAACCCGTGTACATCTCTCGCGGTATGCCAATGCGGGCGCCGCGGAGCGCGTTGGGGTCAAGATATTGCCGGTAATCGGCGGACACATGTCCAGCACTGGCCTGTGTTGCGGGATCACGCGGATCCTCGCCAGCCATCGCACCGAGCAGGAGCGCCGCATCGGCCACAGTCCGCCCGAAGGGGCCGACAGTATCCTGGCTATGCGCGATGGGAATGACGCCAGAGCGGCTGGTCAGCCCGACGGTCGGTTTGATGCCCACCACGCCGTTCATCGACGCGGGGCACAGAATCGAGCCATCGGTCTCGGTGCCCACGGATGCGGCGCAGAGATTCGCCGCGACCGCGCTGGCTGAGCCAGAGCTAGAGCCACAGGGTGAGCGGTCAAGCGCGTAAGGATTGAGCGCCTGACCGCCCCTGGCACTCCATCCGCTGGAAGAGTGGGTGGAGCGGAAATTGGCCCACTCACTCAGGTTTGCCTTGCCCAGCAGCAGCGCACCCGCCGCGCGGAGACGTGACGCGGTAGAGGCGTCCTCGGCATGTCTGGCGCCGACCAGCGCCAGGGAACCAGCGGTCGTCTCCATCCCGTCTGCCGTGTCAATGTTGTCTTTCAGCAGGATGGGAATACCGTGGAGTGGTCCCCGCACGTGGCCCGCGGCACGCTCGCGGTCGAGCGCTTCGGCAATTGCCAGCGCGTCGGGGTTCATCTCAATGACCGCGCGCAGCGTCGGCCCATCGCTATCAAGCGCCGCGATTCGCTCGATATATGCTTCGACCAGTTGCCGGGAGGTACGCTGTCCGGATTCCAGCGCTGCCTGCAGGTCAGCAATCGTCTGCTCCTCCAGGTCGGTGTGCGGAGACTGCCACTCGCTCATCAATTCACCTTCACTCATTCGGCATGCTAGACGCCCAGATCATACAGTTGCTCGAACTGGAGATCGAGATCGTTTGTCGCCTGCCAGAGACAGGCGAGCGCTTTGCGCACGTTGCGAGCGGCGCAAGGAGGCAAGTCATCGCGCGCGGCGAGCTGCTTGAGCACGTCATAGGCGCGCAGGGTTTCTTGCTCCATCGGCGTGAGAGTTGTGCCCAGGATATCAGTGTCTGCCATTGCAAACGCTCCTCACCGTCTTCACGGCTCCCAATCATCTATTCATCCAGGTGATACATCTGATACATCCGCGGTATGCGCGACGGGGCGGCTAGTAGACGGCGACCGGACGCTCATCCTTCAGCCGCTTCGCCTTCAGCTCGAAGCGCGGCAGCGTTCCTGGCGTCATCAACTCGATGATGAAGCGTAACCCTTCGTGCGCGGAAGACAATTCATGAGCGAGGGTCTCGCTCAACGCTGGCCACTCATCCTCGCGCCCTGGCTTCATCTCCACCTTGATTGAGATTTCGTCGCGGATATCGTTGCGCCAGATGTAGATCTGGAACTCGTCAATGGCATCATGCTCGCGGATGATCGCCTCAACGGCTCGCGGATAGACATTCGTTCCACGGATGAGCTTCATGTCGTCCCAGCGGCCACGGATGCCACCCTGATAGATGTCACCGGTACGCCCGCAGGCACAGGCGGAATAGGGCAGCTTCAGCACCATATCTTTCGTTCGATAGCGCAACACGG
This sequence comes from Ktedonobacterales bacterium, assembly GCA_036378295.1. GTDB lineage: Bacteria > Chloroflexota > Ktedonobacteria > Ktedonobacterales > JADMIN01 > DAHUXT01. The sequence goes on from DASUWS010000025.1 coordinate 8,763, forward strand.
GAATGAAGCCGCGCCCAAACGAGGTGACAACGCGCTCGCCCAATTCACCGTATGGCACTGGCTCGCCCGTCTCCGGATTGATGACCTCCTCGATGAAGTGATCTTCGATGATATGGGTGCCGCCTGGCTGATGCGAGCATTCGAAGATCATGATGGTGCCGACCTCTGTCATGCCAGCGGTGTCACCACACTTCGCGCCCCACGCCTCCTCAAGCTGCCGCTTGACTGCCGGAATGGAGCCAGATGGCTCGCCTGAGAGGATGATCTTGTTCACCTTGCTCTGTGCCAGGTCGATGCCTAGCTCCTGCGCCACTTGCCAGAGGCGGAGGGCATACGTCGGCGTGGAGCAGACAGTCGTGACGCCCATCTCGACGATTTGCCGCACACGCGCCTCGGTGGTCTGCGCACCACCTGGAATGACGAGCGCGCCAAGTTTCTCCGACGCATAGTGCGCGCCCCAGAAGCCGATGAACGAGCCGTAGCCAAAGGCAAAGTAGACGACATCTTCCGGGCGGACACCGAATCCCCAGAAGCCATAGCACCACATCTCGGTGATCCACTCCCAGTCTTTCATGCTATCGAGGACCCGAATCGGGACACGTCCGCTGGTGCCGGAGGTCAGGTGATAGCGGATCGCGTTTTCCTGCCCGGTGGTGGGCAGCGCGCCAAACAGGGGCTGCTCCACCTGCGATTCCATCCATTCTTCCCGCGTCATGAAGGGAATTCGCCGGAGATCATCCAGCGTCTTCAACTGGTCGGGATGGAGGCCAGCGGCATCGAAGCGCTTCTTGTGAAAGGGACTGCGGGCATATGCCCACTGGGTCATGCGTTGCAGCTTCGCCAGTTGGAGCGCCTGAAGCTGCTCACGCGGCAGCGTCTCGTTCTTTGGATTCCAGTACTCGGAATACGCCATCGTTGAACCCTCCGCTCTTGCGCCAGAAGCGCCGTTGCCGCTGGCTGGCTAGTGCTCACGCCCGATCAATTCACGTGCGAGAATGACGCGCTGGATGTTGCTCGCTCCCTCATAAATCTGTAAGCCCTTGATATCGCGATAGTAGCGCTCGACGGGATATTCGCTGGAATAGCCGCGATTGCCATAGAGCGAAACCGCCTCGGAAGCCGCCCGTGCCGCTGCCTCGGTTGCGAAGAGCTTGGCACTGGCAACCGCCTGTGTCGCCGGACGGCCCTGATCCACCAGCCACGCGGCCTGATGGACGAGCAGCCGGGCTGCCGCAATATCTACCGCCATGTTGGCGATCGTCGCCTGCACCATCTGAAAATCACCCAGGCGACGCCCAAACTGCCGCCGTTCCCGCGCCCACATCACGCATGCGTCGAGACATGCCTGGCCAATCCCAACCGCCCCGGCGGCGACGCCCAGGCGCCCACGATCCAGCGCGGACATAGCAACACGGAAACCCTCGCCTGACTCGCCAAGCAGAGCGGCTGCTGGAACCCGGCACCGCTCGAAGGTGATATGCGCGTGATCGGATGCGCGATGGCCCAACTCAACGCCAGGCATCTTCTCGCGGCGCATCCCTGGTGTTTCGGTCTCTACTAGAAAGGCACAGATGCCTTTGTGGCGCGCGGTTCGGTCGCGCGTAGCAAAGACGATGGCAAGTTGTGCCAATTTACCATTGGTGATCCAAATCTTCTCGCCGTTGAGCAGATAGTCCGAACCATCGGGAGTCACCGTGGTCTGAATGTTGGCGGCGTCAGATCCAGCCTCTGGTTCAGTGAGGCAGTAGCAGCCAATCCACTCGCCGCTCGTGAGCCGGGGCAGGTAGCGCTGCTTCTGCTCTTCCGTCCCCCACTGCTCCAGGCAACCCGAGACGAGGCTGGCATGAACCGTCAGCAATCCCCGCACCGACGAATCGGCTCGCCCCAGCTCTTCGCAAACGAGCGCGAATGAGACGGCATCCATGGCCGCACCGCCATATTGCCTGGCAATCGGACCGCCGAGAAAGCCCAACTCCGCCATGCGCCCAATCAGGTGCATCGGGAACGTGCTCGTCTCATCAGCGGCACGCGCCAGCGGCGCCACCTCACTATGCGCGAAGTCGCGCGCCAGCGCCTGAACCCGTTGCTGCGCTGGCGACAGCTCGAAATCCATCAGCTTTGCTCCTCCGCGCCCAGCACGGCGAACCCCTCCATCTCGACCAGCGCCTCCGGCTGGAAGAGTCCCTTCACCTCAAGGAGCGCCATCGCCGGATAGTAGTTGCCGAAATACTCCCGGAACAGTTTGCCAAGCGGCTTCAGGTGCGCGATATAGGCGTCGCGGCTGGTGACGTAGAGATTCAGCTTGACGATATCCGCCATCTGGCCGCCTGCCTCATGCACCACCGCATGCAGATTGTGCAGCACCTGCTGGCACTGCGCCACGATGTCGCCCGGCGCGACGATTCGCCCGTCGCCGTCACTGGCATCCTGACCCGCGAGGAAGAGCAGGCTGCCGCCTGTGGTCAGCAGCCCATGATTGAAGCCGCGCGGCGTTGGCAAGCTCGGTGGATTGATGATCTCTTTGCTCATAGCACATCACCGCCCAGTAAATGTTGGCTTCTGCTTCGCCTCAAACGCCTCATAGAAGGCCCGGTGATCATCGCCGAGCAGCAAGAGCGCCTGCGCCTGCGCTTCCGCTTCGATGGCAGTGACGAGGTCCATGCTCTGCTCATTATTGAGCATGCGCTTGGTCATCGCCAGCGCCTGCGATGGGCCAGCGGCCAGGCGCCGCGCCCATTCCATCGTCGCAGGGAGCACCTCGCCATGCGACACAACACGATTGACCAGGCCATAGCGCTCGGCGGTCGCGGCGTCAATCGTATCGCCCAGCAGCAGAAGCTCCATTGCCCGGCCCAAGCCGACGATGCGCGGCAACAGGTAGCCCGCGCCCATGTCGGCTCCCGTCAGCCCCACTCTGGTAAACAGGAAGGCGATGCGAGCCTTCTCCGAAGCGATACGCAGATCGGATGCCAGCGCAAGCACCGTCCCCGCACCCGCTGTCATACCGTTGAGCGCGGCGAGAATAGGCTTATCGAGCAGGCGCATATGCTGCACCACCGCTCCGGTCATGCGCGTAAAGTCGAGATGGGCCTTCAGGTCGCGCTTCAGCAATTCACCGATGATCTCTTGCACATCGCCACCGGATGAGAAGGCATCGCCCGTACCAGTCAGCACCACGACTTTCACCGTGTCGTCATAGCGCAGCGTCTCGAAGAGGTCGCGCAGTTGGGCATAGATCTCGAACGTGAGCGCGTTCAGCTTCTCGGGCCGGTTGAGCGTGATCGTCGCCACGCCACCCCCAACCTCGTATAGAAAGTCGTACTTCATCGCCAGGAACCCTTCAATTGAGCCAGCTTTGCCCGCGCTACCCCATCACCGCGCCACCATCAACATTGATCGCCTGGCCAGAGATGCCACCGCTGCCCTCCTGTGCCAGGAAGGCGACGACTCGCGCCACCTCTTCCGGCGTGACGAGCCGTCCCTGCGGGTTAGACCGCACAAGGTAGGCCCGGGCCTCGGCCTCGGTCATGCCCGTACGGGCAACCATATTAGCAACGGCGGCATTGGTCATCGGGGTATCGACATAGCCTGGGCAGACGGAATTCACCGTAACACCCGTCGTCGCCAATTCCACCGCGATGCCTTTCATCAGCCCCAGCACTCCATGCTTCGACGCGGTATAGGCGATGGTATAGCGGCTTGCCGTTTTGCCGGCAATCGAGGCAACGGTGATGATACGTCCCCAGCGCCGCTCCACCATCTCCGGCGCGACGGCTTTGCTGACGTAATAGACGCTGGTCAGGTTCATCGCCAGCATGCGATGCCACAATTCGTCTGGGTGGCCGAGAAACTTGGCGCTCTGGGCGCTGCCCGCGTTGTTCACCAGGATATCGATTCCCCCAAGCTGCGACCGCGCCGCCTCGACCATCTGTTGCACCTGCGTGGGGTCGGTCACGTCGCAGGAGATTACGACCGCTTTGCGCCCCAACGCCACAACTTCTGCCGCCACCTGCTCCAATTCAGCGGTGCCGCGCGCGGTCAATGCGACGTCCGCGCCCATCTGTGCCAGCATCAGCGCGGTGGAGCGGCCAATTCCTCGGCTCGCGCCAGTAATCAACGCTCGTTTCCCTGTCAGCGATTCATCAGCCATGTCGCGCCTCCTGTCTGGTCTCTCGCTCGCTTCGCCGCGAACTATGCCGCTCATTACGGGGTTGCTCCTCATTGGCTGCTATTGGCGCTTCCATCGTCACCGGCTCTTCAGGCCAGGGATATTCGAGCATGCACAGGTCGGCGCGTCCCGCCGCCAGCAATGTGTTCGCCTCGTTCGACGTGACCAGATAGCCGCCCACTAACGTAATGACGCCCGCCTCATTGCGCACGCGGTCGGCAAGCGGTGTCAGAAATCCCCGGCGGAACGGGGCGAGAGCAGCAGGCGTGGTCTGGCCAGCCATGACATTGATCAGGTCACAGCCGTGCTCCTTGAGCGCGCGCGCCACCGCCACGCCAACATCCACCACGAGACCACCCGGCGCGCCGTCGGTCACGCCGAGCGCCACGGCTAGCGGGCGATCCTCCGGCCATGCGGCGCGCACCGCATCAACCACCTCCAGCGGGAAGCGCATCCGGTTGGCCAGGCTGCCTCCATACACGTCATTGCGGAGATTGGTGAGCGGGGAGAGGAAGCTGGCCAACAGATACCCGTGGGCGGCGTGCAGTTGCAGCAGATCGAAGCCAGCCTCGGCCGCCATACGCGTAGCCTGGACAAATTCATCGCGAATACGCGCCATTCCCGCCTGATCGAGCGCGCCTGGCACCACACCCCCAGGAGTGTAGGGCAGCGCCGAGGGAGCGACTAGCGGCCAGCCGCCATCCCGGAGCGGAACATCCAGCCCGCGCCTGCGCGACTGCATACTGCCACGGCGGCCCGCGTGATTGAGCGTGATGCCGAGTTGCATTGGCGAGCGCCGATAGCGGCTGCGCTCAACATGTGCTGTATGTGGGTGTGGATGGTCGGGATTCACTTGTGCCACGAGCAACGACCATGCCCGCTGCTGTGCCTCGTTGTATATCCCCGCGTCGCTCGCCGTAATGCGCGCATCGTGTGCGATAGCGACGGGTGGCGTCATGAGTAGCCCCGAGCCCGCCCGCGCACGCGCGGAGAGACGCGCTACCAGGGATTCGTCCGGTACGCCATTGGCGGCACACTCAGAATCGGGCACTGTCATCGCCACCCGGTTTGGCACGGTCATAGCGCGCAGCGCAAGCGGCGTCAGCCAGGGCGCCGGAGCGACGACAAGACCGCCCTGCTCATCGGCGCGAGCGCTAAAGCCCCGGTCGAGCGCGTCCACAAACTTCCCGTCGCGCAGCCGCAGGTCATCATAGCTGATACGCCCGCTGCGGGTGAGCAAGTTGAAGGCAAACTGGCGCGGCGGCAACTGGCGATAGCGGGCGATGCCCTCGAAGTACACGCGGCTCTCCTGTGCCGCCTGCTGAAGCGTCTCGACGATCGGTCGGCGCTCTAGCTCATACATTGCGAGCGCTTCGGCAAGGTCGCGATGTGTGCTGAGTGCGTTGACCAGCGCAATGGCATCTTCCATCGCCAGCTTGGTGCCAGAGCCAATCGAGAAGTGCGCGGTATGGGCGGCATCACCGAGAAGCACCGTATTGTCCGCGTGCCAGGCGCTGTTTTTGACCGTCACAAAGCTGATCCACTTTGAGTTGTTGCCCAGCAGTTGGTGGCCGCGCAGGTCCTCGGCAAACAGCCGCTCGCAATAGGCGATGCTCTCCGCTTCGCTCGCGCCGTCCAACCCGGCACGCTGCCAGGTGGCCTCGTCCGTCTCGACGATGAAGGTGCTGGTCGTGCCGTCGAACGGATAGGCGTGCACCTGGAACAAGCCGTGCTCGTTTTCCTGAAAAAGGAAGGTAAAGGCGTCGAGCACACGGTTGGTACCTAGCCAGATATACTTCGACGCGCCGTAGTGTAGGTTGGGCTGGAAGGTCGCTGCGTACTGCTGGCGCACCAGGCTGTTCACGCCGTCGGCTGCGATGAATAGATCACACGCCGGCAGTACGGCAAGATCGGTGATATCCGTCTCGAACCGCATCGAGACGCCCAGTTCGAGGCAGCGCTCGCGCAGGATATCGAGCAGAGTTCTGCGTGCCAGCCCCGCGAAGACATGCCCGCCGCAACGCATCAACTCGCCACGAAAGCGGATGTCGATGGCGTCCCATAAGACGAACTGCTCGGTGATGCGCGCGTAGGTGGGATAGTCTGCCTCGTGAAACGACGCGAGTGTGCGATCCGAGAACACGACTCCCCACCCATAGGTTGCGCCGGCGGGATTGCGCTCCAGAATGGTAATCTCGGCGGCAGGTCGCGCCTTCTTCAGCAGGAGCCCGCAATACATGCCGGCGGGACCAGCGCCCAGGATGACGACCTTCACACGCGTCTCTTTCTGTCTGTGTATCCGTGAGTGATGAACTCGTTCCAGGGTCACTGATCAGCCCGCGAGAGCGGCAGTCAGGCGTTCCAGTTGTTCAGGATCGGCAACTGCGGGGAAGAGCACCAGATCATCGCAACCCGCCTCAGCATACCCTCGCACAAAGTGTGCGACGGCCTGGGGCGTTGTCAACAATTCGGCGACAATGCGCTCGACGTAAGGGCCAGTGAAGGCGTAATACTCACGCATATAGGCTACTCCGGCGGCAACCGTCGCCTCGTCGCCCAGCACGAAATAGCCCTGGCCCCATAGGCGCGGCCTCCCTGGCCGGCCCGCGTCTGACCACGCGGCACGCGCTCTATCGGCGGCGCGCGCAAAGGCCCGTGGCGGCCCTCCACCATGAATATACCCATCGGCATAGCGGGCAACACGAGCGAATGTCACATCGCTTGCACCGCCGACCAGCAACTCCGGTACTGCCGGGCGATCCGGCGGAAGGAGCATGGGGCGCTCGTCCCAGAGTTCGCGGAGCGCGGCCAACTGCTCAGTGAGCCGCCGCCCACGCGATGTGTACTCTATCCCGGCAACATCGTAATCATCTTTACGCGCGCCAACCGCGACGCCAAGCGAGAGGCGGCCGCCAGAGAGCGCGTGTACCGAGAGTGATTGTCGCGCCAGTTGCGCCGTCACGCGTAATGGAGAGATGACGATCATCGTGACGAGGTGGATGCTCGACGTGACCATCGAGGCAGCAGCCAACGCGGACAGGGGTTCGTAGCCATGATGGGCAATTCGATCCAGCACGCCGAGGCTCGCAAGGCCGTACTCTTCCGCGCTGCGCGCCCAATCAGTCAGCAGACGCCCACTGACCCCAGGAAACGTCGTCGGCAGACCAACACCTACTCGCATTGTGATTCATCCTCCCCATTGAGGATACCCCCATACGGCAATCATTGCCGATGAAGCGGCTGCCAGATGAAACAATGAACGATGCCTTGTACTTAACACCTATCGCACCGCTCCTGGCAACGAGCAGGCGATCATGTCATGTATGCGATGACACTCACGATGCTACCCCGCGCGTGGCGCCTGTGCCTGTGCTTTGTCGGCACGTGCGGTAGCATGACCCGCCGCGGTGGTCGCCTCGGCGGCTTTGGCCGCGGCTTTCGCGTTCCATGCGCGAGTGAAATCGCTCCACACTTCTGGATCGTAGCTGCGAATACGCCAGCGCCAGGCATCGCACCGTGCCTGATACTCTTCCAGAACCGCCTGGCGCAAAGTTGTGTAGCCACCTTCGCCACGCGCAGGCGTCTCCATAAGTAGCCTGGCAGCTTCGAGTAATACAGGCTGCAAGTGCGCGACGCGTTCGATCATCTCGGCGAACTGGCTCACCTCGCCAGAGATGACCAGGCTCCCATTGCGCGCCGGGCGCTCACTAAATGACTCGGTCCAGCCATTTACGAGCGTTTCCCAGGCAAGGGATGCCCGCTCAATCGCGGCACGCGCCTCGATGAGCTTGCGGCTGCCACTGGTTCCAGCGCTTGTCTGCGTGCCTGCCTTCCGGGCACGGCGCACGGGCGTCAGCGCTTGGCCGATCGCATCCACCGCATCAAGCATCGCCTGCCGGGCCGATCCAGCGGCATCTGCCCGCGCCTGCATGTCGGCAATCTGGCGCTCGCGTTCACGTTCATGGGCGGACGCCAGGCCCGACAACAGGGTTTCCAGCGAATGCCGGTCCATCAGTTGAATGCCGAGCTGCCGCGCTACCTGGGCCGCTTCGCCTGTCGCGGGAGCAGTCGAGAGCATCAGGCGGGCCATCGCGGGCTGCTCCGGAGCGAGATGCGCGGCTGCCTGACGAATCGCGATCTCATCAAGCGCCCAGCGTCCCGGTGATCGCTGCGCGGCCACCATTACCTTCCCTGTCTCGGACTGCCCCTGCCAAATGACCAGATCTCCCGTGATCCTGCGCGCCTCGGTGGTGATACGCTGGCACGAGAGGAGCCACTCCATAGCGGTGAGCCACATCTCCGGCGGAAGCGCTTCGAGGTGGCGGGCGGTGAATATCGCTGCCGTCTCCTCTGGATGGCGATCAATACGGTGTGATTCCACCGTTGGTTGACCGCACTTCACACACACGGACTGCGATGCCTCGTTGCAGACAGGGCACTGCCACGCGCCACATGTGGAGCAGGTAGCGAAACAGGCCGCACAGACGACATGGCCCTCGTCACAGACCTGACCGGCCCGTACCGCCGTTCCACAGGCGGCGCATTGCGGCGGCAAGACATGCTGGCGTCCGACATCAACGCGCAGTAGCACCTCGCCGCGCCCCTTCTGTGGGCGAAGCGCGACCAGCACCACGGGTGAGGTAATGAAGCAGGCGCTTTCCAGTTGCGCCTCGACATCTACCGCGTAGACCTCGGCCAACGCGGCTAGCTCGCGTCCGCGCCCGGCTTTGGCGGCGCGAGCCATCTCTGGCGATTCGCGCTGGAGACGATCAAACGTCGTAGCAACCTCTTCCAATCGCCGGAGATACTCATCCAGCGAGCGCTGCCGCAGAAACATGCCGGATGCTACCAGCGGCTCGCCAAGCGACCGCTCAGCCGAGGCGCGCACCGCCGTCAACGTGCGCTCATAGTCAGCAGGCAGGGTATCCGGCTGGGCGACTGCCAGCGCGGGCGCCGACAGCGGAGGTATCGCCTGGCCAGTCGCCACGTCAACGGCATGCCGCAGCCACTCGTCGCGGCGACCCTGGCGATCACGCGCGACGACGAGATAGGCAAGCTCGACCGAAACCGCCTGCTCCTGGCGCATGACGCGAGCCGTGAGCGCCCCAGGCGTCCGCCAGCGCAACACGATACGGCTTTCGCGCAGCGGACATACCGGACACAACGCTGTTTGAGCGTCTTCGCCGGAGGATGACTCCACACAGCGGCCACAGCGTGCCGCAGGGGGTGCGCAGCGATCCAGCGCCAGGGCGACGGGGTCGGTCGCGGCGTCGAGCCAGAGCGCGGTGAGGCGTGAACGCGCGGCAATGTCGTCTAGCATGGCGGCCAGGGCCTCGCTGCCCTCGACCAGAAGTGTCATGCTCTCGTCGGAGCGCGCCTTTGCCAGCGTGGTCGTATAACGCACGTTCCTGCCATCAGGCAAAGTCGCCGAGAGTACATCTTCATCTTCCACGCGCACCCGGCCACCAACTGCCTGAAGATAATCCCGCGCCAGCTCCAACAGTTCGCTCGATAGATGCCGTGACTGGCCAAGACGTCCGCTCGTAGTGGGCGCCCGCTGAACCGTCCCCACCGACGCTGGGGCGGCCGGTATGGGGGCAGACGGTGGTGTCTCTACCGCTGCCTGACGATTGCGGCGCCGCTGCCAGAACCATCTCATCGGAGCACCTCCGCCGTCAGCGATTCAGCCGCTAACTGCCGCTCGCGCGCGCTCACCAGTTCATCGCCAAGCGCGGCTACCTCGTTGCGCAGACGGGAGCGATCTCCGTCCTGCAACAGCAATTCGAGGATACGCTCTTCGAGATCGAACTCGCCCTCCTGCACCTCGGTCAAGACCGTCTCCAGCGCTCCAATGGTCATCGTGAAAAGGTTGAGCTTCTGGTAGAGCAGGCGCACCACATAGTCATCAATTGTCTCGTGCAGCACGAAATTGAGCACCCGCACATCGCGTGTCTGTCCCAGGCGATGTACGCGCCCAATACGCTGCTCGATGCGCATCGGGTTCCAGTGGAGGTCATAGTTGATCACGATATGGCAGCGCTCATGCAGGTTCAAGCCTTCCGCACCCGCATCCGTCGCAATCAGCGTGCTCAGCGTACCGTTGTTGAAGCGGTTGACGAGCGCCTCACGCTCACTGCGATTCAACGCCCCAATGTAGCACTCAGTGCTGCGCCCGCGCGCCGCGATCACCTCGCGCAGACGAGCCGCCGTCTCCAGCCGGAGCGTGAAGATGAGCACCGGCTCATCGCGCAACTCCGCAAGCACATCCAGCAGCACCGATTCTTTGGCGCTGACCACCGAGGCGCAACGATCCGCCAACGCAAGCACCTCTCCCCGCTCATCAGGATGCTTCTCGGCGCGGGCCCGCAACGAGCGCTGGATGGCCTGTGGGCTGCTGCTCAAGGACTGCTGCAGCGCCATGATCTCGCGTATGACCGCGCCACGATTGACCTTGCTAGAGCCTGTCGGCGCTCGGCGGTAGAGTGCGCGTAGGTAGTCGGTGACATCGGAAATCAGGGCATCCTCGGCGGCAGTCGCCTGGATGCTGCGTGTATCGACTGTTCTGCCAGCGAACGTGATATCGGTATCGCTGCGGCGGGTGCGACACATATGCTCCCTGGCAAGGTTACGTAAGGTTGCGGCGCGTTCAGGCCGTACGATACGGCAGGTGCCGGGATCGGCCACAAACTCATCTTCGAACTCGCGCTGCGTGCCGAGACGGCCCGGAACTGCCAGGTCAATCAGGCTATAGAGATCCGTCAGGCGATTGGCAACCGGCGTCGCGGTCAGCAGCAATCGCCATTTGCTCCGCAGTTCGCCCGTGCACTGCCTGCGACGGGAGGAAGGATTCGCTAGCAAATGCGCTTCATCCACGATCAGGCAATCCCACGGGCGAGTGTTGACGCGCACAAATGACCGCACAAACTGTGGCAGCGAGCAGATAACCCGCGGCTCGACCTCGAATCCGCGAAAGCGCTTTTCGTCCGTGAGCACGAAGTCTTCGTCAAAGTGCTCGCGCAGCTCCTCCTGCCACTGGCTCAGCAAGGCTTTCGGCGCCAGCACAAGCGCCGTGCGCACCAGTCCGCGCAGAGCAAGCTCCTTATAGATCAGGCCAGCCTCGATGGTCTTGCCCAGTCCCACATCATCCGCCAGTATCGCGGCAGGCGCTTTCTCGCGAAGCACCTGTTCAACGACGCGCAACTGATAGCTGTGTGGCCGCACACGGTCATAGAGAACAGCCGGAGCCAGAAGCCGGTCGAATGACGCGGCCACACGGAGATGCTGCGCGCGCAACGCCAGTGCATACCAACGCGACGCAGGCGAGTCGTGGCCGAACTCCGCATGGCTGGCTACGGGTGTATGGGGCAGCGCGGCGGCGTCGGTGAAGGTGACGTGTATCGGAGGCTCAACAGCAGGTATTGCAGAGGCAGTGGACGCTGATTTCTCCACAGGTTCTCCCATTTCGCACGGGCACAATCGAATGTGGCGGTTGCTCGTTGGTAAGCGCTGGCAGTATATCACGTAGCGGGCAGACATTCCTCGCCGGAGCCTGCAGGCACATGCGCAATCTCCTATTTCCATGTCCCGTTATGTATGCTGGCAAACCTTGCGACCGTTACCTGCGAGATCAGAGCAGCGCTCTCGTTTTACAACCCATCAGGCTACTATACGTAATATTCTCAGGAGCAAGCGGCAACAATTGCTCTTTCAGCATGCGAGCTGCATCTGAAGATAGATGGACCCAGGGAGGGTTTCCATGACCGACAGGACGAAGACTGGCAAGAAGCGTGGGCCGGTCGCGGGCACAGAGGAAGCGCGCCGCGGCGGCGAAGCAGTACGTAAGAAGTATGGGCGTGAATTCTATGCCCGAATCGGCAAGAAGGGCGGCGATACCGTCCGGCGCGAACACGGCTCAGAGTTCTACTCTGAGATCGGCCGTAAAGGCGGCGAGCAGACCAAGAAGCGCCAGGGCTCGGAGTTCTATGCGCGCATTGGCCGCATCGGTGGCCAGCACAACAACGCGCGCGTGCAGCCCGATGTGACCAAAAAGTAAGTGTGAAGCGCGTTCTTGATAGCGACTGAAGAGCGACTGAAGAGGAGTTGATGGCGGCTCATAGTTGATGGGGAATAGCCGCCGATGACATAGCGCGAAGACAGTCAGGGCGAAGGGAGGATGTTGCTTCCTTCGCCCATCGACTTTTCCAGCACGATACGCTTCCGGGATACGTTGTCTAGCGCATCGCTTCGATGGCGGAGCCGTTGATCGCGTTGAGGCCGATAGCACGATAGCGGCGATAGCGGCGTTCGAGCAGATCCTCTGTGGAGAGCCCGCGCAGTTCGGCGAGATGCTCCAAAATCACGCTCTTAACTGCGGCAGCGGCCTCTGCTTTGTTCTGGTGCGCCCCACCGGGCGGCTCAGGAATAATGTCCTCGATCAGGCCAAGGTGCTTGAGCTCTTTCGCGGTGATCTTCATCGCCTCCGCCGCATCGGGCGCGTGAGCGCTGTCGCGCCACATGATCGCCGCCGCCGCCTCCGGGCTGGCTACGGTGTAGATGCTATGCTCCAGCATCAGGATGCGGTCGGCCACGCTGATGCCGAGCGCTCCGCCGCTGCCGCCCTCGCCAATAACTACTGTGATAATGGGTGTGCGCAGCGCGGACATGACCATGAGATTTTCGGCGATTGCCTGAGCGATACCACGCTGCTCGTCTTCGAGACCCGGCGACGCGCCAGGAATATCCACAAGTGTCACTACCGGCAGATGGAACCGCTCAGCGTGACCGAAGAGGCGCAGCGCCTTGCGATAGCCTTCGGGATGCGACATGCCAAAGTTGCATTCCATCCGCTCCTTGGTATCCCGCCCTTTCTGGTTGCCCAGAATCATGACCGTCTGGCCATCGAGACTGGCCAGTCCACCAAGTATAGCGCGATCATCGCCGTAGCGCCGGTCGCCACGCAGCTCGAAGAAGTCGGCGCACATCAGCTCGATGTAATCGGAGGTATAGGGCCGCCTGGGATGGCGCGCCACCTGGACGCACTGCCAGGGCGTCAGCTTGCCGTAGATCTCGCGCAGACGGGTGTTCAACTCCTGCTGGTATTCATTCAGGCGCACACGGTCGTCACCTTTGAGTTTGGCCCCTTTGCGTTGTAATGCCTGGATACGCTTATCCAGGTCAGCGAGTGGTCGCTCAAAGTCGAGATCAAAGGACATCATCGCTCTCCTCCCCACAGCGCATCGTCCGCCTCGTGTTCCGCAGCATGGGCAGCGTTGGCGAAGTCATCATTGTACAGCAGCGTCAGCGGCAGCATAGAAATGCAAGAGCCGCGCAAAAGTCGCTTTCAATGCCCGGCGATGCACAATGCCGTCAATCATCCCATGAGCCAGCAGGAACTCCGCATAGCCAACGTCCTTGGGCAGTTTCACATGCATCGACTGCTCGATCACGCGCGGCCCGGTGAACGCGACCAACGCGCCCGGCTCGGCAATCGTCACATCACCCAGCATCGCGAAGCTGGCCGTGACACCACCAGTCGTCGGGTCGGTCAGCAAGACCAGATACGGCACACCCGCCTCAGCCATGCGGGCCAGCGCGGCGGATGTTTTCGCCATCTGCATCAGCGCGATCACACCTTCCTGCATGCGTGCTCCGCCCGAGGCCGTTGAGATGAGCAAAGGGATATGCCGCTGGGTCGCGATTTCCATGGCGTGCGTAATTTTCTCGCCTACGACCGCGCCCATACTGCCACCCAGGAAGCGAAAATCCATGATGACCAGCACGAGAGGCAAACCGTCAAGCAGCGCTGTGCCAACTTTGACGGCTTCGTTCAAATGGGTGGACTCAACCAGTCCATCCAGCTTCGCGCGATACGTCTGAGACTGGGTGACGAACTTCAACGGGTCATTTGAGGTCAGGGCGCCAGCAAGCTCGGTAAACGTATCCTCATCGGCAAGCAGCTTGATGCGCTCATCCGCGGTGAGTTGGGCATGATGGCCACAGCGTGGACAGACTTTGAGGTTGCGCTCCCAGTCTTTGCCGAGCAACAATTCCCGGCACTTCGGGCACTTGACTGCCAGATTATCGGGTAACAAGCGCATTGCCGCACCTGGCTGAGCACCGTTAAAGCCCACAGATGTGGCATCCTGCTTGCCATCATCACTCATACTTCACCTCACCTCCGAACCCGCACTCCCCAAACCCAGCGTTTCGCGAGCCTCGTCAAGACGGTCTTCCGGCACGAGCAGGCGCAGCCCGGTCAAGGCTCCGCCCATCGCACCCGCACCCGCGCCCCATTCCTGCGTCAGCACCGGAATGCCTACCCGCCGCAGCACCTGAATATAGAGGCTGCCCATTGCGGGCGATCCAATGCTCTCCAGAATGACCCACTGGGGCCGCGAGAGGTGATCAGAAGCAGCAAGACCGCTCGCTTCCCTCCGAAAACGCAGCCAGCGGAAAAAAC
>DASUWS010000026.1:0-20600 GCA_036378295.1 Ktedonobacterales bacterium
TCGGAGTACGCGCCAGTGGAGATACAGTATGGACGAGCACGAGACCACAAGCCGCGCCAGCGGGCACGCGCGAACGGCTGGCCAACATGCTATCCGCGATAAGGACGCGACACGCCAGCGCCTGCTCGATGCGGCGGAACAAGTCTTTGCCGAGAAAGGCTATCACGGCACGGTCGTCGACGACATCATCCGTGTTTCGGATAGCTCCAAAGGCGGCTTCTATTTTCACTTTCCCAACAAACAGGCCATCTTCCTCGCGCTGGTGGATAAGCTCGTGCCGCGCCTTGCCGCCGCAATCGACCGCGCCATCGCCGGAGAGACCGATCCTGTCGCCCAGCTCGATGCCGCCCTGCGCACCGTGCTCGAAACCTTCGCCCGGCACCGCCATCTCAGCAAGATTCTGCTGATCGAGGCGGTGGGCCTGGGTCACGGATTCGACGAGAAGCTGATGCGCACGCGTGGCCGCTTCGCCGAGATGATTCAGGAACATCTGGACCGGGCAGTCGCGGCGGGCGCCATCGCCCCGCAGGACACGATGCTCATCTCCTGGGCATGGTTTGGCGCGATCAACGAGCTGGTGGTCCGCTGGCTGGCAACGGGACAACCCAAGCGCCTCGAAGATACGCTGCCGACCCTGCGCACCCTGCTGTTGCGCTCGGTTGGCATTGCGGTGTCATTGCCCGCGCAACCGCCAACACCCGAAAGGAGCGCGCAGGATGACGCGTGAGGCGGCCACCACCGCGCCCACGAGCGCCGGACAGACATTACCGGTGCGGCTCGGCGTGATCGACTACCTGAACGTCGTGCCGGTCTACGACTGGCTGCTCAAACAGGCGGCGGAGCATCGCCTGCCTGCCCTTGAGACGGTGGCGGGTACACCCGCGCAGATGAACCGTGCGCTGCTCTCCGGCGCGATAGACATCTCGAACGTGTCGAGCGTCGCATTCGGGGAACACGCGAGCGAGTGGCTGCTGCTGCCGCGCCTCTCTGTGGCGGGACATGGCAGAGTGGAAAGCGTGCTGCTCTTTTCGTGGCATGCCGACTGGCGGGCGCTCGATGGCTGCACCGTCGCCCTGACCGACCATTCGGCGACCTCAGTGGCGCTGGTCCGGCTGCTCTCGGAGCATCGCTATGGCATTCAGCCGCGCTACGTGACACAGCCGCCCGAGCTCGACGCGATGCTGGCCGAGCACGATGCGGCGCTGCTGATCGGCGATATCGCGCTGCGCGAGGGCTATCTGCGTCGTCATGTTGCGGGCCGAGGCCAGCCGTACGTCTTCGATCTGGCAACAGAGTGGCAGGCGTGGACCGGGCTTCCGTTCTGCTTCTCAGTCTGGGCAGCGCGAGCGGACCGAGCCGAAGCTATCGCCGCCTCACAGGTGGTGGAGCTGCTCCACGCCTCCCGGGAACGTGGCGTCGCTGATCTCGACCGGCTAGCGCGAGAAGCGGCATCTCGTCTCGACCTGCCGCTGGAGGTCTGTGCGCACTATCTGCGGCTGCTCGATTATGACCTGGGCACGAGCGACCTGGAGGGATTGCGCCGCTTTCTGGAGTTGGCGGTGCCCGGCTTCCACTGGTCAGACGTGCGCTTTGTCGGCGCGTGATACACCCCTTCTTCCCTTCTCCCAGTGGAGGAGGGAAGGCCGCTGGCCAGGGAGGGGGTCTTTGGGATAGAGGCAAGGCAAACGATGGGACAACTCGACATTCTGGAAGGGCAATTCGCCCGTCATGAGACACTGCCACGCGAGGCAGTGTTGAAGGCCGACCTGCTGCGCACCGGTATCTCATTCGACAAGGGCGCCCTGATCCGGCCCGCCGGGGATGGCGAGCAGGCGACCCGGGAACATCAGCCGAAGTCGTACTTCATCTTCTCGTTCGATATGGTGCGCCAGAAGCAGCTCGATGAGACCGAGAAATGGCACGCGCCCGAGGAGATCGCGCTGACTGGTGGCCGTTGGAATCTCCGCCGGACCATCGTCTCCACACGCCTGAATCCCGCCTCACCCTATCGCGTCGCGCCGCGTGATGGCGCGCTCTGGCTGCATGTCGAGGGCGAGCCAGTAGCCGAGGTTGGGCTACACGATCTCCCACCGTACTACCGGGCAACGCTGCCAGATGGGCGTCCCGTCGCGGAGATTGCGCCGACCATCGAATGGGGCTATCTGCTCTACCTCACCGTCTTCCGCGTCTGCCAGTATTTTGGCGCGAAGGAAGAGTGCCAGTTCTGCGACATCAACAACAACTACCGCCAGCAAATCCAGGAGGGCCGCCCGTATACCGGCGTCAAGTCCGTCGATGATATCGTCGCCGCGCTCGAAGCGATTGACGCCAGCGGCAGCGAGAGCCAGGCATATACCATTACGGGCGGCAGCGTCACCTCCAGCTTGCAGGGCAAAAACGAGGTGGAGTTTTATGCCCAATACGTCGAGGCCATCGAAAGCCGCTTCCCTGGCCGCTGGATCAGCAAAGTCGTGACGCAGGCGTGGCCCATCGCCGATGTCAAGCGGCTGAAAGCAGCCGGCGCGCAGATTTACCATCCCAACTACGAGGTGTGGGATCCGCAGCTCTTCCCGAAGATTTGCCCCGGCAAGACGCGCTATATTGGCCGCGATGAGTGGATACGCCGCATCGTAGGCGCCGCCGAGGTCTTTGGCCCCGCGCACGTCATCCCGAACTTCGTGGCAGGCGTCGAGATGGCGCGTCCGTATGGCTATACCGAGGTGGAGGAGGCGATTCGCTCGACCGCTGAGGGGTTGGAGTTCTTCATGTCGAAGGGCATCACGCCACGGTTTACGACCTGGTGTCCGGAGCCGATGACGCCGCTGGGCGATGCCAATCCGGAAGGCGCGCCGCTGGAATACCATCTGCGCCTGCTCGAAGTCTACCGCGAGACAATGCAACGCCACCGTCTCGCACCCCCACCGGGCTATGGCGATGCTGGTCCGGGTAAAGCAGTCTTTTCGGTCAGCCCGTTCATGGATGTGCTCGAAGCTGTATACGCGCCCGCGTAAGTCGCGCGACATCGCCGCCGCTGAAATGAGGTATTGAGCCATGCAAACGATCACGACAACACCAGGTGAATTGCTGGAACGCGCCGTCAACGGTGGGCGTATCACCCTCGACGAGGGCATTCACCTGTACCAGACGGCGACAACCAACGAGCTACAGCGTGCCGCCGACGCCATCCGCCAGAAGAAGCACCCGGAGGGCATCGTCACCTATCTGATAGATCGCAACATCAACTACACCAACGTTTGCATCGTGGACTGCGGCTTCTGCGCCTTCTATCGCAAGCCAGCCAGCCAGGAGGCCTACCTGCTGACGAACGAGCAGATCGGCGCGAAGATGGCGGAGCTACGCGGCTGGGGCGGAACGCGCGTACTGCTGCAAGGCGGCGTCAATCCCTACCTCAAGATTGATTATTACGAGGGGCTGCTGCGCTACCTCAAGGAGCATTTCCCCGAGATTCAGATAGATGCCTTCTCCCCGGTCGAGGTCTGGAATATCGCCCGCATCATGAAAATGCCGCTGGATGAGGTGCTGCACCGGTTGCACGCCGCGGGGATGGATGGCCTGCCCGGTGGCGGCGCGGAGATTCTGGACAACCGCACGCGCAACCGCATCGCACCACATAAGGGCACCTGGGAAAGCTGGATCGAAGCGGAGCGGCTGGCCCAGCGTGAGGGCATGACCACCTCAGCCACGATGGTCTTTGGCTTCGGTGAGGACCTGGACGAGCGTGTGCTGCACCTGACACGTCTGCGCGATCTGCAAGACGAGAGCCATGCCTACAACGGCAACGGCTTCACCAGCTTCATCGTCTGGAGCTATCAGCCGGAGCATACGGCGATGGGCGGCACGCGCGCATCGGGCGACGAATACCTGCGGATGGTCTCGTTTGCCCGCGTAATGCTCGACAACTTCGAGAACATCAGCGCGTCGTGGCCCTCGCAAGGCGCCGATCTGGCGCGTGAGGCGCTGCATTGTGGCGCGAACGACTTCGGCAGCACGATGATGGAGGAGAATGTCGTGAGCGCAGCCGGAGCCGACGTTGGTACCTGCATGACGGTGGAGCAGATCCAGGCGCAAATCCGCAAGGCTGGGTTCCGTCCCGCCGAGCGCAACAGCCGCTACGAGACTCTCCGGGTCTTCGAGTAATGGGGAGCGGAACGGAAAATAGAGGAGCTACGTTGGCGACGGTAGTTATCCATCCTGGTTATGACGACTCGGGTCCTGACCACTGGCAGAGTCTCTGGCAGCACACCCATCCAGAATATGTGCGTATTCGGCAACGCGACTGGCCGTATCCAGCATGCGACGAATGGGTCGCAACACTCGAACATACCCTGTCGCGCCTGGCGCCGCCATTCGTGCTGGTGGCGCATAGCCTCGGGTGCCTGACGATTGCTCACTGGGCTCTCAGATACCATGACAGCCCAACCGTTGCCGCCGTCCATGCGGCGCTGCTGGTTGCCCCACCGGATATCGAAGCGCTCAAGCACTCGCCGGACCCAGCATATGCCAGTCTGCCGGAATTTCCTGGCTTCACACCTCATCCGAAGATTCGCCTGCCGTTTGCCAGTGTTGTCGTTTCCAGTACCAATGATCCCTGGTGTCCGCAATCGCGGGCGAGGGAGCTTGCGGCTGCCTGGGGTAGTAGATTCATTGATGCCGGACCACGTCAGCACATCAATACCGTTGCGGGATTCGGCCCCTGGCCAGAGGGCGAACGGCTGCTCGCGGAGCTACTCACATGACTATGATGCTCTACACTGCGCGCCTCATCTTTCCTGTTAGTGACGAGCCAATTCGCGATGGCGCGGTCGCCGTCGAGGGCGGGCGTATCGCTGCCGTTGGGGCGGCTTCCAGCCTGCGCGAGCGCTATTCCAGCGCCCGTGTGGTTGACCTGGGCGAGCGGGCGCTGTTGCCGGGATTGATCAATGCCCACACCCACCTGGAGTTGACGCACCATGCCGGGCATATCCCGGACAACCTGCCGTTCATCGAATGGATTTATCCAATGGTGAGCTACAGCCGGACGCGCACGCCCGACGACTTCGAGCAAGCGGCATATGCGGGCATCGAGTTGTTGCGGGCGAGTGGGACGGTTGCCGTGGGCGAGATATGCACCTTCGGCCAGAGCGTCCGCCCGCTGGTCGAGAGCGGGCTCTCTGGTGTCGTCTACTATGAGCTGCTCAGTCCTGACCCGAGCCGGGCAGGTGACCTCTTGCGCGAAGGACAGCAACAGATCGAGCGCTGGCGCAAGGAGTATCCAAACAGCCGCATCCGCTTTGGCCTCTCACCGCACACACCGTTCACCGTCTCTGCCGAGCTCATGCGCGCTGCCGCCGAGTGGTGCCGCGCGGAGGATGTGCCGCTCTCGATCCACGTCGCCGAATCGCCCGCCGAGACCCAATTTCTTCGCGACGCCACTGGCCCGGTTGCCGAACTCCTCTACGCAGGGGCGGGTTGGCCCCTCGACCCCACCCGCGCGCCCGGCATCTCTCCGGTCGCCTGGCTCGACCAGTTAGGGGTGCTGGCGGCGCGACCGCTCCTGGCTCATGGTGTTCAGGTAGACGCGGACGACCTGACACGTATCGCCCAGGCAGATGCCGCGGTGGCCCATTGCCCGCGCAGCAATACACAATTACAGTGTGGGCGGATGCCCTTCGGGCTGTACCGAGCGGCGGGCGTCAAGCTGGCACTCGGCACTGACAGCCTGGCAAGCAGCCCATCGCTCGCCGTCTGGGATGACGCCATCGCCGCCCGCGCGCTCCACACGGCGGCAGGCGAAACACCTACCCCCACCGAAGTGCTGCGACTGGCGACCCTCGGTGGCGCCGATGCGCTCGGATTGGCCGACGACCTGGGCACGCTGGAGCCGGGCAAGCGCGCCGAGATGGCCTGTGTCCCGCTAGATGCGCTCACTCCTGAAGAACGTGGCAACGCGGACGCGGTGCTGGCGGCGTTGGTTGCCGGGCGCATCGGGCCAGAGGCGGTGCCTGCTACGATTACCGCTTCTTCGATGAATTGAAGAGTTGAGCAGTTAGCTCGTTCTCGACGGCGACGGCGTCAGCGTTGAGCGCATCAGCAGGCGCGAGCAGCATGTAGGCGGGCATGGTGGGCGCGGGTGAGGGCAGCAGCGTCGCAAACGTCGCATAGGCGGCGCGCAGGCGGTCTGGTGACGTCGGGTGAGTGTTGGCCAACGTGCGAAATCCGGTGACAGCCTCCACGCGCAACTGCGAGATGACTTGCGGCGGAAGCTCGCCATAGTGGCGGCGCATCTCGGCGTAGAAGTTCGCGCTGTTGTGCCGTAGCATCTCGCCGCGCAGCGCTTGCCCGGACTTGTAGAAAGTGCGGCTAGCAACCAGCAGGCCTGTGAGTCCATTGATGAACGCCTGCGGCCCGTAGGCATGGATGGCGGCGCGGTCGGCAGCGAACTCGGCCATGCGGCTCTGATGCATCCGCAGTAGATGGTAGGCGGACCACAAGAGGCGGAACGGCAGCAGGACCGTCCAGCTAATGACCAGCCCAATGAAGCCAACCCCGGAGGATACAGTACCACCACCGCGCACCCAGCGCTGAGTGTTGCGCATCGCTCCATACGTCTGGCCCATGATGCCCTCCAGGATACCGTAGACCACCCCGTGCAGCAGGAACTCAGCCTGGGC
Organism: Ktedonobacterales bacterium; assembly: GCA_036378295.1. Lineage (GTDB taxonomy): Bacteria > Chloroflexota > Ktedonobacteria > Ktedonobacterales > JADMIN01 > DAHUXT01. The sequence continues at coordinate 6,672 of DASUWS010000026.1, forward strand.
ACAAAAGCGATGCAGCAGGGTGTCTCCATGAGAGGCGTGGGCAAGCTCGTGCGCCAGGAGCGACTTCATCTCGACATCGCTCAGAAGCGGCAGATTGGCGACGCCAAGATGCAGGATGTTGCCGCCTGACAGCGTATACGTGATGTCAAGATCGTCGTTGGGCATCAAGACTACGCGCTTTGGAACAGGCACTCCGATCTGGCGGCTCACCTCATCGAGCGCCGCCATCAGCGCGGGGAAGCGCTCGCGTGTCACCGGGATGCCCTTATGGCTGCGAGGGTGAGGCCAGAGGGGCATCACAATGAGCGCAAGCATGATACCGCCGACGATTGCGCCGAGAAAACTGAGGTCGAGGATTGTCGAGACGATGAGCCAGAGGCAGAGGGCAATCATCGCCGCGATCAATACATAGATCACAGTAGCGGCAACCAGCAACAGCCACAAATAGAAGACGTTGAGCGCGCTGGCGGAATCGCCCTGGGTCGCAAGCCGCTGTAGGTCACGTCGCGCCTGTCCATCCGCCAGACGGCGATCAGTGCGTGCCCACAGCTTCGCCAGCCCGCGATCATGCTCCAGCGGATCGCCCGGCCCGCCCCAACCACACGCGCATTCGTACAGACCCAATGGATTCGCCGTTATCATCACGCCACACAGTGGGCAGCGCTTCGGCTGCGGTGACACAGCCCCAATCCCAGTGCTGGAAGTCCCGTTTGCCTGATCCATCCCTTCGTATCCTATCCCTTCCGTCAGCCAAAATGCCCATCATCTTCCGCGCCAGATTGCTTCTCCATTCTAACCAAGCTGTCCAGTCCTTGCTACTGGGTGGACATGCGCTTGCGCTTCCTGCTCCTGGCATGGAGATGGGGTAGGAAAAACCATGCGTGGCGGCATATCGGTACGAGGAGCGAATACGGTATCCAGACATGCAGTGGGGAGTCGTGACGGTGCTCTATCCAGCTAAGCGGGCATGCTCAGGCACTCTACCACACGTTCGACGACAGCTATATTTCTGTCCCGGCGAAGTCATCTCTGCGCATACCGCATCCAGATGTTTGCATAAATCCCCTCATTGCTGTATCGTAGAGTCCCTGAATGGCAGACTGGTATTGTCGGTACCGGAAGCGGGAATCCTGGCACGCACAGGCGTCCTGCTTGGCAGGCGAAGTAGATTATACTGTTCGGCAGTTTGGCACGCAATTTGCTAGCTTGCAGGCATCCCGCGGCGCACGGATTTGTTATGTCCGCACAATGCGCCATCGAACCGGGAAGGAGCGGCCATGGTTTCACCTACCCTCTTGCTTGAGCTTACGCTCGTTGGAATCGCAGCAGGCGCCCTCTATTCTCTTGCCGCCATCGGCATCGTCCTCATCTATAAGACCACTGGCGTGCTCAATTTTGCCCACGGCGCCATTGGCATGTTCAGCGCCTTTCTCGCCTATCAGTTTGGCAACGAGATGCACTTTCCCGCGCCGATTGCGATCATCCTCGCGCTGGCGTTCGCCGCTGGTTTCGGCTGGTTCATGGAACGCTTCACCCTGCGTCCATTACGCGAGCGGCCAGTGCTGACCCGCGTGATCGTCACGCTCGGCTGGCTCCTCGTGCTTCAGTCGGTCGCCGGGCTCATTTGGAAAGACACGTCCTATCACATCCCGTTGCAGATCTTCCCGCAGACCGGCATTCGCATCGCGCAGCTTACCCTGGGCTACAACCAGATGGCCAACATCACCGTCGCCGCGCTCCTGGCAATCGGTCTGGGCTTCTTCCTGCGCAAATCACCCCTCGGTATCGCCATGCGCGCTACTTCGGATAATCCTCCCGCGGCGCGGCTTCTGGGCATCGAGGTGAATCGCGTCGCCGTCATTGCCTGGATTCTCGGCTCGGTCCTGGCGGCCATCGCAGGACTGTTGCTCGCGCCCCTGACAACGCTCAATACTACCAGCATCACAATTCTGGTGATCGAGGCGTTTGGCGCAGCGCTGATTGGAGGACTCTCCAGCCTGGGCTGGACCTTCGCCGGAGGCATTCTGCTGGGTGTCGCGCAATCCGTCCTCTCGCTCTATATGCCCAGCGGAGCGAAAGATGTCTTGACCTTCGCCGTCATTCTCGCCGTACTGCTGCTCCGTCGCGAAGTACGCCCGCTGGCGATCTCGGTCAGCGGAGAGGAGGGATTGGGATGAGCAGCACCAGCGCACCCTCACGGCCATCCACCGCACCATCAGGCAGGGTAGCCGCCGCCAGCCTCACGCGCGATCTGCTGGAGAATACGTTAGGGCTGGGCTGTCTCGTGGTAGCGCTCCTCGCGGCCAATGTGCTCACCAGCTATCCCCTGCTGGTGCTCACCCTTAGCCTGGTCTACGCGGTGGCATTGATCTCGATCGTGGTGCTGACGGGCTACATTGGTCAGGTCTCACTCTGCCAGGCATCGTTCATGGGTCTGGGCGGCTTTCTCGCCGCCGCGCTCATGGGCCATTACGGCTGGTCGTACTGGGTAGCGGCGCCCGTTGCCTGCGTACTCGTCTTTCTCGTCGGCGTCGCTGTCGGCCTTCCCGCGCTGCGCCTGCGTGGATTGACACTGGCGATTGTCACGCTCTCGCTTGCCCTGCTCGCGGACTACTTCCTCTTCGTCGATGTCCCCTGGCTGAATCACGACAGCAATGGCTGGACAATTACCCGGCCGGACTTCTTCGGCATCTCGCTGGAAAACAACAGCGCCTGGCTCTACCGTGTCGTCGTGATCATCACCGCGCTCGCCATCCTGGCGGTGCTCCGGCTGCGGCGCGGACGAACGGGCAAAAGCTGGTTCGCCATGCGTGACGCCGAGATTGCCGCGGCGACCTCTGGTGTACCGGTAGTGGCGATGAAGCTGCTGGGCTTTGGCGTAGCCGCGGCGCTGGGCGCGCTGGCTGGTGTGCTCTACATACTCGTCGAAGGCTCCATCACCGCCGACCGCTTCAACTTCATCGCGTCTATCCAACTGCTGGCTATCGCCGCCATCGCTGGCGTGCGCTCCCTGCCAGGCGCGGTACTTGGCGCGCTCTTCTATATCCTGGCGCCACAGCTTCTGCTCAATTTCCCCTCGCTCGTACCGCTCACGTCGCTGATTCTGGGGATTGGCCTCATCATCCAGGTGATTTCCGCCCCGCAGGGCCTGGGCGGTCTCCTGGAGGCGGCTGAGACACGACTGTTCCGCAGGCTGGCGGGCATCGGCTCCGCCCCATCCTCACGCATGCCTGGGAGCGGCACTGAGAAAGGAGACGACGATGCCGCTGTGTGAGGTGCGCAACGTCTCTGTACGATTTGGCGGCGTCCTGGCGTTAGACCAGGTCTCGATGGAGCTCCTCGAAGGCGAGTTTGTCGCGCTAATTGGCCCCAACGGGGCAGGCAAGACAACGCTCTTCAACGTGCTGTCGGGCATTCAGCGCCCAGCGTCCGGCTCTATCATCTATGCGCACCAGCAGATCAACGAGCTGGACCCGGCCAGCCGCGCGCGGCTAGGGATCGGACGTACCTTCCAGACCCCCCAGGCGTTCAGCTCGCTGACCGTTCTGGATAACTTGATGCTCCCGGCCTGGCTACCACGCTTCGGCGGTGTCCTGCCTGACCTTTTGCCGCTCCCCGGTGCGGGTCGTGCCCGCCGTGCCGCGCGCGAACGCGCTCGGGGCATCGCCGCCTTTCTGGGCATCGAAGATACGCTGGAACGCCAACCCGGCGAACTCTCGCTAGGCCAACGCCGTCTGGTCGAGTTGGCCCGCGCGCTCGCTGGTTCCCCGCGCTTGCTCTTGCTGGACGAGCCAGCCTCTGGCCTGGACGCCGCCGAGACGGAGCGCTTCGCCGAACTGCTCCTGCGCGTGCGCGATGTCTTCCGCCTGACGATGCTGCTGGTCGAGCATGACATGGAGCTTGTGCTGGCGGTCTCTGAGCATCTCTATGTGCTGAACTTTGGCAAGCTGCTGGCCTATGGCGAGCCGAAAAGCGTTGTGAACGATCCAGAAGTCATTGCGGCATATCTCGGCGGATCGGATGCCGGGGACGACGAGCCCGACGTAGCGGACGAACAAACGATACCGGTGGCGACGGGCGCGCAACCGGCACGCCCACGATCTGGTGAGGAGGGATGGCTGCTATGAGCAGAGATCCTCGCAATCCGCCCATCACCCGGCGAAACACGGCACCGTCTCGCTCGTACGCTACCGCCCCTTTGCCTGGATGGCACACCACCCCCAGGCGTGCGCCACTGCTGGAGCTGCGCAACCTTACCGTGACGTATGGGCAGATTGTGGCGGTGCGCGATCTCTCACTCACAGTGGGTGAAGGGCAGGTGGTTGCGCTGCTCGGGGCCAACGGAGCGGGCAAGACGACGACCTTGCGCACGATCTCGGGATTACTGAGGCCACGGCGCGGCGAGATTTGGTTCGATGGCAGGCGGATCGACAAGATGCACGCAGAGCGGATAGCGCGAAACGGCATTGCGCATTTGCCAGAAGGCCGAGGGATCTTTCCCCGCCTCACCGTCGAGGACAACCTACGTATGGCTGCCTATGGAGCGCAGGTTGATACTGCCGCCTACGAGGAACGTCTTGGGCGGGTCGGCACCATCTTCCCCATTTTGCGCGAGCGGATGGGCCAGCTTGCCGGTACACTGTCCGGTGGACAACAGCAGATGCTGGCAGTGAGCCGGGCACTGGTGACCAATCCTCGTCTTCTGATGATTGATGAGCTTTCCTTTGGGCTGGCACCCGGCGTGGTGAAACAGCTTTTCGCCCTGTTGCCAGCGATCACGGCCCAGGGGACGGCGATCCTGCTGGTAGAACAATTCGTCGGACAGGCGCTGGCCATCGCCGACCATGCCTATGTCCTGGAGAAAGGCGTCGTCACGTACGCGGGTCCGGCGGAACGCCTGGCACAGCGCGAGGGTTTCGTCGAAAGCTCATACCTTGGCAGTGGCGCGGCTCGGCCCGAGTACAAGCCCGTCAACCCAACAGAGACGGAGATGATGCATGTGCGCGTGGAACCAGGTCTCATCCGGTATCTCCGCGAACTGGTAGGCCCCAAGGGGAGTCTGCCGGACCTGGTGAACGAGGCACTACGCGCATATATCGGGGCGCGCGAGCAAGTAACCGATGCCTCGGCAGAAGTCACCGATATCACGAAGATACCCACAATCGTCAATGGTCATGGGAGCCTCCAGCCAGGTAATGGCGCGGATGCGGGCGGCAAGGGAGGTGCGTAGCATGCGCATGCGCCTGCGTGAGAATCATAGCCGGTTGCGCACGGCGCGCCGCTGGCTGCTTCGGATTGCTATAGGGAGCTTCATAGCAGGGTGGCTCAGCATACTCGTGCTGGCAGCACCGTTGGTTGCTTACGGTGATAGCCCAACTACGATGGACTCCTATGGAGCGACTGCATCGGGATGGGCTATCCAGCCGTTCATCGTCAACGACGAATTCATCAACATCCCGGCAGCCGATGAATCAACACCCTATGTCTTCGTGTCGATTGACAGCGGGCCAACCTCAGACGCGAAAGCGGCCTATTTCTATCCCGGGTCAGCGATCAATACTGTGCTCAACAACGAGAACGCTGGCGTACAAATCCCAAACGGCGTCGAGGCAACCTATCCAGGCAATGGATCGGCATCCAGTCAGGCGGCACCCTTGAGCGACGGTGTGGCCTCGCAAGGCGGAGCCGCACAGGAAGCCACGCAGGCGAGCCCAGGCTACGCGCAGGCAACAGCGGGAATCGCCTCTTATCAGTTTGCGCCGGGAACCAGTCTTCCGTCGGTGCCGGGTGGTGGCGGAGTGCCATCGGTGCCAACCGTGGCGCCACCACCACTTCCCAGCCCACCAGGCGGCTCAGCACCCACACCCCCTCCCGCGCCCACCGCCGTGCCACCGACGCCAACGCCTCGCGTATGCGTCGGACCTATCTGCCTGTCGCAGACGATCCCGAATGCTACCGGGGCCGGGCACACCCAGGTAGCTGCGCTGACTCCCCCTGGGACTCAATTACCTGATGTCTTCCAACAGCGGCTCATAACCGCCCTGCGAGCAGCGGAGGTGGCCAATCCAGGGCTGCTCAAGCTAGGAGGAGGACACCTGGCGGCGGCCGATCCCAATCTGCCATACGCCGCAGCCGATGAGAGTGGCCAGGCGACGGCGCAGGCGACGAACGACGGTGTCACGGCTATCGTCGCGGTACGCGCGGCCCATGTCGAGCTTTTCCAGGGGTTGATTACGTTCGCCACGGTCGATTCGACCCTGCGTGGTCAGGCTCCGGCATCTGGTGACCAGGGGACTGGTACCGTCACGACGACCGTTACCGGTGCCACGATTGCGGGCATTCCCGTAACCATTGACCAGAACGGCGTGCAAGTTAGCAATCAAGGTGGCTCGGCAAGCCAGTCCGCCATCCAGCAACTCAGCAGCGCGCTCAATACCGCTCTGAAGGCTGCGGGCATCCAAATCGCGCTCACGAGCACCAACAGCATGCAGGATGCTGGCAAGTGGCAGGGCTCGGGCGGCGGCGTGCAAGTCACAGGTGAACTTGCTCCCGGTAACGGCGTGCCCGCGACGCATATCAACTTCTCGATTGGGCAGATCACGGGCAGTGTCTACGCGGTCCCTGCCACGCCATCCAGTTCCTCTGACGGTGGTAGTTTCTGCCTCTTCTGCTTCGGCTCTCGCCACTCCAGCGGTGGCGGAGGCTCTGGAAGTGGTGGCTCCGGCGGTAGTGGCTCTGGAAGTGATGGCACTGGCGGTAATGGCTCTGGTGGTAGTGGCTCTGGCGGGTCAGGCAATACGCCTGGTCATAGTGCCAGGGGCGGCATCGCCTCGGTTGTAGGCTCACTCAACGCCGGGCAGATGCTCGCGGTGCTCTTTGTCGTGCAGGGCTGCTCCACAGCGGCGGTCGCTGCCGCTGCCAATGCGGCGGAAACCGCGGCCAGAGCGGGGGCGATCATGCCGGAGGAGGAGACGCACTAATGCAGACATCAGGTCCAGCCGCGTCGAGCTTCGTCATACTCAACAAAATTACGTGCCCCGTCTGTGGCACGCACTTCGATCCACACCAGTCTAGCGGTCAATGCCCCGTGTGTGGGGAGCAGGTAGTGCCTGAATCCGCGGTCATGCGCTTCATTCCCATGCTGACTCCAGCATGGCTCTGGCTCAAAGGTGGCGGCTGGCGGCTGGCGCTGCTCGTGGTATTCGTGCTGTATCAGATTGGCCTGTTCATCTTTATCTGGCACTCACTGGCCGATGCTCACGTGCTGTGAGTGAGGAGTATTCATGAGAGCGAATCGTGACAGCATCTTCATCATCGTGGTCGTGCTCGCGCTGATCGCGTCCACCAGCGTGGCAGTGGTCACCGCAACGGGCGCGCAGAAAGTGACGCTGCGGGTGAATGGCAGCAGCGCGGGCGGCGGTGACTTCACGAGCAGTGCGGACGCTACGGCTACGGCTGGCGGCAGTAGCACGGCGATACCCGGTGGCGACAATGGCTCGGGTGGTACCGGCGGTACGGGAGGTACGGGAGGTACGGGAGGTACGGGGGGTACAGGGGGTACTGGCGGCACTGGCGGAACCAGTCAGGCGCCAGGTGTCACGGCCGACACCATCAAAGTAGGTGGCATCTTCAGCGAGAGCAACGGCATTGACGCGACCGTTGAAGAAGATACGGTTCGAGCGTACTTCCAGTACGTGAACTCCCAGGGCGGAGTGAATGGCCACAAGTTGCAGCTTGTCTCCTACAACGACAACCTGAACGCGGACCAGGCCTATCAGGAGGCCGCCCGGCTCGATCAGCAGGATCATGTCTTTGCCATCGTAGGCTGGCTCGCGCCTTTTGGCGAATCTCGCGCCGCGCCCTATTTTGAGCAACATGGCATTCCCATCGTGGGCGGGCTAGGCGTGCCCGAAGAGTTCAACAACAAGTACTCCTTCCCCGTCACGCCCATCTTCCACACCGATGGATACGCACTGGGCTACTACGGCACCAATCCCAACGGGCCGCTCCACTTCAAACACGTCGGAGTCTTCCTGACACAAACCGCGGGCATCAACGATGTCGCGAATGGCATCCGAGCGGGCGCGGCCAAGAACGGCGTCACCATCAGTGATAACGATATCGTCTTCGTGCCGTTCGCCGCGACGAACTTTGACCAGTATCTGCTGCAATTCCAGTCGCGAGGGGTGGATGGGCTGATCACCCAGCTCGATCCCTTCAGCTACGTGCGCCTGTACCAGTCAGAGCAGCGAACCAATAAGACATTTCCGCATCTCGCCGGCGCGGGCATTGACAAACAGGCTGTGGATTCAGCGATTGGCGACCAGTTGGTGAACACCTATGGATTCATGCCCGTTCTGGAAGCACAGGGCAATCCAGCGGGAAACGCGGAGGTCGCCCTCTACAACAGGACGGTCGCCCACTACTACCCCAATCAGGTTCAGAACATGGATGCGTTCTCTGAGGGGACGTGGGTATCGGCCCGGCTCTTCGTCGAAGCGCTTCGTAAGCTGGGGTCAAACATTACCCGCGAAGGGCTGGTGAATGCGCTCAACTCGGGAGTCTATGACATCGGCGGGATGACACGCCCGTTGAATTATGGGGCAACCAACGGGACCCACGCGGCGAACCACTGCCCATCCTACATCGTCTACACGTCAAGCCGCCGCTGGAACATTACTCAGAGCTTCACCTGCTATTAATCAGGGAGACGCGGTGGAGGGTACACCTCCATCGCTCGATCCCATCGACTTGGGCCAGGCTGGGCAGCGCCCATGCCTTCGGTCGCGAGCACCCTCACCCAGACATTGCGAAGGTTACGGCAAGATCGGCTAACCCATCTGGCTGGCGGACTGGCGAGACAGGCGGGCGTGTGCTACCGTTTGGGGTGCGGGATAGCAAGGGGCAGGTTGCCTCGGGTCGTCCCGCTTCGTCTGTACTGATGGAACACAGTACGACCCAGCGCAGCTACCAGCCGATAGATGCCCCGGCTGGTGCGCCGTTTTCCCTGCGGCGTGCCGGCCAGAGATAGACGCGATTCCGCGAGGGAGAGTGATGCACCGTGGCCGACTTCACGCATCTGCACGTCCATTCCGAATACAGCTTGCTCGATGGCCAGTCGCGCATCAAGCGGCTGATCGAGGCGACCAAGGCAGGGGGAATGGATGCACTAGCGCTTACCGACCACGGCGGCATGTACGGCTCCATCGAGTTCTACAAAGCCTGTAAAGCGGCGGGCGTCAAGCCGATAGTCGGTGTCGAAGGCTATCTGGTGCCTTCGCTCGAAGAAAAGACTGGCCGCTACGAATACAACCACCTGCTGCTGCTGGCGAAAGATCAGACCGGCTATAAGAACCTGCTCAAGCTGACGTCGCTGGCCCATACGAAGGGCTACCAGGCACGACCGCGTATCGATAAGAAGATGCTGGCAGAGCATGCCGAAGGGCTGATCGTGACGTCGGGCTGCCTCTCAGGCGAGATCCCCGAACTGCTGCTACGCGACGACCTCAACGGCGCGCGGGCGGCGACACGCTGGTATCAGGACGTCTTCGGGCCAGAGAACTTCTATATCGAGGTGCAGGACCACGCCGCGCCCGATTCGCCACAGAATAAGCTCAACCCGATGCTGTACGACCTGGCTCGCGAAACAGGCACGCCGCTGCTAGCGACCAACGATCTGCATTACGTATCCGCCGAAGATTCCCAGGCGCAGGACGTGCTGCTCTGTGTCCAGACGGGCAAGACGCTTCAAGACGAGAAGCGGATGAAGTTCGACAGCCAGCACTATTACCTCAAGACGCCCGACGAGATGGCGCGGATGTTCCCCGAGCTGCCCGATGCGCTGAAGAACACGATGCGCGTCGCGGAGATGTGCAACGTCGAGATCGAATTTGGCGCGAATCTGCTGCCGATCTACCACATCCCCGAAGGCTTCGCCACACCGGAAGAATATCTCTATCACCTCTGCCTGGAGGGCGTCAAGGAACGCTATGGAGCGATGAGCGAGACGGTGCAGCGGAAGCTGGACTACGAGTTCGAGGTAATCCGCTCGAAGGGGTTCGTCTCGTACTTCCTCATCGTCTGGGATTACGTCAACTTTGGCCGCAGCCACGGCATGCGATGTGTAGCGCGCGGCTCGGCGGCAGGCAGTCTGGTCGCCTATGTGCTCGGCATCACCAATGTGGACCCGCTTCGCTATGACTTGCTCTTCGAGCGCTTTCTCAACCCCGAGCGCATGAGCATGCCCGATATCGACATGGACTTCCCCGACGACCGCCGTGAAGAAGTGATCCGCTACGTCGCGGATAAGTATGGCTGGGATAAAGTTGCCCAGATCGTCACGTTCAACACGATGGCGGCGAAGGCTGCCGTGCGCGACGTGGGGCGCGTGATGGGCAAGCAGAACGAGGCAGACCGGGTGGCCCGGCTGATTCCCGCTGGCCCGAAGGTGACGATCAACAGCGCGCTGAAAGACGTTGCCGAGTTGCGCCAGACGTACGAGACAACCAATGACATCCGCGACCTGATCGATATGGCGCGCGTCCTCGAAGGGACGGTCCGTAGCACTGGCATCCACGCGGCGGGCGTCGTCATCTCGCGCGAGCCGCTAGATACCGTCGTTCCGCTGCAACTGCGCGACTACAAAGAAGAGAATCCCTGGCTCGTCTCGCAATATGAGCAGGCGCATCTGGAAGAGCTTGGCCTGCTCAAGTTCGACTTCCTCGGCCTTTCGAACCTGACCATCCTGATGAACTGCCAGAAATTCATCAAGGAGACCCGTGGTATCGAAATCGACCTCGACCGCCTGCCCACGGACGATGCGCGCACCTACGCACTGCTCGCGGAAGGGGAGACGACAGGCGTCTTCCAGCTTGAATCCGGAGCGATGCGCCGCTACATCCAGGAGTTGAAGCCAACCTGTATCGAAGATGTGACCGCCATGGTGGCGCTCTACCGTCCCGGCCCGATGGATTCGATTCCAACCTTCATCAAGTCCAAGCACGGCGAGATCGAGGTCAAATATCTCCACGAGCGACTGGAGCCGCTCCTGCGCGAATCCTACGGCGTCATCGTCTATCAGGACCAGGTGTTGCTGATCGCGGTACAACTGGCCGGATTCACCTGGGGCGAGGTAGACAAGTTCCGCAAGGCGATGTCGAAGAAGATCCCGGAAGAACTTGCCAAATATCGCGACAAGTTCATTAAGGGATGCGCGAAGAACGGCATTGATGAGAAGGTTGCCGAGCAGATCTTCACATTCATCGAGCCCTTCGCTGGCTATGGATTTAACAAGTGCGCCCATGGCTCCGCCGAGGTACAGCTGCCTGATGGCGGCCGGATGGCGCTCTCCGCGGCCTACAAGAACCCTCCCGCCGAGATTATGGCGATGTGGCCCGATGGTCAGCTTCGCCCGCACAAAGTAGCGCGCATCGTCCAGACGGGTCGCAAGGCGCTGCTACACATTCGGACAGCGTCGGGCAAGTCCATCAAGGTGACGCCTGAGCATCGGCTGCTCACCACGGAGGGCTATCTTCCAGCAGGCGAGATGCGTCTTGGCACCGAGCTCATCACTGCGCCTCGCCGGGTTACTGAGCGGCAGCGCGCTGCCCGCCGTATCGCGATAACGCGACTCAACCGCAGTGCGACTCAGCGGGTGCGTGTCAGCAATCGCGTGAAAGCCTATCAGGCTGCACGTGATCCTGAAGCGAAGCGGCAGCACATGCGCCAGATGCACGCGACCTATCCTCATCTGACACGCAACGGCGTTGCGGCAATGCACGAGCGCGTCAAGTGGCTGTTTGCCAATGATCCTGAGTGGAAAGCACAACTCGTCGCCAAATCTATTGCAAACACACGCGTCTGCTATGACACTGGCCCGGGGTATGGCCGGTGCTCAATCGCATCCAATGGGATGTGGTGCGCGAGCCAGCCAGAGCGAGACATGTGCGAATGGCTGATCGAGCAGGGTATCGAATTTGAGATGCACAAGGTGCTTGGCAATGGCCGCGTCTGCGACTTCTATTTCAACGGCATCTACTGGGAAATGGACGGCATGGACCGCGACGCGCGCTACTTTGCTGAGAAGTATGGCGACCTGCCTTACGTTGTCGTCACTCCCGAAGACTTCAAGCCCGGCGTGTTGAAGCACCTTGGTGTTGCTCACGCGACAAATGGCGATCCCATCGTCTCGATCTCCCCCTGCGGCGAGGCGATGACTTATGACGTGGAGATGGCGCCAGACGGCCCACTCAACTACATCGCCAACCGCATCGTCTCGCACAACAGCCACGCGGCGGCGTACGGATTCGTGGCCTACCAGACTGCCTATCTCAAAGCGAACTACACCGCGGAGTTCATGGCGGCAACGCTCACGACCGAATCGGGCGACGCTAAGAAAGTGGTCGCAGCCATTGATGAATGTCGCCGGATGGGTGTCGAGGTGCGGCCACCAGACATCAACAAGAGCGAGAGCGGCTTCACCGTCGAGGCGATGGACCCCGACCCGGAAACCAGCGAGCAGCGCTGGGCGGTGCGCTTTGGGCTGCTTGCTATCCGCAATGTCGGCTCGCGCCCGATTGACTCGCTGCTGGAGGCCCGGCGCGAGGGCGGCCCATTTCGCTCGCTGGCCGATATCTTCGCCCGAACCGACGGCAAGAGTGTGACGCGGGGCGCAGTGGAGTGTCTGATCAAGGCAGGCGCGCTCGACAGCCTGGGACGGCGCAGCCAACTCCTTGCGGCGCTGGATCGGGCAGTGTCGTATGGCCAGCAGCAGCGCAAGATGCGCGAGATTGGTCAGAACAGCCTCTTCGGCGTATTGAGCAACGACGACCACGACGACTTCACCTTGCCCGACGTGCCCGACCACTCGCAGGAGCAGTTGCTGGCATGGGAGAAAGAGCTGCTGAACCTGTATCTCTCCGCTCATCCACTCTCGCACATCGCCCCATTGCTCAAGCGGCGCGTGACCACCTACACAGGCTTGTTGAACGAGGAGTGGGCAGGCCAGAAGATCACCCTCGGCGGGCGCGTCACCGAGATACGGCGCATCGTGACCAAGCGCGGCGATACGATGCTCATCGTCCAGCTTGAAGATTTGCAGGGGACCGCGCCCGTAACGGTCTTCCCCAAAACCTATGCGAGCACCAGCGAGATGTGGCGTGAGGACGCGATCTTGCTGGTGACAGGCACCGTCCGCATGCGGGACGAGGACCCCGAGATTATCTGCGAAGGCGTCGAGGAATTCGCGGTGATGCCCGAGGAAGCAGAGCGCAAGGAGTACCTGGTGCGTATTGCGTTCAAGCGCCAGAAGAACAGTGCCCTTGATGTCGCCCATCTGCAGGACGTGCTCACTGCGCTCAACGACTTCCCCGGCCATGATCGCTACGAATTCGTCGTGCGCAACGGCTCATGGGAGGCACGGCTCACCATACCGCCGGGACAGGCAGGCATCCGCTACTGCCCTGAGCTTCATCAGCAACTGGAAGGTATTCTTGGGCCGAACACTGTGCTGCCACACTATGCCAACTGACTCGCTTTCACCCGCGTGAGTGTGGGCCTGCCGTGCCCGTGCCTGTGCGCTATCGCCGCACATATGTACACTGCGCCAATGATACTCCATCCCCAAACCGAACAGTACCAATGCGCGTATCTCCTAATGAACTACTCTCGACATGCGCACGCGCCAGTACGTTAGCTGGTACGCCATCTGGTATACTAAGAGCCGCGCAGCTTGCGGAAACGACAACGCCAGATTGCCGGCCTGAACGACCATACGCGGAGAGGATGTTAGTGTCTTGGATAGCACAATCTGCCCGCACTGCGGCTCGCCTACGCGCCCCGAAGACACGCAGTGTTCGGTATGCGGCGCGCGGTTGAGCCGCCAGTCTGACCAGCCGGGCAGCCCGGCTCCTGCCGCATCGGCGGCTCCAT
>DASUWS010000027.1:0-2187 GCA_036378295.1 Ktedonobacterales bacterium
GCACGGTCCGCATCTGCCGCCGCTGCGTACGCATCATGGTGAAACGATGTCGCCAGGAATGAGACGAGCAGGGCGACATACGCCTCGCGCTCCTGATGAAATGCCTGGGCATGTGGCACGTTAGGCACACGCCAGGTAAGAACATGCGCCCGTGGGGCGGACCCGGCGGCCCATGCCAGCCGATCCAGACTCGACACTGGATTCATTGCATCCGCCCCGCCCTGAATCAGCAGCAACGGGCGCGGCGCAATCGCGGCAACCGCCTCCACCGGGCGCACCGCCGCGACATCCACCCCATAGAGCGCGCGGGCGGCGCGCAGGATGCCCGGAATGAAGTAGCGCGGCAGCCTGCTGCGCTGTGGAAGCTCACGCTCAATGATCGAGCGCATCTCCGCGAAGGCGGAATCCGAGACGACGGCACGGATGGCTGGCTCGGCGGCGGCGGCATAGAGCAGCGCGCTCGCGCCCATCGAGACGCCATAGCCGCCGATCCACGCTGGGCGGGCCAGCCCCGGATAGGGCAGCGCGCCACCACACAGGAAGTCCACCGCGCCGAGAATGTCGCGCTGTTCGGAGTAGCCGAGCGTGAACGGCGCCCGCTGCGACTCGCCATGGCCGCGCAGATCGAACGTCAGCACGGCGAATCCAGCGCGGGCCAACGCGCAACAGAGATCGAGCAATCCGGCGGCGGGATCGGTACGATTCTGCCACGCGCCATGCACGGCAATGACTGTGCGCTCCAGCGTTGGCTGGCCGCCAGCGCCGATGCCCGGAATCAGCCACCCGCGCAGCAGCACACCATCATCCCGGCTCACGAAGGATACCTCACGAAAGTCCATGCCGAACTCAGCGGGCGTCTGTTCGATGGCGAGCGGGTTGGAGAAGGCGAGCTTACGGGCCGCATATGCGGCAATACCAAGGTACGCGCCTAATGCGGCGCCCGATATACCCAGCGCCCAGAGCGCGGTCCGAAGCGCATTCCGCTGTGTCTGTCGCTGTCGAGCGCCCATGATCGTCGTACCTCCCCTGAGGGGAAGTGTACGCGAGAGCGCACGGAAAGATCACCCACAACTCGCAGAACGACCCGCACAAGCAGCCGCATATTGCTGGAACATGTCCGGGCAGGGGGAGAGGTCCACGCCATCAGCCGATGGCCAGGGCTATTCCTCCGGGAGCCAGTCGATATCAGACAGCCCACGCGCGATACCGCGCAAACGCGGGGCATCTGGCTCGGCGAGCAGACGCGCGCAGGTGAGGCCGCTGCGCAACGGGCGCGGGGCGGGTTGTGCCAGCTCGGCGGAGGATACCCAGTCGATCAAGCTGGTATCGAGCGCGAAGTGCCGCGCGATGGCCAGCGCCCACTCATGTCGCCCGACCAGATCAGGCCCCGCGACGTGATACATACCTGTGCGCTTGCGCTCCGCCATCCAGAGCAGCGCCGAAGCCAGATCGTCGGCGATGGTGGGCGTATTGAACTGGTCACGTACGATGCGCACTCGCCGCCCGGCGCGTAGCTCGCCCGCGACCCAGGTGACGAAATTGGAGCGGCGCCCCAGCCCATAGACCAGCGCCGTCCGAACGATCGCATACGGGGTATCAGTGCCACAGACCGCCGCAATAGCTCGCTCGCCATCCAGCTTGCTCTGGCCGTAATAGCTGATCGCGCGCGGAACGGCATCCTCGGCGTACGGCCCGGGCTGGGCGTCATCGCCGGGGAAGACATAGTCCGTGGAAACGTGCAAGAGGTGAGCGCCACGGTCACGGCAGACCTCGGCGAGCCAGCGCGGCGCGTCGGCGTTCGCTCGCCGGGCCTCATCGCGGCGCGATTCGCAGGCGTCCACATTGGTCATCGCGGCGGGATTGATCACCACATCTGGCGGGGCCAGCCGTCCCTGTTCCAGAACAGCCTCGCGGTCCCCAAGATCGAGCGACGCCCACACGACCGCCGGAAACTGCGCGGCAAGGTCAGGCACGGGGGCATGGCTGAGCGCGCGGATACGGTCATAGCGCCCGCCGCGCACCGCCTGCTCCACCAGCTTGCCGCCAACAACGCCGCCTGCGCCGGTAATCCAGAGCGTGGTCATAGAAAGTCCTCGGTATCCTTATGGCTCGTTCGTGGCCAGCGTCAAGGCGCGGTCGAGGAAGCTATCACGCTGGACCAGCAGATGTTCGAGCCACTCGGTATTG
>DASUWS010000028.1:0-10773 GCA_036378295.1 Ktedonobacterales bacterium
GAATATACGCCTCATCCTGCGAGCTATGTCTGGTGCGTGAGCGAGCAGTGCTGTAGAGTGGTTCCCACATACATCATCCGGTGGGCGGGATGTCCGCTTGGCTTACTCGTACTGATGGAGGACGCCTGGCCCAGCCGGTGAGAGGGGAGCCTGGCCATGGTGCGTCATCTTTATCGCGCCTACCTCTATGCCGTCTGCGTCATTCTGCTCATAATCGCGACAACGACTACAGGAGTCTCGCTCAGCCTGCTCCTGACCGCGACTTCGCTGCGCGGGCCGTATGGATCACCGCCCGGTCGTACACAACTCGTCCAGGCGCTCGTGGCGCTTGTGGTGGTCTGGTTGGTCACGCTGCTGCTGGGTGGCCTGCATTACTGGCTGATTCGTCGCGACATGGCCAGCGATTCAGCGGCGGGCGGGGGCGCGGTCCGCTCTTTCTTCCTCAACGTGACACAGATGTTTGCCGCGCTGTTTGCCATCGGATTCGCTACGGCGGGCATCGCTTCGCTGGAGAACCAGTATAACGCGCCGATTGGCTTTCTTTCTACCGCGCTGGCGACGGGCGGTCTGTTCGTATTGCTCCAGTTGGAACGGATGCGGACGCATGTGGCGACACCCCGCGCGCTGACGTTGCAGCGGCTGCACCTGTATGGCGCGCAACTCGGAATCGTCCTCATCGCTGCGCCTTTCTGGTCGCGGGCGACTGAAACGAGCGTGCTGTATACCCTCACTCGCATCGGCGCCTTTGATCCCTGCGTCTATTACTATGCTGGCTCGTTCTGTAGTCAGTCGGCGTACTATCACCCGCGACAGGTGGTTGCCGAGTGGGCGGCGGCATTCTTCATTGCGGCCTGTTGGGCCGGTTATACCGCCTTTACACGCCACGACTATCGCTCGCGCCTGCGCCAGGTGGCGCACCTGCTGGCGCTTGGGTACGCGGTGGCGTTCGCGCTATCGGGCGCCCAGCGCATTATCTACGCGGCGCTGCTCAAGGCAGTGGGCCACCCGCTTCCGAACGGACAGCTTGCCCAGAGTACCGGGACCGCGCTCGGCCCGCTCGTGTTTGGCATCGTCGCTTTCCTGGCGTATCGCTGGCTTTCTGCGCGTGAGGCTCCGAGTTTGCCGTCTGGCATGCCTGCGGCCACATACGTCCAGTGGGCGCTGTATGCAATTATCTGCGCATTCCCCTTCTGGGTGGGCGTCCAGTCATTGCTGAGTGCCGTGGTCGAGCGCGTCGTACCCGCTGGCACACATGCTGACGCCGTTACCTTCGCTCAGGCTGGTTCGCAGGTGGTGACGGGGCTGCCTTTCGTGGTGCTTGCTCTGTTCCTCGGCATGGGCGCGCAGCAGAGTGGCGTCTCCTGGCCCCATCGTATCTTCGTGTTGGTTCTGCTCGCGGGTGGCGTCATAGACGGTGCCACTGGAATGGTGTTCGCCTTGCAGGCCTTTGGCAGCACGGTGCTGGGCGCGCCACCGAGCGAATGGCAGCATGCTGTGCGTACCGGGCTGGTGATGCTGTTGGTTGGCGGCACAATGGTCGGCATCTTTCTCACAGTAGCCGCGCGCAATCACTATCTCGGTGCTCGCCACGAGCCGAAGCCGGATGAGGCGCGGCTGATCTCAGCGGATACGCAGCCCGTGATGACGCCGGATGGCGCGGCGGGCGTTGCCGTCTCCGAATCCGAACCGCTCGAAGCTATTCTCGATGCGCTGCTGGCGGGCCGCGTGACACGCGACGAAGCGGCGGCGCGCATCCGGGCGCGGGAGGGTATCCACTAACCCAACCCAGGTGATATCATCAAGTGTTTGGCCAGAAGTTCGGGTCAGCATTTGGCATGGCTGGCATGGAACGGCGTCGGTCTCACGACTGGCGCCGTTCGGTCCAGTAGTAGACAGGGACGTCAGTATATCGTATATACTTCACCTGTCTGTCCGTAACCGTGCCAAGATCACTCATCTATACATTATTGGGTTAGGGGAACTGCAATGGAATCGATTCGTGTCATGCTAATTGATGAGCATCCGCTGTTTCGCCAGGGTTGTCGCAATGCGCTGGAACAGGCAGGAGACTGTGTAGTCGTTGCGGAGGCCTCTGAAAGTGCCACCGGGCTGGAGCTTGCCAAGCAGTACACCCCTGATGTGGTGCTCATCGATGCGCTCCTCTCCACCAATGATGCGCTCGAGCTGGCTCGGCAGATTCGCCATTCGTCGCCCCGAGCGGCGATCATTATGCTGACGGCGTTTGAAGATGAAGAGCAGCTCTTCCAGTCGATGAAGCTCGGCGCGGCGGCTTATCTCCTTAAAGGTATCTCCGCCGATGACCTGGTGAATGCGGTGCGCAACGTCAGTCAGGGCATCTATATCATCAATGACAATGTGCTCTCACGTCCGACGGTGGCCAGTCGCGTCTTGCGCAGCTTCCGCGAGATGACCGCGGAGGAGCCGCCAGAAGTGCAACAGGTCTTTACACCGCTCTCACAGCGTGAGATCGAGATTCTGGATTACATTGCGCGCGGCAACAGCAACAAAGAGATTGCCAAGTCGCTCAAGATCAGCGATCAGACCGTCAAGAACCACATTACCTCGATTCTGAAGAAACTCTCGGTCAATGACCGTACGGCAGCGGTCGTCCATGCTCTCAAGAAGGGCTGGATCAAGATGGACGACGACTAGAGAAGGCCATCCCAGGCGGCAGCGATATCAACCGGCTCACCACCACGCGGGATGAGCCGCAGGGTATTAGCCTGCGGCCAGATTTTCCGGGCGCGTCTGAATGCTCGTGGTGGCGAGCGCGGATCTATTGCCCCGTTACGATGTTGACCAGGCGGCCCGGCACGACGACCATCTGGCGCACGGGCGCACCGCCAATCGCGCGCCGGGCGTTGGGAGCGCCTTCCGCAGCCGCGCGTATTTGGTCCTCCGTAGCGTCGGCGGCAACGGTGATGCGGTCGCGCAGCCGTCCATTGACCTGCACCACCAGCGTCACCATCGCGCTCCGCAGCGCGTCTGGATCGAACGTGGGCCACGATTGTGTGTGGATCGAGGTGGCATCTGGGCCCTCGATGTGTTCCCACAGCTCTTCGGTAATGAATGGCGTATACGGTGCCAGCAGCTTCAGCAGCGTACGCAGCTCGGCGCGAGTTGGGCGCCCGCGTGCCTCCAGCCCGTTCACGTACTCCATCATCGTCGCGATTGCCGTGTTGTACTTGAATGCTCCGGTGTCCTCCGTCATCCGCTGAATCGTCCGGTGCATCTCGCGACGCGCTTCGCCGCGTGGCTTGCTCTGGGATGCGGTGCTGGCCGCGCTCGTGACGATACGCCAGACGCGGTCCAGGAAGCGTACGACACCGCTGATGTTGCGGTCGCTGAAGTCGGCGTCGGCTTCGTACGGCCCCAGGAACATCAGATACACACGGAAGACATCCGCGCCGTAGCGGTTGATGTAGTCGTCGGGGTTGATGATGTTGCCCTTTGACTTGCTGATCTTCGCGCCATGACGCGTAATCGTCCCGTTTGCGCGGAAATGGGGGAATGGCTCCTCGAAGGGCAGATGTCCCAGATCGTGCAGCGCCATCGTGATAAAGCGCGAATATAGCATGTGCAGCAGGCTATGTTCCGCCCCGCCAGTATACATGCTCACCGGCAGCCACTTTGCCGTCATTTTGGGATTCCACGGCTCGCTGTCATCATCAGATGATGGGTAGCGCAGATAATACCAGGCGGAATCCAGGAAGTTGTCGCTCACGTCGGTCTCGCGCCGCGCGGGTCCGCCACAGATGGGGCAGGTTGTGCGCACGAACGATTCATCGCTGGCCAGTGGCGCCACGCCTGTGCCCGCTGGCCGGAAGTTCTCGATGTAGGGCAGCACCACGGGCAGTTGGTCCTCTGGCACAGGGACCGCGCCGTGCTCGGGACAGTAGATGATCGGGATAGGCGGACCCCAGTAGCGCTGGCGACTGATCAGCCAGTCGCGCAGGTGATATTTGACCGAGCGGCTGCCGATACCGCGCGCCTCGAACTCCGCGATGATCGCCGCTGACGCTGCGTCGGATGTCATGCCAGAGTACGCGCCAGAGTTGGCCAGCACACCATAGCCGGTAAACGCTTCGCTCGCTGTGTTTGTTGCCGTATTGTCGCTGGCATCGCTGGCGACATTGACATCGTCGCCAGAAGGCGGCTGAACGACTGTGCGGATGGGCAGCCCCATCGCTTGCGTGAAGATCATATCGCGGCTGTCGTGCGCGGGCACGCCCATAATCGCGCCGGTGCCATACTCCATCAGCACGTAGCTGGCGACCCAGATTGGTATCTGCTCGCCAGTCAGCGGGTGGATGGCATAGCGGCCAGTGAAGGCTCCCGTATCCGGGCGCGCCTCTTCAGCATGGTCGGTCGGCCGCTGGCGATTTGCCTCCTCGACATATGCCGTTACGGTGGCGGTATGCGCCTCATCGGTTATCTGGGCGACCAGCGGGTGCTGCGGCGAGAATGCGACGAACGTGACGCCGTAGATGGTATCGGGGCGGGTAGTGAATGCCTCGATGGTGCGTGTGGGATCGCCCGCCACCGCCATCGAGAATTGCAGCCCCTCGGATCGCCCGATCCAGTTGCGTTGTGCCGTCTTGACCCGCTCTGACCAGTCCAGCGTCTTCAGGTTGTTCAGCAGCCGGTCAGCATATTTGGTGATTTTCAGGAACCACTGCTCCAGCTCACGCCGCTCCACCAGCGCGCCGCAGCGCTCGCAGCAGCCGTTGATGACCTGCTCATCGGCCAGCACGGTCTTGTCGTTGGGACACCAGTTGACCGCCGCTGATTTGCGCTCGGCCAGTCCCGCCTTGAACAACTGGATAAAGATCCACTGCGTCCAGCGATAATAGCGAGGGTCAGAGGTATCCAGCTCGTGTGCCCAGTCGAAGCGGTTGCCAATGCGCTTCAACTGCTCTTCGCGGAAGTGAGCGACGCTGCGCGCGGTCAGGATGACCGGGTGGATGCCCCGCTTGATCGCGAAGTTCTCGCTGTGGATACCAAAGGCATCGAAGCCAATGGGCTCGAAGACATCGTAGCCGCGCATGCTCGTCCACCGGCCATGAATATCCGAGCCTGTGTAGGGATACATGTTGCCGACATGCAGCCCCTCCGCCGAGGGGTAGGGGAACATCATCAGGTTGTAATAGGGTTTGCGCGCGTAGTCCAGATCGGTCTGGTAGATGCCGCTGGCCTCCCAGCGTGCGCTCCACTTTGCCTCGAACGACGCGAATGGATACTGTGGCGGCCGCACTTCGATGATTGGCTCGGCAGGTTTGCTCGCGGCGTGTGTTGGTCGCCGCTGCTGCTGTTGCTGCCGGGTGGTCTCTGTCGTCTTTCGCTGCGCCATGTTCATTACCTCCGTCGTGTAGCGCATTCCCCATTATGGGAAATATGAGCCTGAACGGCGAGGGGCAACAAAAATGCCCTTCGCCCCGACAAGGGCGAAAGGCGACGCACAGTGCGACCTTTTCGCGGTACCACCTTGTTTCCGCCGTCGCCTCGCGGCGACGGCCTCAGAGGGTGCCAACACACCCCGGTTCGGTAACGGGAACACCCGGCGACCGCTACACACGCAGGGCGTTTCACGGTCACGGCTCGCGAGGGAGCTTCCGCGGATCCACACACCGGTTTGCACCAGCCACCGGCTCTCTGCGAGCGGAATCCAGCGTACTTTCCTCGTTCGATGCCTTAGCATTCTGTGATTGTCATCGTCAGTGTACACGATGGTAACAGGCGGATGCAAGGAAGCCTGAAGCAGGGAGGCGGGGACGCTTGATCGCAGCGACGCTGTGGTACAATGCCGACGAGAACGACCAGAGTGCAGCGAGCTTACGGCAGAACGCAAGGGCGGAGGGCGATGAGCATACGCATCTTGATTGCTGACGATCATAGTGTCGTGCGGCAGGGCCTCAAAATGTTTCTGGCGTTGGACCCAGATCTGGAAGTGGTCGGCGAGGCTGCCGACGGCGTAGAGGCGGTGCGCAAGGCGCAAGAGCTGCGTCCAGATGTCGTGTTGATGGATTTGCTGATGCCCAAGATGGATGGTATCACCGCTACGGCCACGATTCGCCGCGCCGAGCCGGATACCGAGGTGATCGCGCTGACGAGTGTGCTGGAAGATGCTTCGGTGGTGGCGGCGGTGAAGGCAGGAGCGATTGGCTACCTGCTCAAAGACACACAGGCCGACGAGCTACGATCAGCGATTCACGCCGCTGCCGCCGGGCAGGTGCGCCTCGCGCCACAGGCTGCCGCTCGCCTGATGAACGAAGTGCGGACGCCGGAAAATCCCGACATGCTGACCGAGCGGGAGATCGAGGTGTTGCGCTTGCTGGCGCAGGGACAGGCGAACAAAGAAATCGCGCGCACGCTGCATATCGCTGAGAAGACCGTGAAAACGCACGTCAGTAACATACTCGCCAAGCTTGGGCTCCAGAGTCGCACGCAGGCGGCCCTCTACGCTTTGCGTGTCGGCATTGCGCCATCGTCCTCGATGGGCGCATCGGGCGCGGCTGGCCAGTAACCAACGGGCACGACGACCACGCACCAACAGATGGGATGCGGCACCGCATGAGTGGGGTCCATACGACTGGCACAGACGCAGATCTCAGCGCCGAGCGCCTGGCGCTGGCCATCGAGGGCGCGAATGATGGCCTGTGGGACTGGGATATCGTCACCACTACGGTCTACTACTCGCCGCGCTGGAAGGCGATGCTGGGCTATGCCGAGGACGAGATTTCCAACAACATCGATGAATGGACGCGGCGCATCCACCCTGATGATCGGGAGCGCTGCCTGGCCGCTACCGCTGAGCACCTGAAGAGCCCGAAAAGCACGTACCGTCTCGAACACCGCCTGCGCCACAAAGACGGCTCGTGGCGCTGGGTGTTGACTCGTGCCGCATCCCTGCGCGATGCGAATGGCCACGCCTACCGCATCGTCGGATGGCATACGGATATCACCGAGCGCAAGGCGCGCGAAAACCAGGTGAAAGAGCGCGAGCGGCAGTACCATGATATCTTCGAATCGACCAGCGATGGGCTGATTCTCAACGACTTGAAGACCGGGCGTGTGGTCGAGGCGAATCCCGCCGCCTGCGCGATGCATGGCTATACCCATCGCGAGTTCGTTGGGCTACACCCCACCGCGTTCATCCTCCCGGAAAACCATGAGGCATTCGAGCAATACATGGAGGCGGCGCGTAGTGGGCGCCCGTTTCGCACGCATGCCATAGACGTGCGGAAGGATGGCTCGCTGCTGCATGTGGAGATTCACGGCTCGACGGTTACCTATTCAGGCCGGACGTGCGTGCTCGGCGTCGTGCGCGACATCAGCGAGCGGGTGCGCTATTACCGGGAGCTGGAGCGCAGAGTGCAGCAGCGCACGCACGAGTTGACCACGCTACTCGACATCTCCCGGAGCGTCGTCTCGACGCTGGAGCTGCAGCCGCTCCTGCGGACGATTCTCGATCAGTTGAAGACCGTCGTGGACTATACTGGCGCGGCGATTATCGCTCGTCAGGGTGAGAAGCTGGCGCTGCTGGACTTTCGTGGCCCGGCTAGCGGACAGGAGATTGTGGCGCTGGAGCGTGCGCCAGACTACCAGACGATGTTGCGCAATTTCCTCGATGAGCACGAAATTCGCGTGGTTGGCGATGTGCGTGGCGATGAGCCAGGAGCCGCGGCCTTTCGCCGGGCGGCTGGTCCCTTTCTGGAGACGGAGTTTGGCTTCGTACGGTCGTGGATGGGGCTGCCGTTGAGCGTCAAAGAACGTGTGATCGGCATGCTCAACATCGTTCATTCCGAGCCAAACTACTTCACCGAGCGCCATGTCGCCCTGGCGACGGCAGTTGCGGGGCAGGCGGCAGTGGCGCTGGAGAACTCGCGGCTGTATGAGGAAGGGAAGGACCTTGCGGCGCTCGAAGAACGGCAGCGGCTGGCTCATGAGCTGCATGATTCTGTCTCGCAGGCGCTCTATGGCATCACGCTGGGGGCGCGTACCGCGCGAACCTGGCTGGAGCGCGATCCAGCCCGAGCCGCCGAACCACTGGATTACGCGATGTCGCTCGCCGAGGCGGCGCTCGCGGAGATGCGGGCGCTCATCTTCGAGCTGCGCCCTGAATCGCTGGCGAACGAAGGGCTCATCGTCGCGCTGAAGAAGCTGGCTACGGCGGCACATGCGCGCCACCACATCGAGGTGCATACAACACTGATGGATGAGCCGCCGATCGCGCTGGAGGCAAAGCAGGCACTCTACCGCATTGCGCAGGAAGCGCTGCAAAACGTCGTCCGGCATGCTCACGCGACCGAGGTCACGCTCAGCGTCACGCAGAAAGATACCGGCGAGCTGGTGCTGGATATCCGCGATAATGGCGTGGGCTTTGATCCATCAGAGAGCTTTCCGGGTCGCCTGGGTTTGAATTCGATGCGCGAGCGGGTGATGCGGCTGGGCGGCATCTTTACGCTGGAAAGCGTGCCGGATCAGGGAACACATATCGTGGCAAGTATTCCGCTACTGTCGGCAACAGAGGCATAAGTGGACACGCCGGAGCACGGGCAACGCCAGCCTGCCGCCCGTATCCCATATGATCATTACTTCACCAGGAGAGCCTCGACCATCCGTCCCCAATACACGCTGAGATACTCCTGAAACGATGGCATCGCTGCCAGACAGGCCCAGCTTATCCTGGCAATCTCGGCACGTCTCTTGTCGACCGCCGCCAGCGCTTTCTCCAGCTGACCGGACGCGAGCTCATCCAGCGCGGTACGGATGGCCGTGAAGTCATAGCCCGCCTCCCTGAGCAGAGCTACTACTCGCAGGCGGCGCATCTGGTGTTCGTCATAGAGGCGATAATGGCTGCTCTTGTCGCGCTCAGGGAGCAACAAGCCCTGCTGCTCCCAGAATCGTAGCGCTGAGACGCGCACACCGACCTGCTTTGCGGCCTCCCCCACCCGGATTCGCCGCCCGTGGAGTGCCGAGCGGGCGTGGGGCAGTGGAACGGGTTGGGCAGCCAATGCGCTCAGGGCCGAGAGTGTGTGCTCGATCTGAAGGCGTCTCCTGGTGAGCTCGGCGTGCCGCTCATCGATGATGGCGAGCGCTTCTGGCAACTGGCCCCGGTGAATCGCCTGCATCATGCTACGCGCTCTCTCCCAGCCGAAACCAGCAAGCAGACTTCGACCGGTTTTGAGCGCGGCGAGGTGTTTCTGCGTATAGAGACGATAGCCGCTGGATCTGCGCTCGGCGGGTGGTATGAAGCCGCTGGCTTCGTAATTGCGCACCTGTTGGACGCTGATGTGTGCAGCCTGTGCCAGGTCTCTTGTGCGCAAATAGGTGTCAACCATCATGCAAATCTCTCAAGTGCTATAAGAGGGTTACCGCGATTTGCGCGACGCGTCTCTCTACTACTCTGTATTGCGCACATACCCTTCTGTGCCAGATATCTTGCCCATTATGCGCCGCTTTGTCAACGGTGGTGACTAGGGCGCGCCAGTCTCTAACCCTCCAATTGGGCATCTGTGTCGTACGGTGTATTTGTAGGCCGGAAAAGTCTGGCTGCCTCACCAGCGTGCCATGTAACTGCGTAGCGCTGATTCCTGGGGTAAGGCAGCGTTGGAATGAGCCTGGAGGGACCTCAGATGCCTGACGCGAGACTGCATGACGGAAGCACTATCGAGATCGAGATTCACGGCAAAGGGCCAACCCTGCTGCTGCCCGTCAATCCGCAGCCAGTTCAAGGGCCGCAGGCGGAACAAATGCGGCAGTATGGCAACGACCCAGCGCTGGGCCAGTCGCTGATCAAGGGGTTGAGCGATATTGTTCGTGTGGTCGCCTTCGACTATGAGGGGCAGATCATGCGTGTGCCGAAACCACAGACACTGACACCGGATAATGTTGTTCGCGATCTGCTGGCTGTGGCCGACGCCGCTCGCGCGGAACGGTTCGCGTACTACGGGTACTCGTGGCTCGCGCTGGTCGGGTTACAGCTCGCCATCAGGACCGACCGTCTATCCGCGCTGATGATGGGTGGATTTCCCCCACTCTCTGGTCCCTACGAGGAAATGCTCCGAGTAACGACCGCAGCCAATGTCATGGCGGGCAACGATCTGGGTTCCGCTCAGATCAGTTGGGATGCTACGGGCGCATCGGATGAGGATGAGGATGAGTGGTCTACCGCATGGCTCTCGAAAGACCAGACGCAGCAGTTCGTGACGCTGTATCAGGCACTTCAAGGGTTCGATGATCGGGCGGCCCAGACGCAGATGAGGTGTCCGCGCCTCTGCTTTGTAGGCTCGGCCGACGAGATCCAGTACGCCGAGCGCTGGGGTGATGTGCATGTGAGTCTCGCTGCTCCCATCGTACGCGAACGAGCGCAACTGGAGAAGCTGGGCTGGGATGTGCGCGTGTTGGATGATCTCGATCACATCCAGGCCATGCAGGCTGCCCAGGTTGTGCCAATCCTGCGTCCATGGCTGGCTTCCAGAGTCTCCTCGCTTCCGCCCGCATGAGCAACCATCCATGCCCGCTGCGCCCGCTCCATTCCCGCCAGCGCGACCGGCACTTTGCGCGGCCACTTGACCAGCGGCTGGTTATGCGGTACGATTGGAGTGTTCTGCGGGAGTGGCGCAGTGGTAGCGCAATTGCTTCCCAAGCAATGGGTCGCGGGTTCGAATCCCGTCTCCCGCTCCAGAGCTTTCATGCCGTGAACGATATTGCGGTGTGAAGCGGTGAGCATGGCGTAGCAACCTCAACTTC
>DASUWS010000029.1:0-9437 GCA_036378295.1 Ktedonobacterales bacterium
ATGGTGGCTGGCGATTCGGGGGCTAGCCTGTTGGGAACAACCCAACGGACGCGCTATAATCACGGCGTATGAGATGCTGCGACAGGGAAGAGGTTCTGGATGTTTCGCAAGACAACCATGCGCCGGGCCATTGTGGAAGGAACCCTGATCTTTATCGCCGGGCGACTGCTCGGGCTGGTACCTGTCGCTTTCTGGCCCTTCTGGCTCTTTCCGTTTGTGCTGATCGTGCGCACATTCCTGTTTATCGCTCCTCCCGTCTGGGCAGCGATGCGCGTGAAGTCCACCAAGCGTGAGAAGATGAGCCGTCGCTTCTGGCGGCTGGGGCCAGAACTGGCACTAATCTGCGTCGGCGCGGATGTGGTGATCGCGCTCGGGCTGGGTGAGGCGACACTCTGGGGAGGGGCGGCTGGCCCGCCAGATATCGCTCGTTTTGCCGCGAGCGGCCCAGCCCACCTCGCTCTCACCGACTTTCTCGTCAGCACGCTCGCGCGCCTGGTGATCTTCGCCATCTACTACACCATCGCCGTCGTCTGCACGCGCCTGGCTAATGGCGGATTCTTGCGGTTCACCATGCCCGCTGGCAAAGGACGCGTCACGCTCTAGCCAGCGGCTGGGATGGGTCGCCCATTGGTGCTGTCTCCGGATCTCGCGTCACCCATGCGCACTTCGCCTACTTGTCACATATGCTGTAACGCTTCCGTGTCCGTGACAGTAGCGATGTATGCTGTCATCAGAACGATACTCCGCGCCCGCCACAACGTATACAACGTACACGTGGTATAGCGATTGCCAGAAAGCCTCTGCATGAGAATGCGAGGGATACTATGGGCATCGAGCCAACGGCAGCATTCAACCTGAGCGATCTGGCAGCCTTCGATGAGGCACATCTGCGCGAGGTCATTACGAGCACATATGGCGGGGTAGCTCCGGCCGTGGCGGGATGCGCCTTCGGCAGAGACCAGCCACGAGACCAGCAACAGGCGGCCTGTGCCACTCTGGCGGACCGCATCGAGCGCGCGCTCCCCCCGGATGACCGCGCCGCGTTTGCCCAGGCGCGCCAACGACCCTCCATGGCAGGCGAGCGGGAACATGCGCGCAAGTCCGTGATCGAGACCCTCTTCTGGGAGTTGGTGTACTGGAAGACGCCGGGTGATTACGACCAACTGACCGCAGGGGAGCAGGTGCATCTGGGCGCGCTCGACATCGCGCGTGTTGACAACGCGGTGGTGCTGGATGCTGGCGCGGGCGCGGGACGTATCACGCTACCACTGGCCCGGCGCGCACGGCTGGTCTACGCGATGGATGCCGCGCCACCGCTGCTCCGTCTGCTAGAGCGCAAGCTTGGCACTGCCAATCTGCGCAACGTCGAGTTGCTGCGTGGCGTCTTTCGCCGGATGCCGTTGCCTGACGACAGTGTGGACGCCGTCATCGCGTGCTCAGCATTCAGCCCACAGGAAGCGCGTGGGGGCGAACGTGGCCTGGATGAGCTACGGCGGGTGACACGTCCTGGGGGGCGCATCATCATCATCTGGCCAGAGAACCCCGCCTGGTTCGCGCGTCACGGCTTCCAACACACCACACTGCGCGGCCACCTGACCACCACGTTCCCTACCCTGGATGATGCCTATGCCATTGCCACGCGCTTCTATGGACCCGCCGCGACTCGTCACCTCGAAGCCACCCAGCGCCCTGAGCTACCCTATGCTGTGCTGGGCGTCAGACCGCCGCGCGATATCTGCTGGCTGACCGTGGAGAAGTAGCTAGTCGTCATCTTCCAGCGGCATGCGACCGGCAAATCCAGTGGAGGTTTCGTGCCACCAGGTGATATGTGGCTCGCCCAGTTGCCAGCAGAGATAGACCACGCGGCCAGCGCGCATCGCGGGGAAGTCCACCAGGCCCGTATCGAAGTCTTTGATCAGGATGCCCAGCTCACTAACCGCGCGTGCCAGGCGCGCGATCTGCCGTTCGGCTGCTGCGCTCGCCGCCTGGTGTTCGAGCAGCTTGTCTGGAGGCAAGTGGCCGTTGCCGAGGATCTTTGCCCGGTCGGCGGCCACCGCCTCGTTATGCGTCGTCTGGTCGCGGCGCAACCGCTGGATCTCACGCAGCACGGGCGTGATGCGCGGGAGTAGCGATTCAGCCTCAGCGCGGGTAAAGTAGTCTGGCATGGCTCCTCCTGCCAGTCCTCCTGCCAGTGCCGACGATCCGCCCGTCGCGAACTTTCCGCTTTCAGCCTTCGCCCTCTGCTATGCGCGCTTGACGGCGACAATTCCGCCCGCGCCAGGGCCAGCGTGCGTGCCCACCACCGGGCCAAGCGCGAACCGCTCGATGGGACCATGCCAGAACGTCTCGGCCACTTTCGCGATCTGATCGCCTACTACTGAGTCCGAGGCGACCACCGCCAGCGATTCCAGCTCACCCATCGCGGTCACCAACTGGCCCATACGCTCCAGCGCTTTGCCACGCGTGCGCACTTTCTCCAGCGGGAGCACCTGCCCCTCGCGCACCTCGATCAGCGGCTTGACATTCAGCAGCGTCCCAAGCATCGCCTGTGCGCGCCCGATACGACCACCACGCTGCAAGAACTCCAGCGTATCGAGCACCGCAATGATACGGACGCGCGAGCAGAGGCTCTGCGCATGCGCCTTGAGCGTGGCCAGATCTGTGCCGATACGCGCCTCGCGGGCTACGATCTCCGCCGGAAGCCCAACCCCGCCGCTGACGGTGTCGGAGTCCACCACCTCGATGGGCACGCCGGTATCCGCCGTCACAACTTCAGCGGCCTGGCGCGAGGCCGAGTAGGTGCCACTGAGCTTCGAGCTGATGTGCATGCTGAGGATGCCCCCAGCGCCACCGGCAATCAACCGGCGAAAGGACTCTTCGAAGAGCGCGGGCGGCGGCGTGGAGGTCGTTGGCATCACGGGACTGTTGCTCAGCTTCTGATAGAAGCTCGGCCCGTCGAGGTCTACCCCATCACGGAATGACTGATCGCCAAACATGACGGTCAGCGGCACAACCTCGATGCCAAGCTCACGCGCGCGATCCTGTGGGATATCCGCCGTGCTATCAACAACTATCTGTACTGCCACAACACCCTGCTTTCTCACGCACACATCGGCGTAACCATCACGCTCGCACTGCTCACTCAGCGGAGATGATGTAGTCGTAATACGGTTGCCCACCGCGGACAACCTCGATCTCCTGCGCCGGGAACCACTCTTTGATGCGCTGAGCCATCTCGCTGGCAGTCGCCGCATCAACGCCCGACCCGGAATAGACCGTGATGATCTCGTACTGACCGACATCCATGCGAGTGAGCGTATCATGAACAACCGCTTGCCGATCAGCGCCCGCCGTCACCAGCCGGTTGTTGACCAGCCCAATGATGTCACCTTCGCTCACATTGACGCCATCGATCTGCACCGAGCGCACCGCCTGCGTGATTTCCGCGGTCTGCACCTGCTTGCTGGCCTGCTCCATCGCCTGGCAGTTCGTGGCAAAATCCGCCTCGAAGTTGAAAGCGAGCAACGCGCTGACGCCCTGCGGCAGCGAATCCGAGGGGATGACGTAAACCTCTTTGCCAGTGGCAAGCTCCGGCACCTGTCGCGCGCTCATGATGACGTTGCCGTTATTCGGCAACAGAATGACCTTCAAGGTCGGGCAGCGCTGAACCGCTTCGAGCAATTCCTGAGTGCTGGGGTTCATCGTCTGGCCGCCGGGCACAATAGCGCTGACGCCAAGGCTCTGGAATAGCTCTACCCAGCCATCTCCGGCGGCAACTGCCACCGTGCCAATCTCGCCGGTAGCCGGTTGCGCGGCTGAAGTCTCCGCCACGGGCGCGGCGACCGCGGCGCCTGGCCCGCCCCGGCCATTGAATGAGGCGGCTCCCGTTCCAGCAGCACGCGCGCTCTCGGGCATTTTCAGCCCATGTTCGCGAGCGCTCTCCGCCGCATAGCGCAGGCTCTGGGCCTGGAGATTCTCGATGTTGATATCCTGCAGACTGCCCAGGCTCACTCCGTAATCCAGGATCTTACCAGGCGTCGGCGTGTGGGTATGCACCTTGAGCAGCGTGCTATCACCCGCGACCACCGTGGAAACGCCGCCCATATCAATGATCGTCTGGCGAATGCCGTCAACATCCAGGTTCTCGCCTTCCAGCAGGAAGACCACCTCATAGCCGAATTCCTCTTCGACCGTCACCATGCCCTTCTGGTGAGACTCCGCGACCTCTTCGCGGAACTCGCGCGGGCTCATCGTCAGCGACTCGCCACGCGAATAGCGCCAGACGCCTTCCAGGATGATCGCCAGCCCCTGTCCGCCCGCATCCACCACCCCCGCTTGTTTGAGCGTCGGCAGCAGATTGGGCGTGCGGGCGACGGACGCCTGGGCGGCATGGACGGTGTCGCCGAGCAAGGTCGAGAGATTCGCGCCCCGGGCCGCGCTCTGCTGGGCAGCCTCGGCGGACTCACGAATGACGGTGAGGATGGTGCCCTCAACAGGCTTAATGACGGCGCTGTATGCCAGCCGCGCCGACTCCTGCAGCGCCGTGGCGAAATCGACAGCAGTGAAGGTTGTCTTGCCTTCGAGCCCTTTGCTCAGGCCACGGAGAATCTGGGAGAGGATGACGCCGGAGTTGCCACGGGCGCCCATCAGCGCGCCACGCGAGAAGGTGGCGGCGATGACGCTGGCGGACTTCTCGGTGGAGTCGGCGATCTCTTTGGTCGCCGCGCGCATCGTGAGCGTCATGTTGGTGCCGGTATCGCCATCAGGGACGGGGAAAACGTTGAGCGCGTTGATGGCTTCACGGTGCTGTTCAAGCCAGGCTTGCCCCGCGAGCACGGCACGCTTCAAATCCTGTCCGTCGAAGACGCTAATCTGCTTCGGGCGTGCGCTGGTGAAGCGTGAGAAAAAACCCTTTGCCATATTTCCTGCGGGGGGCCAGCGCCCCATCTCGCCCTCCATAGTGTTCAGTCGGTCTGAGCAGTCACCTGTATGCAGCTGTGCCGTTAGGAATCGCGGCTGACCCGCAACGCCTGAACGTTGACGTTGATGCGAACGACTGGCAGCCCAAGCGTGCGCTCGACCGCAAACTTGACATTGGACATAATGTTGTGCGCGATCTCGCTAATGCGAAGCCCATGTTCCAGCACGACGTACAGGTCAATACTCACATGGTCATCCACAAAGCGCACCTCCACGCCGCGCCCGTACTGCTCAGGTGGCAGGGTCTCGACGGTGGCGAAGCGCGGATGGCGCGCGGCAATACCCACAACGCCGTAGCACTGCGCAACCGCCCGCCCGGCGACAGTCGCTATCGCGCGGGTAGACACCTCAATCTTGCCAGATCGCCCGGAAGGCTGGCTGGCAGCGGGCGCCTGGCCCCTGGGATAGACGGGCGTAGGATTCACCCCTGCTGGCCCGCTGTGCATCGTCGACATGTTCGTACCTGACCTTCATGGCTGGTGGCCTATCAGCATGCTGCAACGTCTCGAAGCATACCAGCACCTGAATATCGACAGTAGTCACGCGCCCGTGAGGAGGCACAGCCTCGACATGTTAGCGCGCTACCTTATTCGCAGGGTATTCTAGCACGTATGGAACCTCTGTGCTTGCGCAGCAGCGCGAAGTCATGCTATACTAGCCTGGTGCCTTTGGCGCTTTCGCCTGATATCGCTCATCATCCCATTCAGAAAACGCCTACGTTACGGCCCCGCTGTGTTGCCATGCGAAGCATGCAATGGCGTCTGATGCGGTATGGAACGTGTGGGAATGGTATACCATCGCAGGCAGCCCCGGTCAACAGCACGCGGGAAACTGCGCCTGGGATGAGCCTGGATGAGACAGGTGAGACGGACACAGAGAAACGGTCAGCGCTCAAACACGTTCCAGCGCTTCATTTTTGAATCGAATAGATGCTGTAAAGGTGGAGGAATATGTCCGCCCGTTGTGATGTC
Organism: Ktedonobacterales bacterium; assembly: GCA_036378295.1. Taxonomy (GTDB): domain Bacteria; phylum Chloroflexota; class Ktedonobacteria; order Ktedonobacterales; family JADMIN01; genus DAHUXT01. The sequence continues at coordinate 5,952 of DASUWS010000029.1, forward strand.
TGCCACCGGAAGCCCATGTACGGGCATAATGTCAGCCACTCGAACCGCAAGACGAACCGCCGGTTCAACCTCAACCTGCAGAGCCGCCGCCTGATGATCGACGGCAAGATGAAGCGGGTCAAGATTTGCACGCGTTGCCTGCGCACGATGGTAAAGGTGCCGAAGGTGCGTAAGATCACCCTGGCCGCGCAGGCCCGCCAGGCCGCTGCTGCGACTCCTGCCAGCTAGAGCCGACCTTCGAGGTTTTTAGCGCACAGTGCCGCTCTCCCCGCCCGGGAGGAGCGGCTATTTGTGTTCGCTCTTGATTCAGCCCACACGATCACGACTATCACATCTCCCTTCCACCCACGCACCCCCTGCTGTTTTCATCGGGTGTAGCTGGCTGGAGCTGGCCCAACCCTCGATCCTGTCCCTTCGTCCAGTAGGCGAAGACGCACCCAGGGGCTATACTCCCTCTCGGTGAGTGAGCGCTCACATACCGAGAGAAGGAAGGGAAGACCCATGGCAGGAGAGACACACCAGAGGATTCTGGAGGCAACCGAAAAGCTCATCCAGATGAATGGCCTGGCACGGGTGACTACCAGGGATATCGCGCGCGAGACCGGACTTTCTGAGGGGGCGCTCTACAGACATTTCGACCATAAAGAAGAGATCTTGTTCGCCGTGGTGAGCAAGTATCTGCCCGCGCTGCTCGACGTCTTCCAGGCACACCCAGCGGGCACAAGCACCATTCGCGCGAACGTCACGGCGCTCACGCTGGCTGTCCTCCGCTACTACGGGCATCTCTTCCCGATCACTGCCTCATGCCTGGCCGATACCAGCTTGCTAACGCGGTACCGCGAGGCGATTCACCAGCACAACGGCGGCCCACAAACGATCTTCACCCTGGTCGCGGCCTATATCGAAGAGGAGCAGCAACTCGGACGCATCGGACAGCGCATCCCGGCGCTCAGTATTGCCACATTGCTACTGGGTCCATGCCTCCAGCGTGTGTTCATGACACATATGCTCGGGCAGAATCCCTTCGACCAAACGGATGAGCAATTCGCTGACGAGCTTGTGCAGGCGCTGATGGTCAGCACCATGCCTGCCTGAAGACCTGACGAAAGGATGTTTGAACGACATGGCAAGCGCAGCATTCCCCTATCAAAAGAAGCGCCAACTGGTTCTGGGGCAGGAAATGGCGTATGTCGAGACAGGAAGCGGTGATCCGATTGTCTTCCTGCATGGCAATCCTGCTTCATCCTATCTCTGGCGCAACATCCTGCCGCATGTGCGGGGACTTGGCCGCTCCATCGCCCCCGATCTCATTGGTATGGGCGATTCAGCGAAGCTGCCCGATAGCGGCCCCGGCTCGTACACGTTTGTCGAGCATCGCCGCTACCTGGATGCCCTCCTTGACCAGCTTGACGTGAAAGAGAACGTTACCTTTGTGGTGCATGACTGGGGATCGGCATTGGGCTTCGACTGGGCATACCGCCACCCAGGCGCGGTCAAAGGCATCGCCTATATGGAAGCAATCGTCAAGTCGCGCCATTGGAGCGAGATGTCAGAGCAGGGGCGCCAGCTCTTCCAGGCCTATCGGTCTCCAGCCGGAGAGCGAATGATTCTGGAAGAAAACCGCTTCATCGAGGTGAACCTCCCATTGACAGTGCTGCGGCAGCTGAGCGCGGAAGAGATGGCCGAGTATCGTCGCCCATTTGCCGAGCCAGGCGAGGGGCGGCGCCCGATGCTCGCGTGGGCACGGCAGCTTCCCTTTGACGGCGAGCCTGCCGATGTGGCGGAGATCGTCACGGGGTATGGCGATTGGCTCGCGCAAAGCCCTATCCCCAAGCTGTTCATCGAGAGCGACCCTGGCACAATGTCTCCGGGCGAGCGAGCGTTCTGCCACTCCTGGCCCGCGCAGCGCGCGATCACCGTTCAGGGACGCCACTATCCGCAGGAAGATTCGCCAGAAGAGGTGGGCCAGGCCATCGCAAGCTGGGTGCAAACGCTCCGTTAGGTGGCTCGGAGAGCGCGCGATCGCCATCGGGCGTCGCCACGCCGGTTAGCGGGCGGTGGGATGTTTGCGGCGCTCGTGGGTGCTGAGCTGGCCACAGGCAGCGGCGATATCGTCCCCACGCTCAGCGCGCACACTGTTGCTGACACCTCCCGCGCGGAGTGTCTCACGGAAGGCGCGTATCGCCTCGCCCGACGGGACGGCATAGCTGGCGGCGGTCTTGTTGACGGGGATCAGGTTGACGTGGCAGAGCTGGCGCAGGGGAGCCAACAGCGCGGCAAGCTCACGAGCATGCTCCGGCGCGTCGTTGACCCCCGCCAGCAGCACATACTCGAACGTCACCTGACGGTTGGTGCGCGCTGTATATTCGCGGCAGGCTTCGAGCACCTGCGCAATCGGATATTTGCGCGTGACAGGCATGGTACGCAGGCGCATCGCATCATTGGGCGCGTGCAGCGAGATGGCGAGATTGACCTGGAGCGGCTCCTCGGCCAGCCGCAGAATGCCCGGCACCAGGCCCACCGTCGAGATCGTCATGTGGCGCGCGCCAATGTTCAGCCCTTCCGGCATGTTGAGGATGCGCACCGCGCGCAGGGTGTTGTCGTAGTTGTGGAACGGCTCACCCATGCCCATAAAGACGAGATTGCTGACGCGGTCAATCGTCTCACCGTCAGGGGCAACCCAGGGCTGGGTGCGCAATTCGCGGGCAAAATGCAATACCTGCGCCACGATCTCGCCAGCGGACAGGTGGCGGTCGAACCCCATCTGTCCCGTCGCGCAGAAGGTGCAGCCAAATGCGCAGCCAGCCTGTGTCGAGACACAGACCGTCGCGCGGGCGCGGCTCTCGCTGGTGGCCGGATAGAGCATCAGCACCGTCTCGATCAGCCGCCCATCGGCAAGCTCTAGCAACAGCTTGCGCGTCCGGCCATCCTTTGCCTTCACCTCTGTGCGCACCCCTGGGCCAGCGATGCTTGCCTCACGCGCCAGTTGTTCTCGCAGCGCCGCGGGAAGGTTGGTCATCGCCGCGAAATCCGGCGCGAGCGAGGTATAGATCCATCCCGCAAGCTGCTTCGCGCGAAACGCGGGCTGCCCACGCTCGGCCAGCCACGAGGTCAACTCGGCAAACGTGAGGCCAAGCAGATCGGTGCGCGCGGGAGCCACGATTTCAGGCGTCGTATTGCCGGTCGTATTGCCGGTCGTATTGTCAGTCGTCGAAGTCGAAAGAGAAGTCATTGTTGGAGCAAACCGTTCAGTTGTCGTTGTAATATGTCTCGTCTGTTGCCCGGCATCTAGCCGCCGAGATGCCCGCTGGCGAGCGCCGGATTGCCGCGCAAAACGTCCGCGACAGGCATGGCGCGCTTGCCCTCTAATTGTATCACTTCCAGCCGCAGCGCCCCCTGCCCGCAGACCACGGCCAGCGCTGGAGCGCCCGATGGAGCGAAGCAGGAGCCGGGCGGCATATCTGATGATTCAGAGAGCGCAGATGC
>DASUWS010000030.1:0-13364 GCA_036378295.1 Ktedonobacterales bacterium
GGGTGCTAAATGACTTCGCGAACTTTGTCGGCAAGCACATCCTTGACGATAGCGGCGCGCCCTTGCTCACCCCTGATGAGCGCCTCGGCGAAATGTATCGCCTGCTGGGTGGTAATCTTGCCCGGCATAGGAGGCTCGTTGGCATCCACAACGGCCTGGATGAGCGCCGGGCCGGGTTGGGAGAATGCCGCCTGAACGACTTCCTGCGCTTTGGCCGGGTCGTCGAGCGTGAAGCCGGGAATGCCGCACGCCTGCGCATAGAGCGCGAAGTCGATAGGTTGCAGCTCCACCCCATACTGCGGGTTGCCTTCCAGCACCAGCTGCTCCCACTTGATCTCGCCGAGCAGATTGTTCTTGATGATCATGACCTTGATCGGGAGGTTATACTTGCGAATCGTCGCCAACTCACCCATTAGCATCGTAAAGCCGCCATCCCCGACGATGGCGACGACCTGGCGATTCGGATACGCAACCGATGCCGCGACAGCGTAGGGGAGCCCTTCGGCCATCGTCGCAAGGATGCCCGAGACGCTAAACATCATCCGGTCGCGAATCATCAACTGGCGCGCGGCCCATGTTGTCACGGTGCCGCAGTCGCACGCGATGATCGCGTCGTCAGCCAGGAACTTGTTCAGCGTATGCGCGGCCACCTCCGGCTTCATCGGCGTGGAGGTCGCGGTGCCGCGATTCTCCACCAGTTTCAGCCAATCCTTCATATTCTTCTGCGCCTGCTGTAGGAAGCTGCGGTCATCCTTGCGCTGGAGCACCGGCAGGAGCGCCTGGAGCACGCGCTTGGCGTCGCCCACGAGCCCCATATCCACAGGATGGCGCAGGCCAATCCGTGCCGGGTCGATATCGATCTGCACGGTCTTGACCTTGTTGGGCTTGGGCAGGAACTCGATATACGGGTAGTTGCTGCCAATCATGATGAACGTGTCGCATCCCTCCATCGCATCAATAGACGCCGACGTACCGAGCAGGCCAATGCCGCCGGTCGTGTAAGGGCTGTCGTCCGGGAGAACGGCTTTGCCCAGCAGCGCCTTGGCGACGGGTGCGCCGAGCTTCTCCGCCAGTTGGGTGACCTCGTCACGGGCGTTGAGGGCGCCACGTCCAACGAGAATCGCCACCTTCGACCCGGCGTTGATGATATCCGCCGCGCGCTGAATCTCGGCTTGCGCGGGCAGCGGATATTGGGGGACGAAGAATGCGCCGCTGTGCTGCGGGATGTTCGCATCCGAACGTTCTCCGTCTGAGGTCGTCCAGTCCTGGATGTCCTTGGGGATGCTGATATGCGCCACGCCGCGATAGCCCAGCGCGTGCTTGATTGCCGCGTCCACGACATTATTGACGTGCATTGGCCCCATGACGCGCTCGTTATAGACCGAGACATCCATGTAGACCTTGGTCAGATCGACATCCTGCTGATAGTGGGTGCCGATGAGATCGTGAAAGGTGTGGCCGGTAATGGCCAGCACGGGCTGATTGTCCATCTTGGCATCGTAGAGGCCGTTGAGCATGTGTATGCCGCCGGGTCCCGATGTCGCCAGGCAGACGCCCAGCCGCCCCGTGTACTTGGCATATCCACACGCGGCAAACGCCGCCGATTCCTCATGCCGCACCTGGATGAACCGAATTTTATCCTGGTGCGTCCGTAGCGACTCGAAAATGCCGTTGACGCCGTCACCAGGAAAGCCAAAGATCGTGTCTACTCCCCAGTCGATCAGTCGCTCGACCAGAATGTCAGCCGTCCGCTTCGCCATGTCGTCCCTTCTTCCGTAGTGTGAATCTGTGCAAAATGGCGGACGCTCCGTCCGTCGCGGACTCGCGCGAAGGCTGGCACTGCTCCTGCAGCCTCTGCGAGCCCCATCCACTTGTGCCCGCTCTGCAGAAGGCGGGCCACCTTCCAGCGGCGAACGGTTCTCTGTGGGGACGTCACTGGCATAACAAATGCGATGAGCGCAGGTGAGAAACATATCATATTGCGATATGGATGCCGGGCGCATCCGGACGCTCGTGAAGGGCAGGTCATCCGGACGGCTTCTTCCAGGTATATCCGTCCCCAACCATGCGGCCCGCTCATCGCACGCCCAGCACGCTTACGGGAGAACTCATCGTGCCAACACGCAATACAGCCCTTGCTATCGAACGGATCGACGTTTCAGCGTACACCATCCCGACTGATTTGCCCGAAGCGGACGGCACCATCGCGTGGAGCTCCACCACGCTCATTGTGGCAGAGGCGCGCGCTGGCGGCGTGAACGGCCTGGGATATACGTACGCGGATACCGCGACCGCGACGGTTATCCATGACCTGCTGAGCGGTGTGGTTACGGGGCGGAACGCTTTCGATGTTCCTGGATCGTGGGCGGCGATGGTGCACAGCATTCGCAACCTGGGGCGTCCCGGCATCACTTCGATGGCCATTTCCGCCATAGACGTGGCATTATGGGACCTGAAGGCAAAGTTGCTTGATCTGCCGCTGTGCAAGCTGCTCGGCCAGGTGCGCGACGCTGTGCCCGTCTATGGGAGCGGCGGCTTCACCAGCTACAGCATTGAGCAGCTCCAGAAACAGTTGGGGGACTGGGTGCACCAGGGCATTCCGCGCGTCAAGATGAAGATCGGCACGCATCCTGAGGACGATCTCAACCGTGTTCGCGCCGCGCGCGAAGCGATTGGACCGGGCACGCAGCTCTATGTCGACGCTAACGGCGCATACACGCGCAAGCAGGCACTCGAACAGGCGGAGGCGTTTGTGCCACTGGGGGTGGTGTGGTTCGAGGAGCCAGTCTCCTCCGATGATCTGGAGGGGCTACACCTCATCCGCAACCGCGCTCCGGCTGGGATGAACATTGCCGCCGGGGAGTACGGCTACGATCTGTGGTATTTCCGCCGCATGCTCGAAGCGGAAGCGGTGGACGTTCAGCAGGCGGATGGCTCACGTTGCGGGGGCATTACCGGATTCCTGCGCGTAGGCTCGCTGGTGGAGGCGCGAAGCATGCAGCTCTCAGCCCATTGCGCTCCCTCGCTGCATCTGCACGCCTGCTGCGCCGTGCCGAATCTCTGGCCGATTGAATATTTCCACGACCATGTTCGCATCGAGCGGATGCTCTTCGACGGCGCGGTCTCCCCGGTGGATGGGGCGCTCCATCCCGATCTCTCGCGGCCCGGTATTGGCCTGGAGTTCAAGCGACAGGATGCCGAGCGGTTCGCCGTGTGATGCCACAGCGGCCCCCACCCCCGGCCCCTCCCCCACAGGGAGAGGAGAGCCAGACCCGGAGGCCACAGCGGTCGCCGCAAGGCCCCTCCCCGACGCGGGGAGGGGGTATGGGGAGAGGGCCGGGGGGTGAGGGCTTCCGCGGGCGGCAGGGCTAACAGAGTATGCAGAAGTGTAGAAATGAGCGAGGTGTATGGCAGAGGCTTTGGAGAGGACTGAACCGCCATCCTATTCTGGACGCCATGAGCGAAAGCTGGCACGGGGAGATGCCCGACGCCTGGAGGCCGCGCTGCGACGGGAGGTCGCGGGCGAAGTACGTTTCGACGACGGCAGCCGCGCGCTCTATGCGACTGATGCGTCGAATTACCGGCAGCCACCTATCGGCGTGGTCATTCCGCGCACGATTGATGATGTCGTGGCGACCGTAGCTCTCTGCCGCGAGCACGAGGTCCCGCTGCTGAGCCGCGGCGGCGGCACCAGCCTCGCCGGGCAGTGTTGCAACGCCGCGGTTGTGCTGGACTTCTCGAAGTATCTGAATCGCGTGCTTGAGATCGACCCCGACCGGAAACTCGCCCGCGTACAGCCCGGCGTCGTGCTCGACGACCTGCGCGCGGCAGCAGAGCGCCACCACCTCACGTTTGGCCCTGACCCCGCCACCCATAACCGCTGTACCCTCGGCGGCATGCTTGGCAACGACTCCTGTGGCGTCCATTCGGTGATGGCGGGCAAGACCGTCGACAACACACATCGTCTCGACGTGCTGACGTATGACGGGCTCCGGCTGACCGTTGGCCAGACGAGCGATGAAGACCTGGAGCGCATCATCGAGGCAGGCGACCGGCGCGGCGACATCTACCGGCGGCTGCGCGACCTGCGCGACCGCTATGGCGACCTCGTTCGCGCACGCTACCCGAAGATTCCCCGGCGGGTCTCCGGCTATAACCTCGATCAACTGTTGCCGGAGAACGGCTTCAACGTCGCCCGCGCGCTCGTTGGCACAGAAGGCACCTGCGTCACACTGCTGGAGGCAACGCTCAATCTCGTCCACAGCCCATCGCATCGTGTCTTGCTTGTGCTGGGATACCCCGATATCTACCGTGCCTGCGATCATGTCATGGAACTGCTGGAATACCAGCCGATTGGCCTCGAAGGCTTCGACGAGCATCTCGTGGACGACATGCGCCGCAAATCAATGTCCCCCGCGAATCTTCGGTTGCTGCCGTCGGGGCATGGATGGCTGCTCGTCGAGTTTGGCGCGGATTCGCAGGGCGAAGCCCAGAATATGGCCCATGCCGCGATGGATGCGCTCAAACGCGGGCAGCAGCCGCCGGATATGCGGCTGGTCGAAGACCTGGCTCAGATGGCCATGATCTGGAAGGTGCGTGAATCGGGCCTGGGGGCGACGACACGCATCCCTGGTGCGGCGCAGACATGGCCTGGCTGGGAGGATTCCGCCGCGCCGCCGGAGAAGTTCGCCGATTACCTGCGCGACCTGCGCCAGCTCATCGACCGCTACAACTATACCAGCGCGTTCTATGGCCACTTCGGCCAGGGCTGCCTGCATACGCGCATTGACTTCGACCTGACGACCAGCGAAGGAATCACCCGGTTCCGCGCGTTTGTCGAGGAAGCCGCTGATCTCGTCGTCAGCTATGGCGGCTGCCCATCGGGTGAGCATGGCGATGGCCAATCGCGCGCTGAATTGCTGCCGAAAGTCTTCGGGCCGGAGTTGGTTCAGGCGTTCGGGCAATTCAAAGCGACCTGGGACCTTGAGAATCGGATGAATCCGGGGAAGATCGTCGCGCCGTACCGCATGGATGAGAATCTGCGCCTGGGCACCGACTTCCGCCCCGCCCATCCCAAAACGCACTTCCGCTTCCCGGATGATGGTGGGAGCCTGGCGACGGCGACGCTCCGATGTGTAGGCGTGGGACTGTGTCGGCGCCACGATGGCGGGACGATGTGCCCCAGCTACATGGTCACTCGCGAAGAGATGCACTCCACCCGTGGCCGCGCGCACCTGCTCTTCGAGATGCTTCAGGGTGACGTGATCGGCGATGGCTGGCGCGACACATCGGTCCGCGAGGCGCTGGACCTGTGTCTCGCGTGCAAGGGGTGCAAGGGCGATTGCCCCGTCAACGTCGATATGGCGACGTACAAGGCCGAGTTTCTCTCGCATTACTACGAGCGCCGTCTGCGCCCGCGCAGCGCCTATGCGATGGGGCTGATCTACTGGTGGGCGCGGCTCGCCTCACTCGCGCCCGCCGTGGCCAACGCGCTCACCCATGCGCCTGGCGTCAGCCGCGTTGCGAAGCTGGCCGCAGGCGTCGCTCCGAAGCGTTCGGTGCCCGGCTTCGCGCCGCAAACATTCCGCCACTGGTGGCGTCGCCGCCCGCTGCGCATCGGGACGACCAGTACCCACCGTATCCTGCTCTGGCCGGATACCTTCAATAACCATTTTCATCCGGAAACCGCGGTAGCCGCAGTGGAAGTGCTGGAGGCGGCGGGCTTCGCGGTAGATATTCCGCGCGGCTCGCTCTGCTGTGGGCGCCCGCTCTATGACTTCGGGATGCTCGATACCGCGAAGCGGCTCCTGCGCCAGGTGCTCGACACGCTCGCGCCAGAGTTGGCCGCGGGAACGCCCATCGTCGTCCTGGAGCCGAGCTGCGCGGCGGTATTCCGCGATGAGTTGGTCAATCTGTTCCCAGATGATGCCAACGCGCACCGCCTCAAGACTCAGACATACCTGCTCAGTGAGTTCCTGGAGCGGTTTGCGCCGGACTTTCAGGCGGCGGTGCTGCCGCGTCACGCCATGGTGCAGGGGCACTGCCATCACAAGGCAGTGATGGGCATGGACGACGAGCAAACCGTCCTCCGCAAGCATGTCGCCGAGGTTGAGACGTTGGATTCTGGCTGTTGTGGCATGGCTGGCGCGTTTGGTTTCGAGGCCGCTCACTACGATGTCTCTATCGCGTGCGGCGAGCGCGTGTTGCTTCCGGCAGTGCGCAGTGCCCCCAAGGACACGCTAATCGTAGCCGACGGCTTCAGTTGTCGCGAGCAGATCGCGCAGACTACAGACCGTCAGGCACTGCATCTGGCCGAAGTGCTGCGGCTGGCGCTCCATGCGCGGCAAAGCGGCGCGCCGGGGCCCTATCCTGAGCGCGAGATCAAGCCGCTTGCCCCAGCTATCGGGCGCTGGATGCCGCTGGTGATCGCGGCTGGCGGCGCGGGCGTGCTGGCGGCGCTGACCGCTCTCTGGCGGCGCAGCGTGTCTGGATGATGCGGCATGATGCCGCACGTGGGCACGCGGGCACGCGGGCATGTGTGCCGCACGACGTGTTGCCGTTCTCATGGAGGAGTTGAAGATATGGCGATCAGGCTACCGGCCCGATGGGTTGACGCGGTGGAGAACACGCCGATTGTCCGCGAGTGGACCGTCGACCATCTGCCTCGTGGCCCGTTACGTGTGCTCCCGAAAACGTGGGTGCGCGAGGGCGTCTTCATCGATCAGCATATCCGCGAGGGGCGCTTTCAGCGCAGCCTGGCGCTGATTGCCGCCGGGTCGGCGCTGCTTGGAGGCATGGAAGTAGGGGATGAGCATGTCATCGGCAGCTACAGCCAGCGCATCATGTATAGCCCTGTGTTTCTCAGTGGCGCGATGGCCGTGGCCGGCATCTGGGGAGCGTTTGACCGTCGCATTGCCCGAACCTTCCTGCCCGTCACGTCGGCGGCATTGCTCGTGGACGGAGTGGTTGGCTTCGCCTATCACGTCCGTGGCGTCCACCGCAAACCCGGCGGCTGGCGGCTGCCTGTCTACAACGTGGTCATGGGGCCGCCGCTCTTCGCCCCGTTGTTGCTGGGCATTAGCGGCCTCCTGGGACTGATCGCCTCCGGCCTGCGCCGTGAGGATAGTCCGCTCCGCCTGCTGCCGCGACTCGCCCGTCCCGCGCGGCCCGCGTGGCTCTCGGTGTTGCCACGGCGCATCACCCGCGAGGGTATCGAGTTGGAGCAGCATGTCCGCGAGGGGCGCTTCCAGAAAGTGCTGGCGGCGGCGACGGCGGTATCGGGCCTGCTCAACGGGCTGGAGGCGCTCTACTCGCACTACCGGACCAACTACGCCTATCCAAGCCAGTGGATTCCGGTGGCGCTCAGTCCTATCATCGCCGTGGCTGGCTTCGGCGCGGTCGCGAACCGGCGCGTTGCCCGCACCCTCCTGCCGCTCGCGTCGTTGGCTGCTCTTGCCAATGGCGCGTTAGGTCTTTTCTATCATGGGCGCGGCATCCTGCGCCGCTCTGGAGGGCTGAAAACACCTGTCTACAACATCATCTACGGCCCACCTATCTTCGCGCCATTGCTTTACGCGGCGACGGGATTTCTGGGAGTGCTGGCAAGTCTTCTACGGAGGAATGATTGACGATGTCACTACGTGCCCCGCGCCATAACCCAGTGGCGCCGCCAATTGAAACAACAGCGCGTGAGAGCATACAGCGTGCTGCCCCGGACGCTGCGCTTCCGTCCACGGAACCACGTGGCTGCCTGCCAATGGATCTGAGAACGGGCGAGCCGCTCGCGCCAACCGCCCAGCCGGGATATTATCCGGGCTTCTCGACACTCGCGCAGCAAAAGTTCTGGGATGAGGCCACACGCAAAGTCGTCCTGAAACGGGTGAGCGACCCGCCGCCGCTTCGCTTCTTCAGTCCTGACGAGGCGCGGTTGATGCAGGCGGTGATCGATCGCGTACTCCCGCAGGATGATCGCGATGATGAGCACAAGATTCCCATTCTCAATGTGATAGACGACCGGCTCTACCACAACCGGATCGATGGCTATCGCTATGAGGATATGCCGCCCGATCGCGAGGCCCACCGACTGGGCTTGCGGGCTATCGATACGATTGCGCGTAAGGTGCATGGACAGCCGTTCGTTGACCTGTCTCCCAGCGAGCAAGACCTCGTGCTCAAATCTATCCATGACTGCCAGCCACAGGCGGCGCACGACATCTGGCAGCGGATGGACTGCCAGCGCTACTGGATGCTGCTGATGCAGGACTGCATCGAGGGCTACTATGCCCATCCCTGGGCCTGGGACGAGATTGGCTTCGGCGGCCCGGCCTATCCCCGTGGCTATATGCGCCTGGAACACGGCCTGCCGGAGCCCTGGGAGGTCGAAGAGCAGCGCTACGAGTGGTCCGGGCCGCAATGGTCGGCGTCGAACGAATACCATCCGATTGGCACCGAGCACGGCACGACAACCCCAGGCCAGGAAGGCACGCATTGATACGGACTGATACGGACGGATACGCGTTGAGAGGGGCTGATCGGGCAGCGCGGCTATCCAGGACCGAGGCCACTACCCTTACCAGGCGGACACTCTTCGATGGATAGAGAGGTTGCGAGCTTATGAAGAAATCCCCGTTGTTTGGGGCGTTTCGCGCGCCGCGGAATGGCGCGCATCACCTGGGGCCACTCCAGAAGATCGAGACGCCGATGCGCCGTTATGCGCCCGGCGAAGAGGTAGACTATGTCGTCGTCGGGGTTGGCTCGGCGGGTGGGGTGCTGGTGCAACGGCTCGCGCGGGCGGGATTCCGTGTCATTGGCTTCGACGCTGGCCCGTTCTGGGATACCGAGCGCGACTGGGTGAGCGATGAAGCCGGCTCCTACAACCTCTACTGGAACGACCTGCGCATTACCGGCGGTCAGGATCCGCTCGCATTCGGCGCGAATAACAGCGGCAAGGGCGTTGGCGGCGGATCAGTGCATTGGGCGGGGTTCACGCCGCGCTTCCATCCATCCGACTTCCGTGTCTACTCTGAGGATGGAGTCGGGGCTGACTGGCCCATCTCCTACTGGGACCTCAGGCCATATTATGACCTGATGGAGCGTGAGATTCCCGTCGCCGGACCAGCGAACTACCCCTGGGGCGATCCGCACGGCTATCCTTACGGCCCGCATCCTCTTGGCGGTGTTGGGGATGCGCTGGTGCGCGGGTGCACAAACCTGGGCATCCGTGTGGTGGCGGGCGGGCCTGTCGCCATCACCTCTGGCTCGCACGCCGACCGGCCCCACTGCATCTACCGAGGCTTCTGCATCCAGGGCTGTAAGGTTGGCGCGAAACAGAGTACGCTCATCAGCCACGTGCCCGATGCCATTCGCCACGGCGCCGAGATTCGCGACCGCTGCATGGTCAGCCGTATCAACATGGGCAAGGACGGCCGTGTGACAGGCGTGACCTACTTCGATCCTGACGGCAATGAGCGCGAGCAGCGGGCCAAAGTAGTCATCGTCTCAGCCTATAGTATCGAGACGCCCCGGCTGCTGCTGAACTCTGCGTGCGCCGGATTTGAACAGGGGTTGGCCAATTCGAGCGGCATCGTCGGCAAGTATCTCATGGCGCAGGCTGGCAATGTGATCCTTGGGCGCTTCGCTGAGCCAGTACGAATGTACAAAGCGCCCCCGGCCCACGCGCTGACCGAAGAGTTCTACGAAACCGATCCGGCGCGCGGGTTCGCGCGAGGCTTTGCCATCCAGACCGTCGGGCCGCTGCCTATCGCCTTTGGCAAGCAAATGATGGTCGCGAAGGGCGCATGGGGCTGGGGGCTGCGCAAGGTGATGATGGATTACAACCACTGGGCGGCCTTTGGCTTTCTCGGAGAGATTCTGCCGTGGGCCGATAACCGTGTGGAGCTGGCCGACGAAACCGACCAGTATGGTCTGCGCGTGGCCAAAATCACCTTCAGTCTCCATGAGAACGACCAGAAGCTGATCGCATGGGGTGTCAACAAGACCATGGACGTCATGCGCGCGGCTGGAGCCGAGGAGGTTGTGCAGGAGCCACGCTATGCGCATCTGATAGGCGGCGCGCGTATGGGAGACGATCCACGCACGTCCGTTGTTGATAGCTTCGGTCGCACGCACGATATCCCCAACCTGTTCCTCTGCGACGGCAGCATCTTCCCGACACAGGGCTCGGCCAACCCTGGCCTCACCATTCAGGCGCTGGCCGCACGCACGGCGGACTATCTGATCGCGGAAGGAGAAGCCGTGACTCGGCGGCCAGCACAGGTGAATGTTGCGCCGCCAATTCGCTATGACCTCTCTCCGCCAGGCGTCTCCGGGCGCGGTATGCCGCGCATCAAGTCGAGCGGACACGGAGTCAAGATTGGCCTCGGCGGACTGGCTATCGGCAACGATGACTAGCGCCTTGGCATGAAAGGAATCATACCAGTGGGAGATCAACAGGACGACGACGATCGGCAACAAACACACAAAGAGCAATTGAGCAGACACGGGCGCGAGCAGGGAAGTCAGACGGCAAAGAGCAGCGCACATCCCCGGCAGCTTGACTACTCGACGCACATCAGCGATATCAGGCAGGCAACGACCACTAAATACAACCAGGTCTTCCTGCTGGCAAATAGTACAGGCGATATCCTGCCCCAGGACCACGGCTTTGGGATGTACTTCCGGGATACGTGCTATCTCGATCAGATGGAGCTGCGCCTGCAAGGTGAGCTTGGCGTGCCGCTGCTCTCCGATGCTTCAGCCGGGTTTCAGTCTGTCTATGAGCTCACCAACCCAAGCCTCAATCTCCCGAATGGGCACAAGCTCTCGAAGGAGCGGCTGAGCGTTCGCCGGGTCATTTCGCTCCATGAGAATCTGACGCAGACCATAGACATACATAATCTGGATCAGGTGCCCGTTGAGTTGAATATTGAACTGTGCTATGCCAGCCACTTTCTCGATATGTTTACCGTTCGTGGCGCGAAGCCAGGTATCCGGGGAACGGTCTGCTCGCCAGAGGTGCAGCAGAACAGAGTCACCATGCAATACCAGGGCGCGGATAAGCATAAGCGCACGACAACGTTGAAGTTCTCGCCTGCTCCCAATGCTGTCGATGAACGCAAGGCGACCTATCGCGTCGCGCTGCGGCCAGGAGGGAAGACGACAATCACGATTTCCTTTGAGCTGGAAGACGACGACCAGCATGGGCACGACGAAGGCGCGGGCAGGCATACTGAAAAAACGGGAGCCGGTAAGCACGCATCGTTCTCCGAGGAGTTGGCGAAGACACCGCAGATCGAAACGAGCAATGCCTTATTCAACCGGGCGCTCTCCCGCTCGTTGGCTGATCTCCAGATGCTGGCAACCGCGAATCTGGACGATCTCTATCTCGCCGCTGGCATTCCCTGGTATGTAGCGCTCTTTGGCCGCGATAGTTGCATCACCGCGTTTGAGACACTTGCCTATCATCCAGCGCTTGCCAAGAGCACGCTGCGCCTGCTCGCGCAGTATCAGGGCACGGAGTACAACAGCTTTCAGGATGAGGAGCCTGGCAAGATTCTGCACGAGCTGCGCGTCGGCGAGCGGGCGAATCTGCGAGAGGTTCCGATGATACCGTACTACGGCACTGTGGACGCAACTCCCTGGTTTCTCATTCTCCTGGCGGAGTATATCCGCTGGACAGGCGACCTCGACCTCTTCCATGAATTGGGGAGTAATGTTGACCGGGCGCTTCAGTGGATGGATAACAACGAATCGGACCACGACAACATCCCCGGCTATCTGACCTATGGGTCTCGCTCTGAGAATGGGCTGATCAACCAGGGATGGAAGGATTCTGATAACGGCATCGTCAACCCTGATGGCTCGATCTGCCAGCCACCTATCGCACTCGTCGAGGTGCAGGGATACGCGTACCACGCGCGCCGTGCCATCGGGGGGATTTGCGCGGCTACCGGCGATCACGGCCGCGCGGAGCATTTGTATCGTCAAGCCGAAGACCTGAAAAAACGCTTCAACGGCGATTACTGGGTCAACGATGATTCTGGTTACGCTCTGTGCCTGGAGCGCAACCGCAGGGTGTCGAGCGCGGTCGCATCCAACGCGGGGCAGACGTTGTTCACCAGCATCGTGCCGCAGGATCGCACGAAAACCGTCGCCAAGCGGCTCATGCGCGACGACATGTTCTGTGGCTGGGGCATTCGCACGTTATCTGCGCAGGAGAAAGCCTATAATCCGCTCGATTATCAGACTGGCTCCGTCTGGCCACATGACAATGCGCTGATTGCGCTTGGGTTGAGGCGCCAGGGCTTTACGAGGGAGATGGACGCCGTTTTCAGCGGGATCTTCCAGGCGGCGACGCACTTCCCGGAATTCCGGCTGCCTGAGGTGTTTGATGGCTTTAGCGCGCAGCAATACCCGCGCCCCGTGCACTACCCCGTTGCGTGCAGTCCGCAAGCTTGGGCCTCAGGTGCGCTGCCATTGCTGTTACAAACGGCTCTCGGCCTTGAGCCGGATGCGCTTCATCATGCGCTATATATTCACCGGCCACATCTGCCAGACTGGCTGGCCAGCGTTACAGTTCGCGGCCTGCAGATCGGCAAGTCATCGGTGGATTTGCAGTATCGCAAAGAGCAGGGCACAACGCTTGTAGCGGTTCTTGGGCGCAAGGGGCAAATGGATGTCTCGGTGCAGTATTGATCTGAGGCCATCCTGCTTTTCGCGCAGTTGACATCTCGTAACAGAGCTAGCCTGGTTATTGGCGTTATTTTCTCCCTCAGCCCCTTGCGGGGGGCAGCCGCGCGAACCGCAGGCGAGAAGCGCCGTTGCAGGCGCGGAGCGGCAGCAGGCCGAGAGGACGGGTGGCCCGCAGGCCGGGAGGCGGCAGAGACCAACAACCTGTCAAAATGGCTATCGTGACTGTTCAGCCAGAACCTGAGTGGAGCACGACGACGAAGTACTGCAGCGCTTGCTACGTGCCGGCACCGCCCGCGCCGTCAACTGGGCATCGCCTTGGTGCCTGCAGTCGCGTGAACTTGGCGGATGCACTACTAAGAGCGTGTTATGAACTGATCTAGAATTGCTCAATTTATGAGCTTTGCAGGCAGGCGAGTGTCACTTCACCGCCTGCCGCAAACGCCCTTGATTTCGGCATTCTAGTACGAGTCCCTAACAGCCTCTAGGCCAAGGTGAAATCGTCGAGCACCGACGGATAGCTGAACGTGACCAGGACCGTGCAGCCAGTCTGCGTCGTGTGGGGACCGTGAGCCGTCAACGGCGTGACATTCCATTCCGAGCCCACCGGATAGGTGATGCCCTCGTTGATGAACTCACCCTCAAGCACGTACGACGTTTCCGTGGTTCGCTCGTGC
>DASUWS010000031.1:0-4234 GCA_036378295.1 Ktedonobacterales bacterium
GAGCTGGACCAGAGAATCTTACCGGTTGCGGGATCGAGCGCCTGTATCGCAGCTCCATGCAGAGAACCATCAGGGTTATAATCCTCAAGGGGAAATCCACCGCAAATGTACAGAACATTGTCACTCAGGGTCAGTCCCCGCGATATGAAACTGGATATGAGCTGCTTATCAGTCGTATTGAGCAACGGCGTCTTCCAGCGGATAGCTCCTGTTGTCGCGTCGAGCGCATAGCACCAGCCCCTATCCGCGCCGACATATACCACACCATCGGCAACTATCGGCCGCGTGCGGATAGGCCCTTCCCCAGCAAAAGGCGCGGGCCAGCGAGGAGCACCATTGAGTGCGGAGAACGCGTGGAGATTGTGGTCTCCCAGAACCGCAAATACCGTGTCGCCCGCAACGGTAGGAGCGGGCAGAATCTCTCCGGCCTCCGTAGAGGGGCTACCCGCGCTCTGGCTCCAGAGCGTTTTGCCCGTCGTCGCGTCGCACGCGTAGAGCGTCTGGTTATAGCGCAGATAGGCCGCGTTGTTCGCTACTGTAACAGCCGAAGTGGAGTGACCGTTTGACAAAGAATCATCCGGGTCTGAGATAACAAGCTGATGCCATCGCTCAGAGCCATCGGAGAGGTTGAACGCAGCCAGATACGTATTATCTAAGAATGATTTGGGGTCGCCAGGAGCCGGGGCCACATCCAGGTAGGTCGCATAGATAGCATCGCCTGCTACTGCCGGTGGCGCATAGTGATTGACGTTAAACTGCCTTTGTATCCACAGGAACTTCCCATCAGCGCTAACCGCGGTAATCGACCCTTCAGCATTGCAGACCAGTGTCTTCCCGGCCAGGACTACGCTTGTAGCGAGGGCTCCATACGGCTGAGGATACAGCGAAAATGTCCAACGAATGCGCGAGGCGCCTGGCAAGGCAGTCGGCGTGGGTTGGTAACCTTTGGGCAGGTAGAGATTCGGGGAGGGCGGTGTGAAGAACATGAGCTTGCCTGCGAAGCCCGTGCCACCGAGCGCTGCCAGCGATGTGAGCCCAATCCCTAGCACCGCTCTCCGGCTCACTCTCCGCTCCCGCGAGGGCACGCCCAACGTCTCGCGCAGTTGTCGCAGCCACTCGACCTGAGACAGACGCGTCGTATCGATCACTCGATCATGCGCCTGCATTTCCTCCGCAGAGACAACGTAGCCTGGCTTGACGATCAGGTCGATCATACGACGCTGGCGACGGTTGGGCGCACGCAGGGTACGGGCGAGCTTCTGCTCCTCGGCCATCCACGGCGACGCGTTGGCGGCAGGCGAGCAGATGCGGACGAAGATGTCGCGCTCTTGTAGCCCACGCTGAATATTCCCAAAGAGCTCCAGCCCCGGGGAGAGTTGCGCCGTATCGAACCAGTAATCGACCTGCCAGGCGTCGAGCGCCGCCACTACTGGCGCGCAGGCCGCGTTATCCTCATGGGTGTGGCTGACGAAGACTTTGCCATTGCCGAACATTACGCTACTCCCCACATCCTCAATATCCGCTTCTGCTCAGGGATTCATGCGGCCGTCGCTGTTGGTTCCCCATTATGGGTTGACCGCATATACGTGGTTATCTGACGCTCCAACTAGCACCATTCCGTCGCTAATCACTGGTGGGCTTATGGTGTTCAAATCCTCTTCAACTGGGATGTAGCGCCAGCGCTGGGAACCGTCGCGCATGTCAAATGCGTATAGTCCACCGTAGAGTGTGGCAAAGACGACATTGCGGTACACCGCAACCGGGTTAGCTTCGCTCGAGCGAATGTCGAGGTTGTCCCGGTTCGGGTTTACTCCCATATACGCGCGCCAGTACATCGCACCCGAGCGCGCGTCCAGCGCATAGAGATATGCGTCTTGCGACGGCGCAAAGACGACCCCATCGCGGATCAGCGGTGGAGCATAGAAGCTTACACTGCTGGCAAAACGCCAGCCAAGCGCGCCAGTATACGCATCGAGCGCATAGAGGTAGCCATCCTCCGAGCCGACGTAGACCGTCCCGTTGGCGATAACGGGCGTGCCGAGCACCGCGCCACCCGTGAGATAGCTCCAGAGCTTCTTTCCGGTCTTTGCGTCGAGACAATAGATATTGTGATCCTGGTCGAGATACGAACCGATGTAGAGGCGCCCGCCCGAGACGGCGGGAGTCAGTATGGTGTCGAACGAATACTCCGTCGTTCGCCAGAGACGAGAACCATCCTGCAAACTTAACGCATTCAGCGACGTTTGATAGTTGATCGCATTGGCCTCGATCTTCGTAACATCCTGAAGAACACAATAGACGACACCATCTGAAAGGACTGGTCTGCCCGCAAGGGCGGTGGTGACTTTCCATATCGGCCCACCGTCGCGCACACTCACCGCAATCAAGGCGCTCGTCTGCGAAGGTCCGAATACTCCTCCTGGGTTCGAAAAGAGAAACAATATCCCATTGGTTGCGGCGACAAGCTTACTCTGCACAGGATTTAGGCGCGGCACGGCCGGTTCACTCTCGATTGATATGCGTCGCTGCTTCTGGCTTCCAGCCGAGAGAACGTAGACACTGCTATCAGGTGATGTCGACGTGTCATTCTCAAGATCTGGTTGGGCATAGACAGTTGCCCCATCCTGAAGAATGGCCGGATAGGATGAGTGCGCAGGCTTATCGCTCAGAGCAAAGGAGAACCGGGGATTGCCTGAGATCTTTGCCCGGACCGGCAGGAGCGGCTCCTGCTGCGGCGCCCGAGCCTGCCGTACCAGCAGCGTGCCCGCCACGCCACCCGAGGCGAGCGTCAGCGCCGCGCCTACGCCCATCCCCAGTAGCGCGCGGCGGCTGAGTTGCTGCGTCAGGGTTGCCGCGCCCACCGAGACAGCCAGATCTTCGAGCCAGCGCGCGCGCGCCTTGCCCGGCGCCATGATGTAAAGCCTCTTCTTCTCGTCATCGTCGAGCGGGTACGCCTGATCGAAGATCAGATTGACCAGG
Source organism: Ktedonobacterales bacterium (assembly GCA_036378295.1). GTDB lineage: Bacteria > Chloroflexota > Ktedonobacteria > Ktedonobacterales > JADMIN01 > DAHUXT01. The sequence goes on from DASUWS010000031.1 coordinate 2,980, forward strand.
CGTCGTCCCTTCCCATGCTCCTGCTGAAGCAGTTGCTGGAAGGAGGCGGTGGCAAGGTTGACCGCATCCGACTGCCGGGTATGCGTCGTGCAGAGACGCAAGAACACCTCGCAATCACGGATAGCCTGCTGAATGGTGTCAGGCAGACTCGTGACCGGGCCAGGCATGACGCCAAGCTCGGTATGGGGCACTTCCCAGGCGTCGAGTGCCGTGACGATTTCCCCGTAATATCCGGCATCTTCCGCTGCCGCGCAGATAAATACCTTCTTCCCCGCCATGGTTCTCCTCTGGCCTCCCCGCGGTACCGCTTACACTGATCGCCCGTATAGTACACACTTCCAGGAAAGCGCGCAACGAGCAATTCTTTGGTAACCCCTCGCCCGCTATAACACGCCCAAACGAGCGCCATTTTACGGCCTGGGATACGTTACGGGGCGTTCCAGACAGAATGGCAGCGGAGGTACCTGTAGGCTACGGTTCCGGGAGGGGATTATGGGGTTGTGGCGGCGGCGAAGGGAAGCTGCAGGTTCGGGCGTACGTCCAGATCAAGGCTGGAGCGCTCACCCAATCGCAGGTGGAACCACGCGGCGGCGCCGATCATCGCGGCATTATCGGTGCAGAGGGCAACGGGTGGGAAGCGGAGATCAATCCCAAGCGGCGCGAGGGCGCGTGAGAGACGATCGCGCAAGGCGAGATTGGCCGCGACACCGCCCGCCAGCACCACCTGACGCACGCCAAGGGATTGCGCGGCGCGGACGGTCTTGGTGGCCAGCACATCCACCACGGCATCCTGGAATGCCGCCGCCAGATCAGGGATGGAAAGCGCGCGCGATTGCGCCGCTCCCTCGCGCGCATAGCGGCTCGCGCCCGCGGATACCCCCTGCTCCGCGCCCTCCACAAGCTGTAGCACCGCCGTCTTCAGCCCACTGAAGCTGAAGTCCCAGGTGCCGTTGAGCCAGGCACGCGGCAGCCGGAACGGATTCTTGCGCGATGGGTCTCGCTCGGCAGCGGCGCGTTGAATCGCCGGGCCACCAGGATAGCCGAGGCCCATCACCCGCGCCACTTTGTCAAACGCCTCGCCCGCCGCATCGTCGCGCGTCTGCCCCAGCAATTCATAGCGCCCATGTCGCGGGATGTGCACCAGCTCGGTATGGGCCCCGGAGATCACCAGCGCCAGCAGCGGGAACATCGGATCGCCCGGCCGCCAGTCGTCCCCATCAGCCCAGGCTCCGCCCTCCGCCGCCTCATTGCCCTG
>DASUWS010000032.1:0-3779 GCA_036378295.1 Ktedonobacterales bacterium
ACAATCAGAAAGAGTGTCGCAATTCGTCGCTTCATCCTAACAACCTCTTTGAAAGCATCCAGCGAAACCCTCGGCTCCGGCTTTCGCTCTGGCGACAATTGGGCCCCTATCCGCCGTGCTAGTCCTGACCGAGATCGTGGCCAGTCGATAACGAGCCTCCAAGATCAGGTCGCGACTGCCTCTTGTAGTGACCCGCATCACCAGCTAGAATGAAGATACGTGGTAGATAGGCAGACAACAAGAACGCAATTTTATCTGATATAGTCCGAAAAATCATACTAAAGAGGAGCGGTGCATCATGAAGCAGCTTCAGACAATCGTCTGCCCGGTTGAAATAACCTTGTCCATCGTTGGTGGGAAATGGAAACCGATGATCGTCTGGTTCTTGCTGAGCGGCACCAAGCGCTTCGGTGAATTGCGCCGGTTGCTTCCGGGGGCCACTCAGCAAATGCTGACGATGCAATTGCGCGAGCTGGAACAGGCAGGAGTCTTGCACCGGGAAGTCTACGCGCAGGTGCCCCCAAAGGTGGAGTATTCGCTGACGGAGCTAGGGCGAACTCTGGAGCCGGTCGTCACCCAGCTCGCGACATGGGGAGAGTGGTACCGCGCTCAGACTGGTGGGCCAGCCGAGGCATAAGCACCGCAACGGAAGATCTGGATTCTACCCAAAGCGAGATCATTCCTGTTCGTCCAGAAGCTGCCGTAGCCTGGTAGCCGTCTCTGACTGCGATGGTGGCGCCGGTAACAGCACCCGCGCCACGAAGAGCCGCTCCGGCTCGAACGTGAGGGTGACGCGCTTGAGCAGAAGCCTGCCCACGTCTGGATGGACCAACTCGATGGGCCGTTCGCGCTGGGCACGTACCTGGTGCTGTGGCCACCATCTGCGGAACTCTGGGCTTATCCGCTGCAGCCGCGCAATAAGTGCGGCAAGCTGAGGCTCCCCCGCATCTTGCCCGATCTGCATGCGAAAGAGCGCCAGCAGCGTCTGCGCGTCGCCCTCCCAATCTACGGCGAGTTGGCGCAGTCCTTGATTGGTGAAGTGGTTCCAGAGCACATGACGCTCTGTTGGCGGCAGATGATCCCACTGCGCGACCAGATTCTCGGCCCGATTCCATGCCAGCACATACCAATGCTGGTCGCGCACATGGGCGGGATACGGCTCCAGGGCCGCCAGCAGCGTGCGCTGCTCAGAACTCACCGTCCCCTGAGCCAGTCCCCGCTCCGCCGGGAGCGCTCGTCCTGCCAGCAGAAAGAGGTGGATGCGCTCATCCATGCTCAGACGTAGGACACGCGCCAGATTCTCCAGCACTTCCGTCGAGACGTTGATAGGGCGGCCTTGCTCCAGCCAGGTGTACCAGGTGATGCCGACGCCGATCAACTCGGCAACCTCTTCACGACGCAGTCCAGGCGTGCGGCGTCGCCCGCGTCGCGGGAGCCCCACCTGTTCCGGCGTGAGCCGAGCGCGGCGGGTCCGCAGAAAATCGGCGAGCTCACCCCGGCGCTGGGACTTCTCGTGCTCCTCTGCTGTTTCTCGCGAGGTCATCGGTCCCGTCCTTCCCTCTTCCTGTTTCCTGGTAGTGGCCAATACCAGTATAAGACACCTTCTGGTACCAGTATTCGCCTCCCGGCATCATATAGCACAGACACCGCCCCATGCATTCACGCGCCGCGCGAGCCGTTGAAACAGGGAACGTGGACTGGAAAGGAGAGGAAAAGGATATGGAGACGATACGTACGGAACCACGCCATAGCGTGAGCGGAACCGCGAGCGCGAAGGAACCGCGAACCGCACCCAGCAAATGGGTCGTGCTGGCGGTCGTCGCGCTGGGCGCTTTCATGGCGAACCTGGATGCATCTATCGTCAACATCGGCCTTCCGACTATCGCGCGAGCGTTCGGTGTACCGCCAGGCGGCGCTATCGAGTGGATCATCATCGCCTATCTGCTCATCATCGCCGCGCTGCTGCTGTCGGTCGGACGTCTCGCTGATGTCGCAGGGCGCAAGCGCATCTGGATCACCGGCCTCACGCTTTTCCTCATCGGCTCAGCGCTCTGCGGAGCCGCTTCCGCCCTCCTGCCGCTCATCCTGGCGCGAGGGCTACAAGGGATAGGCGCCGCGATGCTCATGACGCTGGGTCCGGCGCTCCTCACGCAGATCTTCCCACCCAGCGAGCGCGGGCGCGCACTCGGTGGCCTGGCGGTCGCAGTCGCATTGGGGGCCAGCGCGGGGCCAAGCGCTGGAGGTCTCATCATCGCTCACCTCTCCTGGCACTGGATATTCTGGGTGAATCTGCCCATTGGCGTCGTCAACCTCGGCGCCTCGGCGCTCTTCCTCTCTGAGCGAGGGAGCCGCGAGCGGGGGCGATTCGACCTGCCTGGAGCCTTCCTGCTGGGAGCGGCTCTGGTGGCATGTACCCTCGGTCTCTCGTTCGGCCAGGAGTGGGGATGGACGTCGCCCCGGTTGGTGACCGTGCTAGCGGTGGGCATCGGCGCGCTCGTTGCGCTGGCATGGGTGGAGCGTCGTGCCGCGCAGCCGCTCATCAGCGCAATCCTCCTGCGCAATCGCGTCTTTCTCGCGGCCAACGCCAGCCTGATTCTGGGTGTTCTGGGACTCTTCGCAGTCAGCTTTCTGGTGCCGTTCTATCTCGAAGCTCTGCGCCGCGTCTCTCCGGTTGAGGCGGGACTCATTATGAGCGCCCTGCCGCTCACACTCGCGCTCGTGGCGCCAATAAGCGGCGCGCTGGCAGACCGCTTCGGGCCACGCTGGCTCACCTTCAGTGGCCTTGCGCTCGCATGTCTCGGCCTGCTTCTCCTCGCGCGACTGGACGCGCACACGAGCATAGTCGCGGTCATCCTGTGCCTGGTCGTGACAGGCGGTGGCCAGGGAATGTTCCAGGCCCCGAACAACAGTGCGATCATGGGAGCGGCGTCATCGGATCAACAGGCCAGCGCCGCGGGCTTTCTCGCGACCGGACGAGTCGTGGGCCAGAGCCTGAGTGTCGCTGTGGCGGGAGCCATCTTCGCGGCGGGCGGAGGAGCGCTGGCAGGTCAGGCGCTGCTGCGGGCCGGGCCGCTGGGGTCGGGCCAGGCGCCTGCGCTCCAGGCAGTATTTCTCGGCAGCTTTCATGCTGTCTTCCTCGCATGCGCTGCGATGGTGGCGCTCGGCTGCGCTGCAACGCTCGGCAACAGCAGCAAGGAGGCGCAGCCGCATCTCCGCTACCCGAAGCAGATATCAGACCAGGAGGGCCTGGATCTTTAGCGCACACCAGTATAGTCGGGTGGAGGCTCTTGACCCGCGTAGGGCTGGATGGGTAGCGGCTTATCCTGCAGGAAGGCCAGCACGGTACGCAGGTATGACTCTGGCTGTTCCTGGTATATCTGGTGCCCCGCGCCTGACACATAGACGAGCCGCGCATTCGGCAGCGTGTTACGGTATTCCATGGTCATCTGCCATGGCAGATAGTCACATGACCCCTTCAGCACAAGCGCAGGAGTCCGCACCGTGCGCAATACGGGCCGTGGGTCCACCGGGGGCGGCGCACTGGCGGACTGGGGCACCCCGTTGGCGTAGAATCCCAGGCCAGATACCGCTCCTTCGGGCGGCGCATTGACATTGCAGAATAGGCCGGGCGCGGCATGCGCAAACATGCGATCGAAGTGCGCATCCATCTCGCGGTCGCCCGCAAAAGCATGCGCAGCGCGCGGGTTGACCTGAACCAGCTCATAGGCAAGGAACCCACGGAGTGAGAGCATATCTTCAATCACTTGCCAGCGCTGCTG
>DASUWS010000033.1:0-14774 GCA_036378295.1 Ktedonobacterales bacterium
CTCGCGCTATCCCCGCGCCTTGATTCGCTGGGCGACATGATACGCCAGCGCCATCGTCGAAAGCATCGGATTGACGCCGGATGCCGTGGGGAAGCCGCTTGCATCGCCAATGTAGAGCCCCTCCACGCCATAGACCTGCCCATCGGGGTTGGCGACCGCCGTCCTGGCGCTGCCTCCCAGGCGACAGGTACCCATCTGGTGGGCTGTGCCGACGATCACGCGATTCGGCATGATGTCCCGGCGCGCGATCTCCGCCAGGAATCGCGTCATCTGCGCTTCTGAGACCGCGCCTGGCTTGCCTTGCTCGCTCTGCAACGAGAGCAGTGGTGAGAAATTGTGGTTGACAGTCGTTCCGCCTCCGGCGAACACGATGCGTGTGACCTCCTGCAGACCGCGTATCAGGTGGCGCCTGTCGCGCTCATTTGGCCAGTAGTGCAAGACGGGGTCGCCCTGTTTATCGAGCGTGATGTGCCCCTCGCCGGTATCGCGCGTCAGCACGATGAAGACAGCCTGGTTACGTGCGCGTGTCATCAGTTGCTTCATCTCCTGGCCGCTGTTCCAGGGCGTTGCCAGCCCAAGTAGCCCCGGATGAGCGGGCATGACCTCCAGACGGAAGCCGTAATCGCCATACAGGTGGGCGAACTGATCAGAGTAGACCGTTTGCAGGCTGCCAGTCCACGTCTCGATAGGGTCCGGGTAGATCCCGCCAGACGCCGCCACGGGGTGCAGCCGCAGATGTCGCCCGATGTTGGGGTTATCCAGTCCGGAGCGCAGCAGCAGCGCCGGGGATTCTACCGAGCCGCCCGCGACGACGACGACCGGCGTCCGCACGATCACGCGCCGCCGACTTCCGGTTTCGCTATCTGGCACCCAGCCCTCCACGCCAGTCACCTTGCCGCGCTCGACCAGCACCCGCTCTACCGTGCAGCGTACCAGCACGCGCGCCCCCTGGTCATGTGCATCCTGCAGATACGTGAGCATCGTGGATTGTTTGCGGCCATGTGGGCAGCCAAAGCCGCAATAGCCACAGCGCTGCTCGCAGCTGGAGGCATTGCGCGGGATGCTCGACCAGCTATAGCCGAGCGCCTCGCAGCCGCGCTGGAGCGCCGCGTTGTTGCGGTTCGGCGCGCTATCGGCGGTATTGATGCCGAGCCGATGCTCCACCGCCTCGAACCCTTGCGCATACTCCGGCGAGGTGACGCCAGTCAGGCCATAATCACGTTCCCATTCCGCCAGCACTTCTGGTGGCGTGCGCAGCGAGGTGCTCCAGTTGATGAGCGTGCCCCCGCCCAGGCACGAGCCAGCCAGTACAGTTACCGAGAGGTCCGCAGTCGAGAGCATACCGCGCCGCAGATACAGCTCAGGCATCATTTCCGCTTCGACGCTTGTGAAGTCCGGCTCGCTGTAATAACCGCCCTTCTCGATGATGACGACATCTTTGCCCGCCGCCGTCAGCTCACCGGCTATCACACCACCGCCAGCGCCAGAGCCGACGACGACGGCATCCGCCGTGAGCGTCAGGTCGCCATGCACCTCCAGCGGCTGGATACGCCTGGGGAAGGCCGTGGGAGAGGGCGGCGCGGGCGGCGTGGGATAGGAGAGTGTTGGCCAGTTCGGGTTGGCGCCGTCGGCAACCGGCGCGCCAAAGTAGATGAATCCAGCCAGCCGCTTGAGCCCCTGGAATCCCTGGCGCAGGGTAGACACTGGGCTATCGCGCATCTTGCGCAGCGCTGCCTCGCGAGCGGCGAGAGGCATCCGGTCGAAGCGTTGCGGCTTGCCGAGAAGCACTAACCCGAAGAGCGGCGTGGCCAACAGGCCGAGCAACTGTTTGAACTGCGCGCGCGTCTCGGGCGATTGTTGACTGAGCGTCTCAGCGAAGAGTGTGGCGACCCCAAGGTCACTCGCGGACCGCGCATAGTAGCCATCGGGGTCGCTCTCGCCAGCGGGCGGAGGAGTCGGGGGAAATAATGCCTCGCAGACGGCTTCGAGTGTGCGCATTTCAGCTGCTGTGAGCCAGCCGGTCGTCGTTGACTCTGGAGGAAACCGCGTTGTCGCCATGGTGCCATCTCCTTGATCATCAGGGATGATTCGGATGCATTCGACAGCCGCATTGTACACCGGGGGAATAGGCGGCGAAAGCACGGCGGAAGCAACCACCGCCGATCTTGGCTCGTCTACTCCCTTACGCCCAGCCGTACCTCAATGGTGAGGAGGGCGTCTGGCAGGTATGCAGATCTGGGGAAGCGGAGATATATTCTTTCCACAGGCCTCGCGCATCGTGCCGTACCTATCACTCAGCATCAATTCGCCAAGAACGCGACGAAAGGACAGGCAGAGCAATGGCACTCGTCTCGATGAGGGAGCGTCTCGCGCAAGGTATGCGGCAGTCCGCAGCCTCCCGCGCCAGTATGCTCAGTCGTGGCAGCTTTCTGAGTATTCTGAGCCTGTATAGCTTCACGAGCGTGCTGAGCCTTGCCAGCGCCGGGAGTCTTCTCAGTATCGGCAGCGCCGGAAGTGTGCTCAGCATCGGTAGCTCTGGAAGCATCCTCTCCATCGGCAGCACGGGCAGTATTCTGAGCATTGGCGCCGCGGGGGATATCCTTCGCATTGGTGGGCGGAGACGCGGAGTGCGGTAGAGGTGAAGGCGGGCTTGCTCACCGGACAAGGCTGGGTGTCACCTGGCGGCTCTCTGGAGCGTCAAGTCGTCTGCGCACGAGGTTGCGCTCTACTCGTGGTTCTCGATTGAGCATCGCAGCCTCGGTAAGGACGCATTCCAGGAGAATACCGGAATTCAGGGCGATGCATGGACTCCTCCATGGTGAAAAGGGAGTGAGCGATACAAGACAATTGCATCGCCTCTGTGCTGTTTCTATCTTCTGTTGTGCGTCTCGCGGTACGCTATGGTGCTACACGCTTGGCGGCAATCTGGTTGCTTTGGGTAGTGTTTAGGAGTAAAACTAGAGTCACACAGCCGCTCAACAGCATGCGAGTGTAGTGGATAACACCATCAAGCGTTGTCGAGGGGTAGCATCGTGCTTCGAAAACTAGAGGCGAAAGTACTAGGATTATTCTTTCACCTTCAGGTCAATTATTCGCAATGCGACTAGACGAAAGTCCGCATTCCCTTGACGCCGTACGAGTTGATACTGTACTATCCGTTGCGATAGTGCACTCTGAATGTACTTTCGTTGCCCCGTGCACTGGCACATTTTGACTCTTCATTTTCCGGGGGTGAGAGGCAAAGGCAGGAAGCATCCATTATGAATAACAAGGTTGACCTGGAAACACGACTGCATTTTCGCGATTGGCTCCGGCAGGAACTGCGCCAGCTTGACTTTTACCAGCGGCGCGGCGACCACTATCTGATTCGCGAATTCGCGAAATACTGCGTCGAGCACGGCTCGCCAATCGATGAGGCATCCCTCGGCAGGTACCTTAGAGACGAGGAGCCCGTCTTGCCGACGCCGGAGCGATGCCGCGCATTGGCACGAGTCTTCGGCTACGCGCCGGTCAACGTGCTCATCCACGCGGGCTATCTCGAAGGCGACGACCTCTTCCCTCCACTTCCCGAGAAGGCGGAAGATGCAGCGAAAGAAGTGCTCAAGCGGAAAGAACTGATTGCGAAGGCGGCGTCAGAAAAGGGTCTCTTCGAGCCGCTGGGCACGCTCATCGAGCAGATGCAACAATCAACGCCTGAGTTCTTCGAGGAGATCGCAACACGGCAGGATGCGCCAGAAATCCGCGACGTATTCGCGCGGACCGCGAAATCCAAGTCTCCTGGCGCCTCAGCCATTGCAGCACAGGCGCTCGAAGAATTCAACAAAGTCCAGGAACAGGTCACGGCTGACAGGGGTGACTCTTCGGCAGAGCAAGCGCCCGCGAAGGGAAGGCAGCCGGGTCGACCAGCCGGCAAGAAGTCTACCGAGAAGGCTGGCAGTCGCTAGTGGCCACTGGGGACGTTCGCTAAGCAGGCCCATACCAGAGGAAGGGGCTGATGAACAGCCCACAAAAAACGGACGGGCGCTTTTCAGGGCGTCCGTCCGCATCTATCTGTAGCGAGTGCGTGGGTTAGACGCACTCGCGAAGCGACTGGGTGGAGTTGGCGCTGCGCAGTTTGGTCAGGGCGACCATCTCAAGCTGCCGAACTCGCTCGCGCGAGATCCCCAGCTCTTTGCCGACCTCCAGCAGCGTGCGGCTGCGGCCATCGCCGATGCCATAGCGCAGGATGACCACAGAGCGCTCGCGGCTGGTCAACTGCGAGAGCGCGCGGTGAAGCTCCTCGCCTAGCAGATGCTGCGAGGCAATATCAGCGGGCGTCTGTACGCCAGGATCTTCGAGGGTATCGGAGAGGGCCAGACGGTTATCGGTATCGGCGGGAGCATCGAGCGAGACGGGCTGCTCGGTGATATGCATCAGGTCATCGACCTCTTCCATCGGCATGCCCGAGGCCTCGGCAATCTGCTCTGGCAGTGGATCGCCGCCGTTTTCCTGTGAGAGCTGCGAGGCGACACGCCGTACCTTGCGCAGCCGGGTCGCGACGTGTTCCGGAAGATGAATCAGGCGAGATTGCTCGCCCGCTGCCCGGCTGATGGCCTGGCGAATCCACCAGGTGGCATAGGTGCCGAAGTGACAGCCACGTTGCCAGTCGAACTTCTCGGCGGCACGCATCAATCCAAGATTACCCTCCTGGATGAGGTCGATCAGCGGCACACCAGAATTGGTATAGCGCCGCGCAATCGAGATCACCAGCCGCAGGTTAGCCTCGACCAACCGGCGACGGGCGCGCGTATCGCCTGCCTGAGAACGCTTGGCGAGGATGATCTCCTCTTCATGAGTCAGCAGCGAGAGTCCGCGAATATCGTGAAGGTAGCTCTGGAAGGCATCTTCGGTGCCATCAGCGCCGCCATAGTGACCCGCGCCCTTGCCATAAAGAGCATCCTCTTCTTCCTTGGTTAACTCAGCGAGCTCCGCGTCCGTGGGCCCGTCGTCATCAACCACAGCAACGGTCTCTGCTGCTGTACTGGAAGATGCAGCTGCCTCGAATGCCTGACGCAGTATCCGCGCGCCAGCATCCTCGAGCACCTGTGGTTGCGTGGCTGCCATGTCGCACACTCCTTCTGCCAGATCTCGCAGCGTATCTGACGTTATGAACCGGCTATCTCCTGAAATCGGCGACAACCCGCCAATCGGACGTGCTCATGCACATTTCCGTTCTTCTCCCCGCGCAGTGTACACGCACTTCAGCGTCTGCCACATCAGGTAAATACCTGAATTTCCCCTCAGGTATTTCCACTTCACGAAGTGAAGTATTGACTGGCGAATAACGACTGCCGTACGTCCTGACAACCGGGAAATGACCGGGCCGCACGTTCAGTGACGTTGCCATTGCGCATCGAAGAAAGCCGATGCCGATAGCCGCATATGTTTGTCATGCGGGAGGCGTCCACCCATAACGGATAGGCGCTCGGTGACCGCCCCTGTACCTGATATAGGTTCATAAGTGCAGACGTGAGGACCGGTTCAGCACATAGTGTGCCACTCCCGGGAACTTCTCGCGAACCGCTCTGCGCCCGTGGCGGAAGCATGATCCGTGGCCTCCCTCTGCTATCCTCTAGTACGTATGAAAGCTACATACTTTTCTCACACCAACGACCTGTGTGGCAATCGGACTTTGGACTGAGTCGTCCCTGTACCACCGGCCCGTTATGGTGTCTTCCGAGGACTTCCAAACGTTACAGGTGCCTGGCAGCGATCGCAGCTCAGCGCAGAACACGCCCACGTCATCTCCAGTCACGACCAGCGGAAGGCACGCGCCGAGAGCACCACAGCAACCACGAGCCACGCGGCGATGATGAGCAGGTCGAGCGGGATGGCTCCAAGCGCCGCGCCGTTATTGATGATCTGCCGCAGCGCATCGTTGAGGTAGGTCAGCGGCATCGCCTTGATTACGGGCGAGAGGAAGCCAGGGGCGCTATCAGTCGGGAAATACGAGCCGCTGAGGAACATCATCGGAAAGCTGATGAGAAAGAACGCCGCATTGGCGATCTCAGGCGTTCGGGCAAAGCTGCCTACCACAAAACCAACACCCTGGAGCGCCAGTGCCCCCAGTGCCACCGTTACGCCGAGCGCCAGCCAGCTTCCGGTCACCTGCACACCAAACACCAGCATCGCCACCGCGATCAGCGCCGCTCCCTGGAGCAGCGAGAGCACCAGCCGCGCCAGCATCTGCGTTGAGATCAGTACACCCGACTGGAGCGGCGTGACGGCCAGGCGTCGCAGCACGCCTTGCTGCCGCCACTGCACCAGCACGACCCCCACGCTCAGATTCGCCCACATCAGCAACATGCCCAGCATGCCTGGTGTCAGCCAGTCGATCTGCCGCAACTCATGGACGCTCACCGCCTGCTCATCCAGCGTAACCACTGGTAGCTGATGCGTTACCTGTTGGTTGAGATCGGCGACGATACTTTGCACCGCCATGCGCGCGTTGGCGGCCATGACCGGACTACTCTGGTCGTAATACACCTGGATGCTGGTCGGATGTCCCTGCGTCAGCGCCTGGGCGAAACCATGCGCTAATACGATCACGGCGTTGCGATGCCCGTCGCGGAGCGCCTGTAGCTCCTCCGCCTGTGTCCCGCGAAACACCTGCAGTGAATCGCTGGCCTGTAGCCGCTGCGTCATCTGCTGTGAGAGAGGCGAGGCATCGTAGTCCACGACTCCCAGCTCCAGTTTGGGAGTGCCGCTGCTGCCAAAGAGCCAGCCAAAGACGAAGATCGAGAGCAGCGCGAGGCCCAGACTGGTAATCAGCAAGACACGATTGCGCCGCAGCATGGTCACGCTCGCGGCAAAGAGCGCGCGAAAAGCCTTCATAGAAATACCCCGTCCTCCACTATCAATTACGGTAAGGCGGCCTGAGTCTACGCCCGCCCTGCGTGCTTTGCTTTATGGTCGAGCGCGGCCAATCCCTTTGCCGCGCACTGATGTCGATTGACGTGCCGAGCCGACTTAGTCCCGCAGCCCGCGCCCGGTCAGCTTGAGAAATACATCTTCGAGCGTCGGAGCTTGTACCAGCAGATGCTCAACGGAGACGCCGAGCGCCTCAGCATGCTGGAAGAGCGCGACGAGCGTCTTCTCGATATGTGCCGAAAAGATGCGCACCCGCTCTGCCTTGGTCTGCACATCGCTGACACTGGGCAGCTGCCGTAGCGCCGCGGCATCCAGCGGCTGGCCGTGTGGAGCGGTCACGAGCATACAGTCAATCGTGGCGCTGGCATCCAGCAGCCCGATCAACCCGGACGGGGTATCCTGCGCGATGATACGCCCGCCATCGAGAATCGCGATGCGGTCGCAGAGGGTCTGGGCCTCGTCCATGAAGTGCGTTGTCAGCACAACGGTCTTGCCGCGCTCGCGCAGCCGCAGGATGGTATCCCACAGCAGACGGCGACTCTGTGGGTCGAGGCCGGTCGTTGGCTCATCCAGGAAGAGCAGCGCGGGGTCGTTGACCAGCGCCAGGGCGAGCGCAAGCCGTTGCCGCTGGCCGCCCGAGAGATCGGTTGGCATGGCGCCGGCCTTCTCTTCGAGCGCTACCTCGCGCAGCAGGTCATCCGCTGGTCGCGCCACTGGATAGAATGAGCCGAACAAGTGGATCGTCTCGCGGACAGTCAACCCCTCGAACAGGGTCGTCGTCTGCAGCTGTACGCCGATACGCTGCTGCACCGCGCGACGGTTGCTCCGTACGTCCAGCCCATCCACCGCCGCTCGCCCGCTATCGCTACGACGCAGCCCTTCGATGATTTCGAGTGTGGTGGTCTTGCCCGCGCCGTTGGGACCGAGCAGACCAAAGATCTCGCCGCGCCTGATCGTGAAGCTGATATCGTTCACGGCAATGAAGCGCCCGTAGCGTTTCAGCAGATGATCGACCTCGACAATCGTCTCGGCGGTTCGTGGCAGGGCAGGCGTTGCGGGAGTGTGCGCGCTGACGTCAGGTATCATGAGGTGCCTCCGGATTGTGTGCTATGCCATTCCCTGGAATGTCGTTGGAAATGGCCGCTCAACATCGTCTGGTCACCAGCCTACCCGAGCCAGCGGTTGGTCGGCGCGTGCTGGAAGTCACGCCTTGCGATACATCTTTCCACCGCTATTCCTGGGAGGAGCGAGATACGGAGGATAGAGCCGCTATGTCCGAGGTCATAGGCCGCGGCTCTCCTGATTGGCGGGCTGTGGTTGTGGGGCGCTCGGACCGAGATCCGTCTAGCCGCTCATGCGCATTCCCTGTGGCGAGAGTCCCAAACGGGGGTATCGTCATCGCGTTTTTCGTCGGCCAATTCCCCATTTTCGGCACGCTCTCTGCGGAAGATGGTATGCAGGCATAGCGACCGGGCTGTTCATTCTCGCTGGTCTGGCTGTGTATGTTGTCCGTCGTCCGCACGCCGAACAGTAGCTACGTGCTCGTGCAGTCTGGAGAACAGGTGCGGCGCGCAAAGGTGAGGACGCCGGAAGTACAAAGGAGCCGGGTAGTGCGTATTATCTTCCATCCGATCACGCTCGATGCGGCGCGGGCCCTGGCGACCTGGTGTTATCCCTCTCCCTATGACGTGTATGACATGCCTGATGGCCCGGCGACGATGGCTGAGATGCTCGATACCCGCAGTCCGTGGTTCGTGGCTCTCGACGATCAGAGTGCTCCAATGGGCTATTGCTGTTTTGGCACCGCTGCGGAGGTGAACTGGGAGGGTGAGCCACGCCTCTGGACGACGGACGACCGCGTGCTCAGTGTCGGCCTGGGAATGCGCCCTGATCTCACCGCCCAGGGCATTGGGCCAGATTTCCTCGATTCTGTGCTAGCCTTCGCAACAGAGCGATTCTCTCCCGAGACGTTCCGGCTGTTCGTGCTGCCGTTCAACCAGCGGGCCATCGTGGTCTATGAAGGCGCTGGATTCCGCCTGGCCGGTGAGCGTGTGATCAACGCCGGGAATCCCGGCCACCTGCTTTTTCTGGAGATGCGCCAGCCGCTCAAGACTCCGCTGGTAAAAGTGGAGAGTGGTAAGGAGTCTAGAACTGTAGTACGAAGAGTGGGCGAACCACCTGTGATACTCTCATTCACGAGAACAAGAACTCAGAACAACCGGTGTGCGCTCGATGTACTTCCAGCAGAGGAGCGGAGACTCATGGCAGATACGGGGCAGGTGACGAGCGGCTATGCGGACGTCAACGGCGCGAAACTCTATTATGAGGTGGCCGGTGAGGGGCACCCGCTGGTCTTTCTGCACGCGGGCATTGCCAACCTGCACATGTGGGACGACCAGTTCAGCGCGTTTGCCGACCGCTACCGTGTCGTGCGCTATGACCACCGCAGCTTCGGCCAGTCAAGCGCGCCCGCCGGAACTGCCTCGGGTGTATATGACGTCTATGGCATGCTCAAGTTCCTGAACATTGACAAGGCGTATCTGGTCGGTTGCTCGATGGGCGGCGGTATGGCACTCGACTTCACACTGACCCATCCCGAGATGGTGGATGGTCTGGTACTGGTAGGTCCTGGGGTCTCGGGCGCGCCCGACGAAGAGGAGGACCCACTGGCAGCCACCTGGCAGGAGTTGCAGGCGGCGGCGGAGGCTGGGGACTACGATAAAGCCAACGAGCTTGAATTGCGCATATGGGTGGATGGCATTGGCCGCACGCCTGACCAGGTGGACCCGACGTATCGTGCGAAGGTCAGCGCGATGAATCGCGCCCTCTATGATCGCCACAAAGACATGAACGCTGTGGAGTGGCAGCCAGCTGATCCTCCCGCCTTCCCCCGGCTGGAGTCGGTCACCGCGCCCACACTCCTGATCATCGGCGACCGGGATGTGCTTGAGATTCAGAAGATGGTGGACGTGCTGGCGGCGCGCATCCCTGGCGCGCGGAAAGTCGTGATGCATAACACGGCGCACCTGCCGAGCGTCGAGCTACCGGGCGAGTTCAACCAGATTCTGGGCGATTTCCTCGGCGGCCTGAAGTAGCGTCGCTGGCAAACGTCGCGAGAAAATATCGCGAGCAACGAGAGCAATCAGAGAAGGAAGCAAGCGCACATGGCCAATCCTCCGAAAGCGCGTGTCGAAGTCGTCCGTGATACCTACTTCGGCACCGTCATCGAAGACCCCTATCGGTGGATGGAAGACTACAAGAGCGATGAAGCGCAGTCCTGGCTGCGGCAGCAGGCGGAGTACGCGGCCCAGGTACTCGACTCGCTGCCAGAGCGCGATGCGTTGCTGGCGCGCATCACCACCTTGAGCGAGGCTGGACCAAGGATGCGTCACCTGAGCATGGCGGGCGGGCGCGTCTTCGCGTTGCGGCAGAATCCCGGCGAGAACCTGCCCCGGCTGGTGATGTATCGGTCGGCGGACGCGCCTGAGACGACGTTGATCGACCCGAACGCCATACACGGCGATGTGCATACCGCGATTGACTGGTACGCGCCCTCGCTCGATGGCCGTCTCGTGGCCTATGGCATCTCACAGGGCGGGTCCGAAGATAGCACCCTCTATGTGCTGGACGTCGAGCAGGGGAAGACGCTCGATCTGGCGATTCCGCACACGGTCTTTGGCGGCGTCTGCTGGCTGGAGGATCATGCCTCGTTTCTCTATAACCGTCTGCCAGACCGGACACCGGAAACGCCCACAGGGGACTATTTCCTCGACAGCCGCATCTATCTGCATCGCCTGGGTACCGATGCCGCCAGCGATCCGGCCGTGCTGGGGCGCGGCGCGCATGCCTCGCTAGATTTTGCCCGTATCGACATTCCCTTTGTCTCCGTCCAGCGCGATAGTCCCTGGATGGTTGGGTTGGTGCTGCATGGCGATCTCAAGGAGCATCTGGTCTACATTGCCCCCAAGAGCGCTCTGACCGATCCCGCCAGCATTCCCTGGCGGCAGGTGGCCAGCGTGGACGACGCCATAACCGGATTCGCCTTCACCGGGGATACACTCTATCTGCTGACACATCGCAACGCGCCGCGCTATCAGGTCGTCGCCGTGCCGCTGGACGCCCCAGACATCGCCCGAGCGACGGTTGTCGTGCCACAGAGCGATGTCGTGCTGCAGGACGTGCGGGTGGCGGGCGATTATCTGCTCGTGCGCGAGATGCACGGAGGCATCAGCGGATTGATGCGTGTGCCGCGCGCTGGCGGAGTGCCGGAGCCAGTCTCGCTTCCAGAGACGGGCGCCATTCTCGACTGGGCAGGCGAGCCAGATAGCCCCATTGTGTATCTGCTGACGTCTGCGTGGACTGTCTCTCCGCGCGTTCTTCGCTACGACGTGGCCAGCAACGCTGTCAGCGATACCGGGTGGCTCCCGCCCTCCACGGTTGATTTCAACGAGATCGAATCGCATGAAGTGGAGGTGCCCGCGCCCGATGGCGAGCGCATCCCGCTCTCCATCATTCACCGCAAGGGACTCGTGCTTGATGGGTCGCATCCCACCCTGCTCACCGGCTACGGTTCCTACGGCATCTCATTTCCCCCGTTCTTCATGCCGCAGATGCTCGCCTGGTATGAGCGCGGTGGTGTGATGGCCTTCGCGCACATTCGTGGTGGTGGCGAGAAGGGTGACGCATGGCATCAGGCAGGGCGACTGCTCAACAAAGAGAACACGATTCAGGACTTCATCACCTGCGCCGAGTATCTGGTGAACGCGGGCTACACGCGGCCCGAACGTCTGGCGGGCGAGGGAGGAAGCGCGGGCGGCATTCCCAGCGGCGGCGCGCTGGTGCGTCGTCCCGATCTTTTCGCCGCGATGGTCATGCGGGTCGCCGTTACCAATGCGCTGCGTTTCGAGTTGACGGAGAACGGCCCGCCAAACGTCGTAGAGATGGGCAGCGCGACAACTGAAGATGGCTTCAAGGCCCTGCTCATCGCTGACTCATACCTGCGCGTGCGCGACGACACACCCTATCCGGCGGTGCTGCTGACCAGCGGCGCGAACGACCCGCGCGTTGTCGTCTGGATGGCGATGAAAATGGCGGCGCGACTTCAGGCGGCGACCAACTCCGGCAAGCCCGTGCTGCTGCGGCTGGAGGAGCAGGCGGGCCACGGCATGGGATCAACCCGAGCACAGGAAGACGCCGAACTTGCCGATAGGTTGGCCTTTCTGCTCTGGCAGTTTGGCCTTACCGGGGGCGCTGCGTCTGGGGCGCCATCCAGCCAGGTCGATAGCCGATGACATATTGACTGACCGAGTGGTCAACCTCTCCCGCTGTCCCCTTCCCGTATAGGGGAGGGGGCGGAATCAGAAACACCACTGCACAAGAGCACTGCCCATATACTGAGACGTGGCTTGAGCCTACCTGCGCACTATTTCCGGCGCCGGGCAATCGCGGCTACGGTCTCGGCCAGCGTCGCGGTCGCTTCGGGGTGGCCCATGCTGCGCGCGGCGGAGGCCATCAGTGCGCGGCGGGGAGCGCTATCGAGCAAGGGATAGAGCGCAGCGCCGAGGCTTGTGGGCGTCAGAACACGATCGAGCACGACCTCAGCCGCGCCCGCCCGGCGGAACATCTCGGCATTAGCGGCCTGGGGCGATCCGGTGAATCCTGGCGGCAGCGGGACAAGTACACTCGGGCGTCCCATCACCGCCAGTTCGGTCAGCGTGGATGCGCCGGAGCGGCAGAGCGCGATGTCGCTGGCGGCCAGCGCGGCGGGCATCTCTTCGTTGAGATAGGGATAGAGACGGTAGCGGCTGGCCAACGCGGGCAATGGGGCCAGTTGGTGGGCGGCTGCTCGGCTCGTCGCCTGATAGGTCAGCCCCCCGCTCACGTGTAACACCTGGCAGCGCATCAAGAGTTCGGGCAAGGCTTCCACCACCACCTGATTGAGATGGCGCGCGCCCTGGCTGCCACCTGTGACCAGCAACAACGGCAGGTCTGGCGAGAAGCCAAGTTGTGTTTTGAGGGCGGCGGCATCGCCCCCCACCATCGCCAGAATCTCCTCGCGCACCGGGTTGCCCGCCAATATCGTACGCTTCCGGGGAAAGTAGCGGAGCGAATCGGAGAATGAGACGGAGATGCGCGTGGCAAACGGCATCAGCAGGCGATTCGCCAGATTCGGGGGGACATCCTGCTGATGCATCAGCAGCGGCACCCCTTCCACACGAGCGGCCAGCCCCGCTGGCACCGAGACATAGCCCCCGCTGGTGAACGCCGCGTCTGGATCGAAGCGCTGCACCTGGCGTAGCGCCTGCATCATGCCTACCGGCACGCGCCCGACATCCGTGAACGTGCGCCAGGAGAGATAGCGGCGCAACTTGCCCGCGGTGATCGTCACTATCGGCAATCCGGCCTCAGGCACGATCTTGGTTTCCAGCCCGTTGGCGTCGCCCATGTAGAGTATCTCAGCGTTGTAGCGCGCCTGAAGCTCACGCGCTACCGCGAGCGCGGGATAGATATGCCCTCCAGTGCCACCCCCAGATATCAGTATCCGCATGCCCCATCCATCCTCTATCAGATATGAGCGACCCGGACCCATACCAGCCGGAATTGCCCAGCAGCCATTATCCGCCATTTCCGCCGGAGCGTCCATCACAGCAACCCCACTGGCGTAGCGACTAGCATATCCTCTCTGTATGCCTTATGCCTATGCGTATACGTGTGCCCTCTTAAGCCCAAAGCATACGCTTCCCAAGAATAACCTGCTTTCGTATATGATGTAGAGGGAATCGGCCAGAGCGCATCAACGACGATATGACGACGAGGGTGCGCAGTTGAGACCTGCCAGGAGGAGCCTGTACGTGACGAATATATCCCGAACGACTAGTGATACGAGCAACGCCGGCAAGCGTGTTGCTGTGGGCGACCGCGCGCCCGATTTTACCTTGCCCGACCAGACTGGTAAGCCCGTGCGGCTGGGCGACTTGTTGGGCGAGCGCGTGGTAGTTCTCTACTTCTATCCCAAAGACGAGACTCCCGGCTGTACCGCCGAAGCGTGCAGCTTCCGTGATTCCTATCAGGTCTTTAAGGATGCGGGCGCGGAGGTGGTTGGCATCAGCACAGACACCGTAGAGTCGCACCAGAGCTTCGCCGCGCACCACCAATTGCCCTTCGTGCTGCTCAGCGATGCCGATGGGGCGTTGCGCAAGCGCTATGGGGTCCCGACGACGTTCGGCCTGCTGCCTGGCCGCGTCACGTATGTCATCGACCGGGATGGCATCGTCCGGCACATCTTCTCGTCTCAACTCCAGGCTGAGAAGCATGTCTCCGAGGCGATCAAGACCATCAAAGCCATCCAGACGCCAGCAGAGTAGCCAGGCCCGCTGGCGCTATCCTGCGAGCGCCATGGGTTGCCGTTACTGTTGCCGGCGCGGGCGCGTGAGTGGGGAGTGGAGAGCGACAAAGGGCGGTCCGCCGCTATTTATCCCATTGGAAGTCGGGGTTGGGTGGCGCGAATATATCGATATACTCGGCCTCTTCGATGACCTCACCGCCATGCGCAACGCCAGCGGGGAGGACCATAACGTCGCCTGCCTGGACTATATGTGGCCCCTCCTCGCCCTCGATCTGCCAGAGGAACTTCCCGCGCAGCATGTGGGTGATCTGATCGAAGGGATGGCTGTGCGTTTTGACGATGCCGCCTTTGGGCGCGGTGATGCGACAGGCCATCACCTGCTGCGTCTGAACGACCCGGCCACGGATAACGCTGTTGAGCGGCCGCTCTTCCACATCTGTCCAATGGTACACTGGCATGCGAGCGCCTCCTCCCTCAGTCGTCGAGCGACCACAACGCGGCTGGTGATAAAGCCTGTTTC
>DASUWS010000034.1:0-25660 GCA_036378295.1 Ktedonobacterales bacterium
CGGAACGGCTGGGCCAGCCGTTGGCATCCTTACCGTGAGCAACTGCTCGAAAAAGGTATCGCGCGTGTTCGCTTCCGGTTGCCCTTTATCATCCTCATCCATTCGCACTTCCCGCTCAATACAGGTTGCCTGCTACAGGGCGTTGAATATCGCCTACAGCATAGATGCTGCGTTCGTCGTTCCAGACGAGCTTTGTCCGCCAGAGTAACGCCGCTCTGTCGCCATGATGCGCTGCTCACCATGCCTTCCGCACACGAACGGCTCTCATCTGCGTATAATTGTAATGTCATGGCGGTTGCGTCATGACCCATTCGTCGTGGAACCAGGAGAAGAACAGTGCCAACCAGCGCGAAAAAGGCCACCTCTACCGGAGGAGAGATTGATTCGCCAGCGGAGGCCCGCCAGCGCAAGGAGACGTATGATCCTGGCGCCTATGAGCGGCCATCGGTCACGGTGGATGTCGTCATTCTCACCGTGCGTGAGCGGCGGCTGGAGGTCTTGCTGGTGCGCCGTCGCCACTGGCCTTTCGAGGGAATGTGGGCAATTCCTGGTGGCTTTGTCGAGCCGAATGAGTCGCTCGAAGACTCGGCTCGTCGCGAGCTGCGCGAAGAAACCGACGTCAGCGATGTCTACCTGGAGCAACTTTACACGTTTGGCGACCCTGGACGCGACCCTCGCACCCGGGTAATTACCGTGGTCTATTACGCGCTGCTGCGGGCGGATCAGCTTCACCTGCGCGCTGGAGACGACGCCGCCGACGCCCAGTGGTTCCCGGCGTACGAGCATCCCCCGCTCGCGTTCGATCATGACAAGATTCTCGCGTATACGCACCTACGCCTGCGTAGCAAGCTGGAATATACGACCATTGGCTTTCAGTTGCTCGCGCCGTCTTTCACGCTGAGCGAGCTACAAGTCGTCTACGAGGCGATCCTCAATCGTCCGCTCGATAAACGCAACTTCCGCAAGAAGGTGCTTTCGACCGGGATTCTGGAACGAATTCCTGAGACACGCAAGGCCGGACAACACCGGCCCGCCGCATTGTATCGCTTCAATCCCAGGGCTGATAAGTAGCCAATGCATCGCTCAGGCTGGGGAGAAGCTCGGAAGGAGCATTCCAGATGACTGACGCGCTCATTGTGGTAGATGTTCAGAACGATTTCTGCTCCGGTGGCTCGCTGGCTGTGCCAGACGGCGACGCGGTGGTTCCCGTCCTCGATGAATACATGGCGCGCGCCGCTGATGCGGGCATCCCCATCTTTGCCACGCGCGACTGGCACCCTGAGCACACGAGCCACTTTGTCACAGGGGGTGGCCCGTGGCCGCCACACTGTGTGCAGGGAACGCGCGGCGCCGCGTTTCACCCGGAGTTGCGTCTGCCCTCTGGCACGCTCGTCGTTTCTACGGGGATGGGTCCTGAGGATCAGGGCTACTCTGGATTCGACGGGGAGTTGCCGGATGGACAATCGCTGGAGGACACGCTGCGTGCTCGCGGGGTAGACCGTGTGTATGTTGGCGGCCTTGCCACGGACTACTGTGTGCGGGCAACGGTGCTCGACGCGCTCAAGCACGGCTTTATGGCGTCTGTGCTGGTCGATGCGGTTCGCGCGGTGGATGTGAAGCCAGGCGATGGCGAGCGCGCTTTGAACGAGATGCTCGCCGCCGGAGCTGAGCCGCTGATCCTCGATGAGTTCGAGCCGCACAAGTGAGCGGCGCGAGCGGTAAGCCAGCTTCGAGGCATGAAACGAAATCCGGCTGGCTTCTTGCCATGAGCATCCTTTCCCACAAACCAGACCTGGCAATGGCCCTCCGCGCTGGAGGGCCATTGCGTTGCCAGGGAGATCTTTGGGGGCTCGTCAGCGGTCTGCCCGGCTCGGCTGCCTCGCCGCTGAGCCGCGTCCGCCTTCCATCGCGCCGCCACCGTACCCACAGAACGGGCAGACATTCCACTTTAGCTCAAGCAGATGGTCACAGCGTGGGCATGGCCGCCGGAGCTTGGTGCCGCAGGATGGGCAAATCTGAAAGTCGTTCTCGACACGATAGTGACAGGTGGGGCATGTCTGGCGCTCGGTCATCTCGGCCAGCAGTGACTCTTCTTCCAGTTGGCGCTCGTACAGCTCGGCAAGTGTCTGGCGCGGGCGCACGATGAGATAGATGAAGAGACCGCCGATATTGAAGACCGCCACAAGCCCAGTCGCAGTCACCTGCAAGATGACATCCTGCGTGCGAGAGCGAACGTCGCGCCAGGTCCAGAAGACGAGGCTCAGCCAGAATATGACTGCAAACGCGACGAAGAAGAAGATGATAACCCCTACCAGGTTTTGCAACGCGCCCAAACCACTGCCCCCTGATGTATTTGACGTGCTGGATGAAGCTTCTGTTGGAGCCACTGTGGCAGTTGCCGCTGCTGTCGCGGTCACGGCAGCCTGAGCCAGAACGTGTGACATGCCATGAACTACTGTCATATACATCGCATGCCACCCCTCTCAGGCCGGAATGATACCGTGCCACTCAGCAATTCGCCGTGCTCCAGAGTCGAAGGTTATCCGTGCGCCGCACGCCTGATAGACTATAGAACGTGTGAGAAGTCACGCTCACTGGTACCGCCGAACCGCCCCTTGCGGGATGCCGCTACAGAATAGCAGGTTATTCCTCCCCTAGCAATCGCTGTATGAAACAAGTCCTATGAACAGTACGCTTGGCACGAGATTTGTCGTGCTCCTGACTCGTCTGGGCCACCATGAGACCCATCAGACGCTACACTATGGAAGCATACCTCGTGCCACTTGTTGAGACGAAGGAACGCCCGTCTCGCGTTCACGATCTCCACGCAATGTACTCAAACTGAAGGTCTGTGCCATCCATGATAATGTGCATCTTCCCCAGTGGCATATACTGAGAGCACATACTAGTGAGGGGTATATCTACGCAGGGAAGGGCATTCGCGATGGGGATGCAGCACCCGCTGACGTTTGCGGCGCTCCTGCGACGATGCCGTCGGGCCGTGGGGCTGACACAGTCCGAACTGGCTGAACGTTCCGGACTCAGCCCGGAGGCGATCAGCGCGCTCGAACGCGGAGTCAATCGCACGCCGCGCCGCGAGACCGTTGACCTCCTGGCGGAGGCGCTCGGCCTGGAAGGGCAGGAGCGCGCGCAGTTCGAGCAGGCTGCCCGACGCCGCATCGCGCCTCTCGCCGCGCCACAGCCGGCGCATCCTCTGGCGGAACATGCCCCCGCGCCATTGGTCGGGCGTGTGCGCGAGCTATCGCTGATTGGCCGCGTGCTGGGTGACCGCTTTCCTCCGGTGCTGCTCTTCGCGGGCGAGCCAGGCGTCGGCAAAACACGGCTGTTGCGCGAGGCGTCTTCCATCGCGGCTGAAGCTGGCTGGACCGCGCTCATGGGAAGCTGTCCGCAGACGAGCTATCAGGACCCCTACGCACCGCTGCTGGGCATGATCGCGCGTGATATTGCTGTGCGGCCACCCGCTGATCTGAAAGCCGCGCTCCAGGGCTGCGGCTGGCTGGTGCGTCTTCTACCTGAGCTGGCTGAGCGCGGTATCGTCCAGTTGCCAGCATGGGCGCTCACGCCCGACCAGGAACGGCGGCTGATGTTCGCGGCGGTTGCTCGGTATCTGGGCAACATCGCGGGCACGGCGGGTACGCTGTTGGTGCTTGACGATCTCCAATGGGCGGGTGCGGATACCTGCGCGCTGCTGGCGGCGCTGGCGCGCGCGCCCACCGCAACTCCGCTGCGCATGGTGGGCGCCTACCGCAATACTGAGATACCCCCTGAAAGCCCGCTCGCCGCCGCCCTCATCGACCTGGAACACGAAGAACTGCTCCACCAGTATTCGCTCGCCCGTCTGGCGGACGACGATTCAACCGCGCTGCTTTGGGCGCTGCTGCCGGAAGGCAACGCGATCAGCGCAGAGACACAGCAGCGTGTCGTGCGGCAGTGCGGCGGCGTCCCGTTCTACCTTGTCAGTTGGGCACAGGCGCTTGCCAGTGGGACGCTCCCGGCGGGCCAGGATGCCGCGCTGCCGTGGGATGTGGTGCAGAGCATCCGGCGGCGCATCGCCGTGCAGTCCGAGGTGACGGGGGAGGTATTGCAGGTGCTCTCGGTTGCGGGCGGCAGGGCGCCACTTCGCCTGCTGCGTGTCGTGTTGCTAGCGAGCGGGCGGAGCGAGGACGAGATTGTCGCCGCGCTGGAGGGTGGCGTGCGGGCGCGGCTGCTGGACGAGACGGATGACGATACCTATCAGTTTGCTGGGGATGTCATCCGCGAGGTGGTAGCGCATGACCTGAGCGCGGCCCGCCGGACAACGCTCCATCGCCGTATCGCCGAGGCGCTCGAACGGGAGCCGGGCGAGCAGCAGGCCGAGATGCTGGCGTTCCACTATCTCCGTGGCGACGAACCGGTAAAGGCCGTCGGCTATCTCGAACGCGCCGGAGACCGCGCCGTCGCGATGCAGGCGTATGCCTCCGCTGAAGGCTTCTATGCCGATCTGGTCGCGCGGCTGGATGCCCTCGGTCGCCCGCACGACGCCGCACGGGCGCGTGTGAAGTGGGGCAAGGTGCTCTGTGCTCTGGCCCGCTATGATCAGTCGCTCATGGCATTCGAGCGGGCGCTGGAGGTCTACCACGGCGAAGGCGATGTGGAGGCGCAGGCGCGGGTGATGGCGCAGATTGGCCAGGTCTATGCCGACCGGGGCGCCGCCCGCGAAGGGCTTCAGCAGCTCGCTCCCGTGCTCACGCCCGAGTCCGATGCGGCGGGAGGAATCGCACCCCGGACGCTCGCGGCGCTACACGATATTTACGCGCAGCTGCTGCACCTGGCCGGACGCTATGGTGAGCAGATGACCGAGGCAGAGCGCGCGGCAACCTTTGCCCGCGACGCTGGCGACGAGTTGTTGCTTTGCCAGATTCAGATGCGGCGGGGCAATGCGCTGCGGATGCTGGGGCGGCTGCGCGAGGCCAGTCAGACGCTCGAAGATGTGATTCGCGTCGCGGAGACGATGGGTGATCCGCGTATCCTCTCGCAGGCGCTGGAAAACGTCAGCGTCGTCTACCTGCTCCAGGGCGAGTTCGCGCGCTCCACCCGCTATGTCGAGCGGGCGCTGGCGCTTGCCGGGCAGTTGGCTGACCCGCTGACCACCGAGCTTCTGCTCTTGCGGCGCGGGCTGAACGCCTTCGCCTCTGGAGACTGGCAGCGGGCGCGCGATGACTACGAGCATGCGCGGGAGATGGCCCGGCAGTTGGGCGCATCGTGGGTTTCAGCATACGTGGCACTTGGCCCCGGCCAGTTACTGCTGGCGGAAGGCAATCTGGCGGACGCGATGCCCATGCTGGAAGAGGCCGTGACGCTGGCCGAGCAGGCGGGTGATCTTCAGGCGTTGCGCCTGGCCCAGACCGCGCTGGCCGAGCATGATCTCCTAACGGCCCGGCCCACTGCCGCGCGAGCGCGTCTCTTGCCGCTGCTCGACCGTCCTGGCCAGCAAGAGGGGCTTGTCACCTATCTGCTGCCGTATCTGGCATGGGCATCGCTCGATCTGGGGCACGAGCGCGAGGCCGAAGAACAGCTAGGCGAGTGCCTGTCGCGCGCGACCAGCGAGAATATTCGCCTGGCGCAGGTGGACGCGCTGCGCGTGCAGGTGATGCGGTTGATGCGTCGGAGTCAGTTCGCGGAGGCCGAGGAAGCGCTGAAGGATGGGCTGCGCCTGAGCGGCAAGCTATCCTATCCCTACGCCGAGGCGAAACTGCTCTATGCCGGTGGGTTATCGGCACGGACGCGGGGTGACGATGCCCTGGCCCGCGAACGGATGGAGCAGGCGCTCGCCATCTTGCGGGCGCTCGGTGAGGGACTCTATCTGCCGCACGTTGAGCAGGTGCTCGCCGACTTGTCCTGACCTGAGCGGCTGGCGGCTGAAGCCGCGCCCCTGCGCCCGAGAACAAACCATCCTCACCCCGGCCTCATCCTTTGGGGACGTGTGGGGACGTGCGATAATGGCGCAAGATGCCGGATGGCGCAAGGTGGAGCAAGCATAGCGGAGGAACGAGCGCATGACTGACTTTATCCCCCAACCGTCAGACAAATTCACGTTCGGTCTGTGGACTGTTGGCAATATTGGGCGCGATCCCTTCGGCGATCCAGTGCGCCCGGCACTCTCGCCAGTCGAGATAGTGCATCTGCTGGCGGAAGTGGGGGCCTGGGGTGTCAACTTCCACGACAACGACCTCGTGCCGATTGACGCGACGCCTGCCGAACGCGACCGCATCGTGCGCGATTTCAAGGCGGCGCTGGCCGAGACCGGGCTGGTGGTGCCGATGGCGACGACCAACCTCTTCGCCGATTCCGCCTTCAAAGACGGCGCGTTCACCGCCAACGATCCGCGCGTGCGCGCTTATGCCCTGCAAAAGACCCTGCGCGCGATTGATCTGGGCGTCGAGCTTGGCGCGCGTACCTACGTCTTTTGGGGTGGCCGCGAGGGGGTCGAGACGGACGCGGGCAAAGACCCCGTCGAGAGCCTGAAGCGCTATCGTGAAGCGCTGAACTTTCTCTGCGAGTACGTGCGCGACCAGCAGTACGATCTCACGTTCGCGCTGGAGCCGAAGCCCAACGAGCCGCGCGGCGACATCTACCTGGCGACGGTCGGCGCGATGCTTGCCTTCATCACCACGCTCGATCATCCTGAGATGGTCGGCGTCAATCCCGAGCTCGCGCACGAGCATATGTCCGGCCTGAACTTTCTCCATGCCGTCGCCCAGGCGTGGGACGCTGGCAAGCTCTTCCACATTGACCTGAACGATCAGGCGTTTGGCCGCTACGATCAAGATTTCCGCTTCGGCGCGCATAACCTCAAGTCAGCCTTCTTCCTCGTCAAGTTCCTCGAAGACGTTGGCTACGATGGCTCGCGCCACTTCGATGCCCACGCCTATCGCACCGAGGACCGCGAGGGCGTCAAAGACTTCGCCCGTGGCTGCATGCGCACTTACCTGATCCTCAAAGAGAAAGCCCGCCAATGGCATGCCGATCCTGAAATCACGGGCCTGCTGGCGGAGATCAATGCCGATGACGGCGCGATGGCCGCGTATCAGGGAGCGTACAGCCCCGAAAAAGCCGCCGCGCTCAAAGCGGTTCCATTCGACCGCCAGGCGCTCGGCCAGCGTGGCCTCCCTTATGAGCGGCTGGACCAGTTGACCGTTGACCTGCTGCTGGGTATGCGGTAAGTATGCGGTGAGTGGGGGAAAAGACTATGCCACGCCGCGCGCTCTTGCTCGGTATCGATCTCTCGACGACCGGTGCGAAGGCGCTGCTGATCGACGAGACAGGCGAGGTTGTTGCCAGCGCATCTACACCGCTGACGCTTTCCACACCACGCCCGCTCTGGGCCGAACAGCGCCCGCAAGACTGGTGGGAGGCAACCGCCGCCAGCATCCGCGCAGCCTTCGCGACGGCAGCGGCGACGGGCGAGGACGTGCGCGCCATTGGCTTGACCGGGCAGATGCATGGGCTGGTCCTGCTCGATGCGCAGGGCGAGGCGTTGCGCCCGGCGATTCTCTGGAACGACCAGCGCACGAGCGTCGAATGTGACGAGATTCGCCAGCGCGTGGGGCATGATCGTCTGATCGCCGTGACGGGCAACGACGCGCTGCCGGGCTTTACCGCGCCGAAAGTGCTCTGGGTACGCCGCCATGAGCCGGAGGTATATGCCCGCGCCGCTCATCTCCTGCTGCCAAAGGACTATATTCGCTACCGGCTGACCGGCGATGTCGCGATGGACAAGGCCGACGGCTCTGGTACGCTGCTCTTCGATCTCGCCGCCCGCGACTGGTCGGCGGAAGTGACCGCCGCGCTCGACATCCCGCACTCATGGTTGCCGCCCACACATGAGGGGCCAAGCGTGACGGGCACGGTCAGCGCGGAGGCTGCCACGCTCACCGGACTGGCCGCGGGAACGCCCGTCATGGCGGGGGGCGGCGATCAATCGGCCCAGGCGGTGGGCGTTGGCGCGATTGATCCGGGGCTGGCGGCGGTGACGCTGGGCACGTCGGGGGTCGTCTTCGCCGCTACATCCACCCCGCTCTTCGAGCCAGAGGGACGGCTGCACGCCTTTTGCCATGCCCTGCCGGGACGCTGGCACCTGATGGGCGTCATGCTCGCCGCGGCGGGCAGTCTGCAATGGCTGCGCGATACGCTCGCGCCCGGCATCAGCTTCGAGGCGCTGCTGGACGAAGCGGCCCAGGCGCCCGCCGGAAGTGAAGGGCTGCTGTTTCTGCCGTACCTCTCCGGCGAGCGGACACCGTATCCCGATCCCCTGGCACGTGGCGCCTGGGCAGGGCTGACACTACGGCACACACGCGGGCATATGGTGCGGGCTGTGCTGGAGGGCGTCGCCTTTGGCCTGCGCGATGGCTTCACCCTGCTGCGGCAGGTTGGCCTGGGCGAGATGTCGCGGGTGCGCATCTCCGGCGGTGGCGCGCGGAGCCCCCTCTGGCGCGCGATCCTGGCGAGTGTGCTGGCGATCCCGCTGGAGACGGTCTCGGCAGGTGAAGGGGCGGCCTATGGCGCGGCGCTGTTGGCGGGGGTCGGAGCGGGCGTCTGGCCAGATGTCGCGGCGGCCTGCGCGGCGACCATCCAACCGGGGGAGATGACAGCGCCTCATGGCGCATGGCAGGCGGTATATGATCGTCTCTATCCAGTCTATCAGTCGCTCTATCCGGCCCTCAAACCGGCGTTCACGGCCCTGTCTGAGACGACTGAGATGCAATAGTCCCCCGGCAATCCCCTGGCATTACCTCAACGATGTCACATGCCGTCAGGGACGGGGAGGGGTGCGTTTCTGGCCGGAAGCCGGCTCGCTCAATTGCTGGTGCTGTCCTGTGGGGTGTTTGCGCTCAGGGCTGTCGGATGCCGCGACCTTGTTATCGCCGGAGACGCTGCTGGTCGCGAGCGACGGAGTGATCCGTATAGTGGTTGCCTCGTCGGTTGACTCCACGACGACCGCGGGTTCTTCACCATTTGCATCTGTGGCCGAATGGAAGAGCGGAGAGGTCTGCATGAAGCGGTCGTAGAACGTCTCCCCGACCGAATAGAGAACCGCGACGATTGGCCCGGCAAAGAACGCGCCCCAGACGCCGCCCCATTTCGCCCCAAGCAACAGCGCGGCAAAGAGAATCAGCGGATTGACGCCCAGCGTCTTGCCAAAGACCCGCGGCGCGATTAACTGGAGAGCTATCTGCTGCGCGACGACCAGCAGGAGCACCAGCACCAGCGTCTTGCCGAGCAATTCGCTATTCGGCGTTTGCAGGAGCACCAGCAGCAGTGGCGGCACGAACGCGCCAAACGAGCCAATGAAGGGAATCATCATGATCAGGCCCGCCAGCAGCGACGCCAGGAACCCGTTGGGTTGGCCGAGAACCAGCAGGACGAGCCAGGTAAAGAATCCGTAGATCGTGGCGACGATGATCTGCGCGCGGAAGAAGCCGCCAAACGTCTCGTTGACGTGCCGCTGGAACATGCGGAAATCCGGTTCCCACCGGGGCGGAAGCTTGGAGACGACGCCCTCGATCAGCCGCTTGCCATCCAGCATCATGTAGAACGAGAGGATGACGACCAGCGCGGCGTTGAAGAGGAGCGTCATGATCGACGTGACCAGCGTGGTCGCATAGTTGACGGCGTTGTTCGCCAGCGAGCCAGCCCAGTCCGGGATCTGCTGTGAGACCTGCGTGACGATGTGCTGGGCGTCTTTGGTCGAGAAGCCGAAGCGATGAAGCAGTTCAACCGCGCTCTGGTTCAGCGCCACCAGCCGCTCCGCCGAGAGATCGGACTTGATCTCGTCTGCCAGATGTGTCACCTGCGATTGAATCGCTGGCACCATGAGGACGATAGCGCCTGAAATGACGACGAGCAGGGCGATATAGACCAGTGAGACGGCAAGCACGCGTGGGAATCTGCGGCTGACGAGGAAGTTCGCGACGGGCGCGAGAATGAACGTGACCACCCATGCCAGGAAGAAGAGCAGTAGGATATCGGCGACCGATGCTACCAGTGACCATGCGATACCAATGACCCACATGGCAACCAGAATCGTCACCAAACCCAAAAGTATGCGCAAGACGCGATGGCGGTCTAGTATGTCGCGAGCATTTCGGCCATCCATGTGCAGTCATGCCTCCTGAGGGCGCCGCCAGCTTCGTCCGCATAAGACGTACCAGAACAGGAACCGTGTCGTTCCAGTGTACCACGTCTACCAGGACGCGCCAGCGCGCTAGGAGCAACACAGCCAGGATTATTCGATGTGCGCGCGGCTACGATGTGCTGCGCGCCAGCAGCGGGCGCAGGCGGTCATGTGGCATCGCGTGGAGCGTGTGGCCGTCGCGTCCGCGTGTGGTGGTCGCCGCGAGTAGCGCATTGATGACCGCCTCTTCCGTCGCATCCACTACGGCGTCGAAGATGGTGTTCAGCCCCCGATTGTCGTAACTGCCCTCGCTCAGCACCGTGATGTCCAGGCGGCCACCCGACACGCGATAGGGAATGCGTTGCGCCGTCGAGAACGCCAGAATGATCTCGCCACTGCCGTCGCCCGCCGTCGAGCCTGTGCGCGCCAGCCCCAGCCCGGCACGTTTGGCGAGCCGTTTCAGCGTGTGAGCATGGAGCGGCGCGTCGGTCGCCACGACGACGATACACGAGCCGTCAGCGGTCGGGCGCTCTGGCATGAGATCGGTGATGGCGCGGCCCACGGGCACCCCGGCGATGGTGAGCTGAGGTCTGCGCCCAAGGTTCGTTTCCACCAGCACACCCACCGTGAACGTGCCTGCCTCGATGGCGACGATGCGCGAAGCGCTGCCAATGCCGCCTTTGAAGCCAAAGAGCGCCATGCCGGTGCCCGCGCCGACACAGCCCTCTTCGACTGGCGCGGTGCTCGCGGAATCCAGCGCGTCCCAGACATCCTGCTCGGTCAGCGCGAAGGTGAGATGATCATGCAAGAAACCGTCATCGCACTCAGCAACGACGGCCAGTGGTATCTCCTCGCGTGTCTGCTCTGGATAGCGCCGTGCCAGATACCGTGTGGCGGCGTGCAGTGCGATGCCCACGCCCGATGTTCCGGTCAGCACGATAGGCGAGGAGAGCAGTCCCCACTCATCGATGACCGAGCGGCACGTCATTTCGCCGTAGCCGTTCAAGGCGAAGATTCCCGCATAGATGCGCTCGGCCATGGGATTGCCATCGTGCGGCCAGATAGCGGTCGCGCCCGTGCGGACGTTCTCGCCACGCTGCAACGTCGAATGCCCCACGCGCACGCCCGGTACGTCGGTAAGCGTGTTCGACGGCCCCACTGGCAGTGTCCCGATGGCCACGCCAAAATCACGCAACCGCTCTCTCGCTGGCATCTCGTATCTTCCCTTCCGCCTGCGCCACTGCAAGCGTCTCCATGTTCATTGGCTGGTGATACAATTCCTGCTGCTGATCGAACCCAGACAGGTTTGCGCGGCAGACGTACGCTGAATCACCCACTGGAGGACACCATGGCGAACAAATATCTCAATCCGCCCTCACTCATGACTCCTGTAGGATACACTCACATCGTCGAAGCCGTCGGTACCCGTACCATCTACATTTCGGGACAGGTGGCGCTGGATGCCATGGGAAACGTCGTGGGCCGGGGCGACATGCGTGCTCAGGCGCAGCAGGTCTTCGAGAACATCCACGCGGCGCTTCAAGCGATTGGCGCGAGCTTCAAGGATATCGTTAAGATGACGTATTTCGTGGTCGATATGTCGCAGTTTCAAGCCGTCCGCGAAGTCCGCGACCAATTCATGCAACCCGAATATCTGCCAGCCAGTACAGCCGTAGAAGTGCGGCGTCTGGTCCGCGAAGAGTTCCTGATCGAGGTCGAGGCAATTGTCGTCTTCGGGGCATAGGAAGACCTCATCTCCTGGCCCCTCTCCCGCAAGGAGAGAGAAAGCAGTGCTGCGCTCGGGAAACCCTCCCCTACACCTACAAGGGGAGGGTGGCCGACGCGTTGCGGAGGCCGGGAGGGGGCTGCGCATACCCTCACATGAACGTCTCGGCCCCATCAAGGCCAGAACCGGCCCCTAAAGCTCACCTACACTGCTGCTTGTGTGGAGCGACCATAGACGATGGTGGGGTCGGTCAGCACGTTGATGCAGGCGGGCTTGCCTGAGGCGAATGCGCGCTCGATGGCGGGCCGAATCTGTGCCGGCTCCGTGACCAGTTCGCCGTAGCCGCCGAACGCCTCGACCATCAGGTCATAGCGCGTTCCTGGCGTGAGATCGGCGGCGGTGCTATGGCCCAGCATCGCTTTTTGCGGGTGCTTGATCTGCGCCCACTGGCCGTCGTTGCCAACGACCGCCACAACGGGCAGGTTGTGGCGCGCCATCGTCTCGAACTCCATGCCGTTCAACCCGAACGCGCCATCACCAAACAGCACCGCCACCTGGTTCTCAGGCCGCGCGATCTTCGTGGCGATAGCGAATCCGGTTCCGGCGCCGAGCGTGCCCATGGGTCCGGCATCGAGCCAGTGGCCTGGTTCCCAGGCGTTGATGACACGCGCGCCGAAGCTGACAATATCACCACCGTCGCCGATCACGTAGGCGTCGCGGTCGAGCGCGTCGCGCAAGTCTCGGCAGAGGCGGAGTGGGTGGATGGGCGTCGTTTCGGAGGCCATCAGCGCCTCTTCAGCCGACCGCGCTTTGTCTTCCTGCTCGCGCAGGCCCGTGAGCCACGGCTGGATATTGGCGCGTCTGCCGAGTGCTTCGTGTAGTTGCCGCAGCGTCGCGGCAACGTTGCCCGCGATGCCCACGTCGGCGCTGCGATTGACCCCAATCTCGCTTTCGAGCCGGTCCAGCCAGATGACTTTGGCCTCGGCGGGGATGAGTGGCGGTTGGCCATAGTTCAGGCGGAAGTCAAGCTTCGTGCCGACAACCAGCAGCAGATCGCAATTGCTCAGCGCCGCGCGACGAGCGTAGGAGAAGAAGAGTGGATGATCCGGCGGCAGACTTCCCCGGCCACTGCCATTGAGAAACACGGGCGCTTGAAGCTTCTCAGCTAGCGCGCGCAGCGAGGCGGCGGCATCGTCCCACCAGACGGTGGTGCCCGCGAAGATGACGGGTCGCTCGGCCTTCGCCAGCAGCAGCGCCGCCTGCTCTATCAATTCAGGATCGCCCTCAGGATGTCCCTCGGTGCGGTAGCCAGGAGCAGGAATGCGGCAATCAGCCGTCTGGACGAAATTGTTGAGCACGTCCATTGGGCATTCCAGGAAGACAGGACCGGGGCGTTCGGCGGTCGCCTCGCGGAAGGCCATAGCGGTATACTCGGCGAGCCGGTTCGTCTGCACGACGGTGCGCGCCCACTTGGTGATTGGCCGCACCAGCTCCACATGGCGCAACTCCTGGAGCGCGCCCTGGTCCCAGTGGGCGACAGGCGCCGCGCCGCCAAAGATCAGCACGGGACTACCCGCCAGATAGGCATTGGCGATGCCAGTCACGCCGTCGGTCACGCCCGGCCCCGCCGTCAGCAGCGCAACCCCCGGCGAGCGCGTAACCTTTGCCCAGCCCTCGGCGGCATGTACCGCGACCTGCTCGTGGCGCGTATCCATCACACGGATACCCTCGCGCACGCAGCCATCATAGATTGCGGCGATATGGCCGCCGCTGAGCGTGAAGACGACCTCGACGCCTTCCTGCTTGAGCATCTTCGCGATCAGCAACCCGCCGTGAAGCATCACCTCGTCCATATGATCCCGCCTCGCCTTCTCTGGCTCACAAGCAAGCATCTGGTATGTGCCGTTCGGTTCTCGTCGCCAGCATACCACGACGGGATGCGCATAGGCAGACCAGGGGTGTGCGATACTTGGGTTCAGGGGCAACATGAGCGCGGGAGTCTTCAGGAGGAGGATGGAACCCGGATGAGCAGGCTCGATAGCTGGCGGCAACGCGACCGGCGTCTCAAGACGGAGGTCTATGCGCTCTATCTGGCGTACAGAGATCCCCGCGTGCCGTGGTACGCGCGGATATTTGCGGCCTGTGTCGTGGGCTATGCCTTTAGCCCGATTGACCTCATCCCTGACGTCATTCCCATTCTTGGCTATCTGGATGATCTGGTGCTCGTTCCGTTGGGAATCGTGCTCGCGCTGAAGATGATTCCTTCAGACGTGATGGCAGAGAGCCGAGAGCGCGCCAGAGCGGCACTGCGTGAGGGCAAGCCGGTAAACTGGGTCGCGGCGGGCGTCATCTTCGGCATATGGCTGTTGCTCGCCGCGCTTGGCCTGGTGCTCATCGCCCGAATGGTAATGCGATGATTCGCCCATAGCCAATCCAACGAAGGATTGCGCCGATGCTTCTCAAAGCCTGTCTCAACGGAAGCCGCAAGCCTGGCGAGCATCCACGCCTCCCACTGACACAGCGAGAACTTGCCGATGACGCGCTGCGCGTCGTCGCGGCGGGTGCGCACGCGCTACACATCCACCCACGCAATGCGCAGGGCGCGGAATCGCTGGCCGCCGAGGATGTCGCGGCAGCGCTCGTCGCCGTTCACCAGCGTTGTCCGGGTATCCCCGTGGGCGTAACGACCGGCTTCTGGATCGCGCCTGATCCCGAGCGCCGTCTTCAACACATGCGGGAGTGGACAGTGCGGCCCGACTTCGCCTCGGTCAACTTCTCTGAACCGGGCGCCATCGACCTTTGTACCCACTTTCTTGCTCGTGGTATCGGGGTCGAAGCGGGTCTCGCAACGCTCGCCGATGCCCGGCTTCTCGTGAGCAGCGGCCTTGCCGACCGGTGCCTGCGGGTGCTGATCGAGATGGATGAACACCAGATCGGATCGGCCCTCGCGATGGCAGAGGAAATGATCGGGTGCCTGGATGACGGTATGGTGCAGATTCCTCGGCTTCTCCACGGCAATCATCAGGCGGTCGTCTGGCCGCTGCTGGAGGAGGCATTACGGCGTGGCTATGAGACGCGCATCGGCCTGGAAGACACGCTAGTATTGCCCGATGGTCGCCAGGCGCACGATAACGCGGAGCTTGTCTCTCGTGCCGTAAGCCTCGCCAGGCAGATCGGCGTCCTATGATGGAATACGCACTGGTATTTGAGAGTGCCTGGCGCCTGGGTGGGCCAGGTCCCCTCCCCTTCAAGGGGAGGGGTAGGGGGAGAGGTTACACCCGCTCGATGATCGTGGCCGTGCCCAGGCCACCGCCACAGCACATCGTTTGCAGGCCGTAGCGCGCGTCTCGCCGCTCTAATTCATAGAGCAGCGTCGTCATCAGCCGCGTGCCGGAGCAGCCGAGCGGATGGCCCAGCGCAATCGCGCCGCCATTGACGTTGACGCGCTCCATATCAGGATGAATCTCGCGCTTCCACGCCAGCACGACCGGCGCGAACGCCTCGTTCACCTCGAACAGGTCGATGTCGTCCAGCTTCAGCCCCGCCTTCGCCAGCACCTGCTGCGTCGCCGGAATCGGCCCCGTCAGCATCATGACCGGGTCCACGCCAACCACTTTCTGCGCGACGATGCGCGCCCGTGGCCGCAGCCTCAATTCAGCCGCTTTCTCCGGCGTCATCAAGAGCACAGCGGCGGCGCCATCGCTGATCTGGCTGCTGTTGCCAGCGGTGATGACGCCATCGGGCTTGAACGAAGGCTGGAGCGCGGCGAGCTTCTCCAGTGTCGTGTCGCGGCGGACGCCCTCATCACGAGTAAAGCTGCTGCCGTCCGCCAGCGAGACGGGCATGATCTCGCGGTCGAAGTAGCCGCTATCGGTCGCCTCTGCCGCCAGTTGATGGCTGCGCAGGCTATAGGCGTCCAGCTCCTCGCGGGGGATGCGCCATTTCTCGGCGATCATCTCGGCGGACAGCCCCTGATGCGTCAGCGGATACATCTCCAGCAGGGACGGCGGGAACGGATGGCCGCCCGTAGCGATGGATGAGCCAATGGGCAGGCGCGACATGTTCTCGATGCCCGCGCCGATGGTGATATCGCAGACGCCCGCGGCGATCAGGTTTGCGGCGAAATGGATGGCCTGCTGGCCGGAGCCGCACTGGCGATCTACCGTCGTGGCAGGAACCTCGATGGGGAAGCCTGCCTGCAGGACGGCGTTGCGCGCGATGTTGAGCGATTGCTCGCCGACCTGGCTAACGCAACCCATCACCACATCTTCGACCAGCGCAGGCTCGATCTTTGCTCGTTGCAGCAACTCGCGGAGCGTCATCGCCGCCAGCACCACAGGATGCACATCTTTCAGCGCGCCATTCCGCCGGCCAACCGGCGTGCGCACCGCCTCGACAATCACGACCTCACGCATGGCGCCATTGCCTCCATTTCCCCTCGTTCCGCCATAAGCGGCGCTCGGTTACCACATTTCCTCGCCCCAGATCAACTCCATTTTACCAAAGTGAATCACGTCGCCCGGCTCCACGCCAGATTGCTCCAGCGCCTCCAGCACACCCATCTTGCGCAGCTGTTTCTCTAGCCGCTCCATGCCTTCCGTGCTCTGGGGATTCGTCATCGCCGCCATGCGCTCGACCCGCTTGCCGCGTACCCGGTAGCCATCTGGCTCACGCATGATCGTGAAGGCATCTTCCGGCTCAGGACGCAAGACCGGCCCGGTTGCCGGAGCCAGCGCCGCCTCAGCGATCTTGCGCTCGGCATCCTCCTGCCGTAGCTCGCGCAGGCGTTGCGCGGTGAAATTCATCAACTCCTGCGTGCGGTCGTGGGTGGCCGATGAGATGGCCATCGCGGGCAGCCCGGCCTCTTCGGCCCGCCTGCGTACGATCTCCCAGCGCTCGCGCGCCTCGGGCAGATCCATCTTGGTCAATACGACAATCTGTGGCCGCTCGGCGAGGTCGGCGCTGTATTCCGCCAGCTCGCGGTTGATCGCCTCGAACTCCTCCCAGGGGTCGCGCTCGCTGTTGCCGCCGTCGATCAGGTGGAGCAGCAGCCGCGTCCGCTCGACATGGCGCAGGAACTCATGTCCCAGGCCAACGCCCTGCGCCGCACCCTCGATCAGACCAGGAATGTCGGCCAGCACGAAGCTGAAGTCGTCGCCGCGCGTTGGGTCGCCAATGACGACGACACCCAGATTGGGCACCAGCGTCGTGAAGGGGTAATCCGCGATGCGGGGCGTCGCCGCCGTGACCACCGAGAGCAGGGTGGACTTGCCCGCGTTGGGATAGCCCACCAGCCCGACGTCCGCGATCAGCTTCAACTCCAGTAGCAGCGTTGCTTCTTCGCCCGGCTCACCAAGCTGCGCCTCGCGCGGCGCCTGATTCGTCGCCGTCTTGAAGTGGACATTGCCCAGGCCACCGCGCCCCCCGCGCGCCACCATCATCCGCTGGCCCGGCTCGGTGAGGTCGGCCACCAGCTCGCCCGTTTCCTCGTTGCGCACGACGGTCCCCGCGGGCACCTTCAACACGAGATCTTGACCCTTGGCGCCATGCATCTGGCGTCCGCCCCCGGGCTTGCCGGATGTGGCACTGTAGTGTGGGCGATAGTGGTAATCCACCAGGGTATTCAGGCCGGCGTCCGCTTCGATATAGACACTGCCTCCCCGGCCACCGTCGCCGCCGTCCGGACCACCCTTTGGCACGAACTTCTCGCGCCGGAAATGTGCGGAGCCATTGCCACCATGGCCCGCTTTTATGTAGATCTTGGCACGATCAAAGAATTGCATTCCACACGCTCCATACCGTTCATTTGCTGAGTCGTCCCTGCCCAGCAAACACAACGCGGCGGGGCGACCGCGTCTCAGTCACCCCGCCACGTATGCCGCCAGATCCATACCGGGTTGCCCGCTGTGAAGACAGCATCGGTGGGCCCAGCAGGATTCGAACCTGCGACCAAGCGGTTATGAGCCGCCCGCTCTGCCGCTGAGCTATAGGCCCGCTGGTCCATAGTGTACCACAACAGCGCCGTATTTGCTTCCTGCGATCTATCGCTGCCCGCTTGAGATGGGCGCACGTTTCGTCGTATACTGATAGGTGCGTCTTCTGTGTGTCTTGCCCAGGGACGCAGGGAGCTTTCCATGATCTTCAATGTTGCGCAACTGCTGAAGTCTCCGGTCGGCACCTCGTACGATGTTGTTCTCGATAACGAGGACAAGCTGGAATTACAGGACGGCGAGGCTGAGCTGGCCGGGCCAATTACCGGGCGCCTGCGCCTGCACCGGACCAACCAGGGCATCTATGCCACCGGCACCGTAACCGCTCCGGTACATCTCAATTGCACGCGCTGTCTGAAAGAGTTCGATGCCAATATCACTTTCCCGTTTCATGAGGAGTTCTACCCGACGATAGATGTCATCACTGGCGCTCCGGTCGCCCCTCCCGATGACACGGAAATGTCGTTTCCAATCAACCGCCGCCATGAAATAGACACCCGTGAGGCGATTCGCCAGAATCTGGTGTTGGCGTTGCCCATGCGGGCGCTCTGCCGCGAAGATTGCGCGGGGCTTTGTCCGCAATGCGGCAAAGATCTGAATGAGGGGCCATGCGAGTGCCAGCCAGAGGTCGTTGACGACCGCTTCGCCGTGCTGCGTGACCTCTTCAACGGCGCGAGCGCGACCGAAAGCGACTAGTCCGGGGTATTCCAGCGGGCGGCGACCATCTCGCGTGTCGGGATGCCCTCGCCGCCTGGCGCTTCCACCGAGCATGCCGCGACGCGATTGGCGAAATCTACCGCCCTGGCGGCATCCCCCATCTCGCGCAGCGCACAGAGAAACGCTGCCGCGAAGACATCACCCGCGCCGGTTGGGTCAACCTCCTGCGCGGGATAGCCAGGGAACAATGTTGACTCGGCGGTGCGCTGCCACAAGACAGCGCCTTCTGGGCCGCGTGTCACCGCGATGAGCGGCACGGTCCGTGCCCAGATGCGAATCGTCGCATCGGCTTGCTCCATCAAGGGCTGCATCTCGTCACCCGAAGCGTCTGACGGCACCAAATCCTCACGGCTGAGAATGAGCACCTGCGTCTGTCGTATCAGGCTGGCGGTATTTGCCCGCAAGCTGGGGGTTACCGCGCCTCGCTCATCCCACTGGCGCAGCCAGCCCTGGGGCGTGGCGGCGACGAGCGCATGCGGAAACGCCCCGACCAGACTGGCATCGACCTCCTGTGCTACCGGCCCGAGCAGCACCATCGGCGCATCACGCCAGGCGGCAGGCACGGCGGCCAGTGTCAGCGTTGCGGCGCGGCTCCGCAGAAACTGCTGGCGACCTCTGGCAGAATAGATGTTCTCGAACGTAGTCGCCTCGGAGGATGGAACGACGCTCAAAGGGATATCAGGCAGGAGGGCATCCACCGCCGCCAGCACATCCTCTGGGGCGCTGGTGACGATAGCGGGACGCAATCCCAGCCGGAGTGCGGTCAGCGCGGCATAGGTGACAGTGCCGCCCAGTCGCCAGCTTCCGTCGGGCAGCAGGTCGCGGGTGACATGCCCAATCGCCAGAAAATCTGGCTGGAGCTCGGCATGGCGCAGCACCGCGACGCTCGATGTAGCCACAGGAGACCTTCGCTAGCGCCGCGCGCCGCGCTTCAACGAGACCACGACACGCCGCTGGTCGCCCTCACCCTCGCTCTCTGTGGAGATATCATCGAAATCGGCAAGCGCCATGTGGACGATGCGCCGCTCGTTGGGAGGCATCGCCTCCAGCATGACGGCGCGACCAGAACTGCGCACCTGCTCGGCGATGCGCTGCGCCATCGAACGGAGGTTTTCTTCGCGCCGGTGGCGATAGCCCTCGACGTCGATGATCACCCGTTCGCGGGTGTCGCTCTGCTTCGAGACGATCAGATGCATCAAAAGCTGCAAGGCTGCGAGCGTCTCGCCACGCCGGCCAATCAGCACACTCAGCGCGCTCGACGACCGCTCGTCGGCGCCGCGAATGTTGAGGATCAGAGGCTCTTCGCCCTCCGCCGGATGCACCTCGATGCCCGCCTGCACGCCCATATGCGCCAGGATAGTATAAAGCGCGGCGACGGCAATCTCCTCAACGCTGGCGTCCTCGGCCATCACATCGCTAAGCGCATCGGTGGTCACTTCTGGGGATGGTAACTCCTCCGCTGGAGCGTAATCCGGCTCTGTGCCCCCCGCCTCTGTGAATTCACCCTCGGCGTAGTCGCCCGAAAACCCTTCGTACTCGTCGTCGAAGTACGCGTCAGCCATCTCTGGCGTCACGACGGCGCCTGCCTGGCGGCGCTGCAAGACGGTCGCCCGCACTCGTGCCTCGCGGGCGCTCATCCCGCGCGAGCCGCGCATCGGCTGCTGCAAGACGGTAATCTCGACCTCGTCGCGGTTGCGTCCCAACCGCGCAAGGGCATTGATGATCGCGTCTTCGATTGATTTTCCGGAGGCTTCAACACTCTCCACGGCTACCTGCCCTTCTTCGAGCGCCCACCGCCGCGCGATTGCGCGCCCGATCCACCCTTCCCGCTCTGCTTGCGCGCAGCATTGGAGCCGCCTGTCGTGGACCTGGTTCCGCTCGTGCCCGTGCGTCCGCCCGTTGTCCCATTCGCTGTACTCGGCGTCTTCGGCGCGCCCGCTCCCTTGGCGGAGCCGGTTGTCGTAGCGCCGTTTACTCCATTCGTCACCGCCTGCTCTGGCAGTACGCTCGTGTCCGTCGCCTGCTCGATTGCTTTGTCGATGTCGTCGCCTTCTGGCTGTGAGGTAGGCTCAGGCGCAGGCGGCTGTGGCTTGACCAGCACTGGCCCCTGGCGCGCGCGGCGCTGCCGTCGTTGAGATGGCGCTCCCTTGCCGCTGGCCGTGCCTTGCTCAGCTTCCCGTTGCTGCTCGCGAGCCTCCTCACGCTCCTGGCGGACCTGCTCCGCCCGTTCCATCGCTTGTGACTGAGCAGCAGTGGCGCTCTCCTTCATCCGCTGCCACCACCCGCGCAGACCGCCCTCCGCAGGCGCGGCTGTAGTTAGCGGTGCTGCCGCTGCCGCCCGCCCGGGGGGCCTGCTCTCGACGATGGGTGGGCGCGTGCTGGTCGGCGTTACATCCTTTGGCGGAGGCACCAGATGTTCCATCCCTGGAACACCGACAAAGAGCGACCCCCAGTTGCCATTGATGAAGTATTGCTGGACAGCGGAGAATCCGGTTGAGATGCACCAGTAGAGCGCCAGGCCAGCAGGGAACGTCCAGCCGATGAAGAGCGTAACCACCGGCATGATGTACTGTGTCGTCGCCGTGGCCTGCATCGTGGGGTCAGGGTTCTCGCCTGGCTGGCGCGGCTTGCGCACGGGCATGGCCATGCGTAGCTGTATGAAGGTCAGCAGCGCTGCCAGAATCGGCAGGATGTGCAGGTGATCGGGCTTGACCAGATCAGTCCAGATGAAAAACGTCTGCGGGAAAGTGGTCAAATGCGGGACAAAAGGATAGAGGTCGCGGTTGATATATGTCACATTACCAGTATGCTGGATGACTGTGAGAAAGGCGCCGTAGAGAGCATAGAGGAACGGCAATTGCACCACCAGTGGCAGACAGCCGCCATACATGCTGACGCCGTTCTCCTTGTAGAGCCGCCGCTGTTCCGCCATGAGCGTCTGTGGCTCGCCGCGATACCGCTGCTGGAGCGCCTTGAGCTCAGGCTGAATCATCTGCATCTTGCGCGTGGACTGAAGCTGTTTGCGGGTGAGTGGGATGAGTGCGCTACGAATGATCAGTGTGAGAATGATGATGGCCAGCGCGAAGGCGCCCCCAGGAAATACCTTGTTGATCCCCTCATAGATGATCATGAGGATGTTGAAGACGGGCAGATAGAAGACGTAATGAAAGATTTGTCCTATCGGCCCGAAAAGTTCACTAAAGAACTTGCCTATGTCCACGCGCTCTATCCTCCCGCAGCGGTCGCCTGGAGTGGCTCACCCACGCCGCCCGTATGGCTGTTCAATATCGCTCAACAGGGGGTCACAACCGGGCGCGAATCAAGCCCGGCATGGCGCTCCCCCTCCACTGGCATCCATGTCCCGCATCCGTGTCATGGCACAGGATCGTAGAGATTGCCATGATAGAACGGATGGCAGCGTCCGATGCGCTTGATGGCCATCCACCCGCCACGGAACAGGCCATATTTCTCGATGGCCTGGTAGCCGTATTGTGAACAGGATGGCTCGAAGCGGCAGCTTGACGGCAGTAGCAGCGAAAACGTGTGCTGATACACACGAATCAAGCCCATCCCCAAGTACTTCATATGGTTGCGCCTCGTTCTGTGTCTGTTATCAAGAGTTGTGCCCGCGCTAGCAGCGCGTGCACCTCCTGTTCGAGTGTTTCCATGCGTGCGTCCGCTGCGCCGGGCCGGGCCGTTATCACCAGATCATAGCCCGGGACGATTTCCGCCCACTTCCGGCGCATCACTTCGCGCAGCCTGCGCTTTACGCGATTGCGCGCCACCGCGACTCCAACGCGGCGCCCCACCGAAAAACCGACACGTGTATATCCCCTATACCCCGGTTCGGTTGGTGTCTGCGCCACGTATCCCAGAGTAAGCAACGGTCTGGAGACACGCTTGCCCTGAGTACGCACCCGCTGAAAATCGCGTGGCGAGCGGAGCCGCTGCGTGCGCCGCAATCGCTCACCAGATAGATTACGTTTGGGTGGCTGTTGCAGTTCTAGCTGACCGCGGCGTTCGCGCGAGACCGCGTCAGCGAGCACAGCGTCATTATCCGCCACCGCGCATCATCCATTCAGTTGCTCAGTTGCGTACCGCACGATGCACGCAAAATGCGTCTCGTGCAGCACACGACCCGGCACCCCGGATGCGCGTTTGGCATGAGACGCACTCACTCGACACAGAGCCTGCACAATCTTAAACGACAGTCAGGCGCCAGCGCCCCTTGAGACGGCGAGACTTCAAGACCTTGCGTCCCGCCT
This sequence comes from Ktedonobacterales bacterium, assembly GCA_036378295.1. GTDB lineage: Bacteria > Chloroflexota > Ktedonobacteria > Ktedonobacterales > JADMIN01 > DAHUXT01. The sequence continues at coordinate 22,873 of DASUWS010000034.1, forward strand.
TCGTGCTCATCCGCTTCATAAAGCCATGTTCGCGTTTCCGCGGAATGCGCTTTGGCTGCCAGGTTCGCTTCATAACAGTTGTATCGTACCCTTTCCACCAGATATGCTGAGTGATTATACCTGTGCGTCTTCGCACCTGTCAATCATAGACCAGACTGATCACCCGTCTTCAGGAGCGCCTGGCACGTTTCGTGGCGCGCAGAATCAGCGCTCGAAACTTCGCATCGTCGTTTTGCCCCGCCAACTGCCCTTTCAGGTCAAGTTTGTACTCCCGCACGATGGCGCGCAGCGTGCCCAGCCGTAGTTCCTCCAGCATGGCGCGCAAACCATCCTCGCCCAACTGCTCGCGCAGCGCGAACGGGTCGGGGATGCCCGCGCCTAGCGTCTCGGCGGCGCCTGTCACCAGACGCGGCTTGAAGGTCTTGCCCACGCGCCGGGTTGGCCGGACCGGCGGAGTCTCCTCCGCGGCGTCATCCGGCTCGTCCGCTGGCGCATCGAACATCGGTGGCTGCGCGGCTGGCGTTGGCACCCGTATCGCCCCTGCGACGCGCCGTGCCAGCGCTGGATCGCGTTCCAGTTCCGCCGCCACTGCCCGCAATGCGCGTGCCAATTCCTCCGGGCTAAGCATCTCCCCGGACTCAGACGAGTTATCTCCCTGTCCGGTCACGGGGGGCTGCTTCTTGGCTGATGTGCGAGATTGCCTGGCGGCCATGATGTTTCCACCCTGCTCTTGACAAAGCCTCCCGCTCCCTGGCGCCTTCCCTTCAAGGAGAGGGGAGCCAGAAATATGTGCCCTGGAATAACCCACCTCCTTAGAGGGGCGGATAGCTGTAGGCTGCGAGGGGAGGCGACAGCGATGCTGAGACGGACGCTCTGTTACGCGTGGCGGCGCTCGCGACCGCGCGCATGGGCCGCGGCCAGCTTCTTCACCTCGCGCGCAAGCTGCGTGTACGCCTGGCCGCCGCTGCTGTTCGGCGCAAAGCTCAATACGCTCTCGTTGGCGCGGTGCGCTTTCTCCAGGTCGAGATTCTTGGGAATGCGCGTCTCCAGCAGCCGCCCTTCGAACTTCTTCTCCAGCAGGCTCCAGGTCTCGCGGGAGGTTGTCGTATCCTCATAGAACGTGGCGAAGACGCCGAGAATCTCCAGATCGGGCAGGTTCAGCCCGTCGCGCAAGTCCTCGATGGTGGCTTCCAGCTTATCCATGCCGATGACGCTAAACTCGGTCAGCGCGACAGGCACCAGCACGTCTGTCGCGGCGGCCAGCGCATTCTGTGTCAGCACGCTAAGGGAAGGCGGCGTATCGATGATGATGTAATCGAAGTCCAGACCGGAGAGCGCTCGCGCCAGGCGGAACTCGCGCCCGGGGCGTGCCGCCAGCTCGACATCGGCATCTTGCAGGCGGCCATCGGCGGGAACCAGCCAGACGTTTTCTTCATTCGTCTGCCAGGTGACGGTATCCAGTTTGCGCGTGCCGACCAGCACATCATAGATAGACGGCACCGGATGCACCCGCCCGGTCAGCGCGTAGGTCGCGTTGGCCTGCCCATCCAGGTCAACCACCAGCACCCGCTGATTCAAGCGTGCCAGACCTGCGGCAAGGTTGACGGCGGTCGTCGTCTTGCCGACGCCCCCTTTATTGTTAGCGATGCAAATCGCGGCCATATCCGAGTCCTCCAGGAGAGCAGTCTCTCACGCTCGCGCCGGATACCCCGACGCCGGGCGCCAGTGTAGCATGCGAGAGGATTCGCGTCAAAGCCAGGCGACCATTCGGCCACCAGGTTCCGTGTCTTTTTCTGTTACAATGGGTGAGACGGGACAATCCAATGACACTCACGATACGTCTGAATGCACGATTCACGGAGAGATGTTCGGCGGAGGAGTGGTTCCCATGACAGAGTCGGAAGCGGCAGCGGCAACGACAGCGGGAGGCATGCGCGCCATCACTATCGCGCGGCTGTACGGGAGCGGCGGCGGCGAGGTTGGCAGGCGAGTGGCCCGGCGGTTGGACTGGCATCTCATCGACCATGAAGTCATCGTACAGATCGCGCACCAACTCGGCATTACCGAGGAAGAAGCCGAGGACCTCGACGAACACGCCGAAGGGTTTATCATGCGCGCGCTCAATAGTATGTCGCTGATGTACCCGAGCATCATCGAGAACACGCCCCCGATGCCTTCGCCTGCCACACGCGAGCGGACCTACCAGAACGCACTACGGCGGGTGATCGAGCTGGCAGTCGAAGAAGGGCGCTCGGTCATCGTGGGCCGGGGTGCGGGCTCGCTGCTTCTTCACCGTCGCGATGTGCTGCGGGTGTTTGTCGTCGCTCCATTGGAGCAGCGTATCGCGTATGTGGCGCGGCGCGAAGGGCTGGATGAGCAGAGTACGCGCAGGCGCATCCAGGCGAAAGACAACGAGCGCCGGCACTACGTGCAGACCCAGTATCGCCTGCAGCCCGACGATCCCAATCTCTATGACCTGACGATCAATACCGCGATTCTCTCACTCGATGCGGCCGCGCAATTAATCTGCCGTGCGCTAACCTACAAAGCGGATCGCCTGTTGGTGCCTGAATCGGAGCTTGGGCCGGTCTCGGGCATGGGCCTGTATCCGGGTGAAGCGGAGGACGTACGCTCGCCAGAGCGGCTGCCTGATTCGTTCGATCCAGAGCAAGCGCCTCCCTCGCAAGCGGCGCAGTCATAAGTAATTCGACTCGTCGGGATCGAGCTATTCGCTCGCCGAGGTGCCGAGCATCTTGGATGCGTCGCTGCCGAGCGCCGCGACATCACG
>DASUWS010000035.1:0-5421 GCA_036378295.1 Ktedonobacterales bacterium
CCGCCTGCCAGACCAATCAGCGGAAGGTTACCTATGGAGCTATTTCCCGACATCCATCTGATAGACGGTGTGATGTCTAATGCGTATCTGATCATCGAGCCATCCGGACTGACCCTGATTGATTCCGGGATGCCAGGCAGCGCGAAGAGTATCCTGGCGTACCTGCGTACGCTGGGCAACGTTCCGACACAGCTAAGCCGTATTCTCCTGACGCACCAGCATGTCGATCACGTTGGCGGAGCGGCTGAGCTTGCGGCACTGAGCGGCGCTGGGGTCATCGCGCATCCACTGGATGCTCCGGCCATCGGGGGCATAGAGCCGCGCGAGATGCCTTCCGGGCCACTGGCTGTCATCTTCCGCGCCGTACTGCTGCCTCGCCTGAAGCCCGTCACGGTCACTCGTCGCGTGAAGGCTGGCGAGACGCTGCCGATTCTGGCCGGGGATGGCGGTCTGCGGATCATCGAGACGCCGGGGCACACGCGCGGGCAGATCGCATTCTATCTGCCGGGGCGCCGTCTGCTCTTCGCGGGTGACGTATACCGTCACCCGCGGGGAGGCGAGGTGGCGCCGCCGCCCAGGATGTTCAGCCGCGATATGGCGCAGGCAAGAGCCTCCCTGGCCGCGCTGGGTGCGCTTGAGATTGACGCCAGCCTGCCTGGCCATGGCACGCCACTACTACAGGATGCGAGCGGGCCAGTCAGCCGGGCCGTCGAGGCTGCTGGGCGCGCGCTCGTGCACCGCTAACCGGGGTATCGCTGGCATGTGGCCCACACCGGGCGTTATAGTCTGCAACGGGCAATTTCCGAGATACTCGCGCTAGGATACTCTGGAGCAGAGGGGCATGACCCAGTCCAAGACCAACTCCACGCTCACACAAGTACAGGCACAAGAACGAAGGCTTCGTCAGGCAGAGTTGATTATCAGCCATGTGTTGCGCGGAGGCGTGGTGGTGAGCGCTGGAATCATCCTGCTTGGAGTACTCTGGTTCTATATTCAGATGGCCATCACTGGCCACACCACATTGACCTACCCACACTCGCTCAGCGGTATCGCGCGGAGACTGGGCCGGGGCGAGCCGCTGGCGCTGATTGCGCTGGGACTACTCATCCTGCTGCTGACGCCTATCCTGCGCGTGGCCGTCTCCATTATCACGTTCGCAATCGAGCGCGACTGGCTCTATACGGGCATCACGCTGCTCGTGCTGATCATTCTCCTGGTGAGCCTGCTGCTGGGCCGGGGAGGCGCCTGAGATGGCATCCCCACCGCATCTCCTGTTCTTTCTGCTGGTCTTTGGCGCATCCATCGCCGCCGGGCTGATTGGCTCGCTCGTCGGGCTTGGCGGCGGCGTGTTCGTCGTGCCACTGCTGACGCTGGTGTTTGGACTCCCACTGCCGGAGGCGATTGGCGCTTCGATCATCTCGGTGATCGCGACATCGAGCGGCGCGGCGGCTGCCTACGTGCGCGACCGCATGACCAATCTGCGCATCGGCATGTTTCTCGAAATCGCGACGACACTGGGCGCGATTACCGGCGCCTTTCTGACCGCCATTGCGCCAACCGGGCTGCTCTTCGTCATCTTCGGGCTGGTGCTGGTGTTCTCCGCCGCGCCACTGATCATGCGCTTCGGCGAGGAGCTACCGCAGGGGGTCCATAATGACAGGTGGGCGGACAAGCTGAGTCTGGCAAGCAGCTATCCCGATGCGCGTCTTGGCCGGGAGGTCGCCTATCAAGTCGAGCGGGTGCCGCTTGGCGTCGTGATGATGTATATCGCGGGAACGATCTCGGGCCTGCTGGGCATCGGCAGCGGCACGTTTAAAGTGCTGGCAATGGATACGGCCATGCGCCTGCCTGTGAAAGTCTCGACGACCACCAGCAATTTCATGATCGGTGTCACGGCGGCGGCCAGCGCGGGCATCTACTTCGAGCGCGGCGATATCAATCCGGTGATTGCGGCTCCCGTCGCTCTGGGCGTGCTGGCCGGGGCGACGCTCGGCGCGCGGACGCTTGCCCGGCTCTCGAACCGCTCTGTGCGCAAGCTCTTCGTCCCGGTGCTGCTCTTTATCGCCCTCTCGATGCTGATTCGTGGCGGGGCAATTCTGCTCGGCGGCTAACCGTGCTCCACGAGCGCCCGCGCGATTGCCTCGCCAGCCCGATAGCCCGTCTGCAATGCTCCGTGAACCGTGCCGGTATCTCCCTCAGTGTTGGTGGCCTCGCCCGCGAAGAAGAGCGTCTCCTCGACCGGTTCCGCCAGCATGGCCGGAGCGGATAGGCCGCCCGTGTAGACGTAGCTGTAGCCGCCGCTGCTGAACGGATCGGCACTCCAGTTATGCGTGTGCTTGCCGACCAGGAGCTTGTTCAGGTCGTCTCGCTCGATACCGAGCACACGCGAGAGCGCGGCAACCGCCTCATCGGCGATGGCTTCGTCCGACGCGTTCGCCAGGCGGGCGGCACGCGGTCCTGCCGTCCAGCCGGTCAGCAGCGGCGCGACGACTGGATGCGCCGTCCACCACGTCGGTATCACCGGATCATCCGCGAACATGAACGAGAATTGCGGCAGTGAAACCAGCTTGTGGTCTGGTCGTAGCTCCTGTGGCAGCGCATCCCAGAAGATCAGGCGGAAGCGCAATACCACCTTCACGGCATGCCCCATCCCAAGCCGCGCGAGCGCCTCGCGCTTGCCTGGAGGCTCCGGTGTCAGGCGCACGGCTCCCGGCGTCTCCGGGTCGTCGAACGAGCGCTTCAGCACACCCAGCGGCACCGTGATGAGGGCGACGCGCGCGCTGATCGCTCCGAGTGGGACGCCAGCGGGAGATTCCAGGCGAACCTCGGCATGCCCGCGCCGCCAGCGAATCTCACGCGCGACGGTCTGCAAGCGCAGGTCCGCCGCTGTGCCCAGCCCATCGCTGAGCCAGGTCAATACGCGATCATAGCCATCCAGCACGCGAAACTGGCGGTTGCCATCCATCGCATCGGAGGCCAACTCAGCCTGCTGAAGCCAGGCGACGCTCACGCGATCCACGTCCGCCGCGTCAAATCCCTCAACATAGCGGCTGACACGCTGCCGCGCCCTGGCCCAGCGCTCGCCCGCGAATCGCGCATCGAACAGGTCTTGCAGCGAGCGGTCCTCGCCCTGCCAGCCCTCGATTGCCGCGAAGATCGCGCTCACGTCGTCGCCATCCTCGTCTTCGTTATCATCGGGGTCATCCTCGCCAGCAGCTTCATCCTCGTCGCTCTGCAGGCGGCCCCCGAGCGCCACCCAGGAGGTTCCGGTATGTTCGTAGAGGCGCAGGCCCGCCTCTTCCGCGATGGAGAACACCTCTGGCGGGCGGCCATGCACGAAATCAGCGCCAAGCTCGACCGGCAACGTTGCCAGAGGCGGACGAATCGTATGGACGCGCCCACCGACGCGCTCGCGTGCCTCCACCAGCGCCACGGTATACCCGCCGCGAACGAGCACCGCCGCCGCTGCCAGCCCCGCCGCGCCCGTGCCAATAATCACGACATCATAGTCGGCCATAGGTTTATCCTCGGTGCTCTGCGTGGCTGCTACGACCGCGCCTCTTCGCCTGGATGTACACGCGACAACGGACGCCACGCCGCCAACGCCACGCCGGTGCGCCCGCCGATCAGGCTGAGGAGCACGCCGATGCCGTGAAGCACGGCAAGGATTCCCAGCACGCTAGCCATAGTGTTGAGTTCCCGTGCAGGATCATACAACCCCCACTGGTGCGGAATGCGCGGGTTGAAGGGACGCGGCATGGTGACATACCGAAGAAACAGGACGGCGAAGAGCAGCGTAGTCCCAAGCATGGCAGCCGCGGAGCCTACCAGCCCAACGCGGAAGCCTGCCCGGCTACCTTCGCGACCCTCGTGCCGACCGTGATAGCAGAATTGATACCCGGCGATAGCGGGTATGAGGAGATAAAGCAATACGCATATCGGCACGGCTTGTTGCGGGAGGAGGCGACTTGAATACGTCATGCTGGCGGCGAAGAAACCCAGATCGAGCAGCCCCAGCGGCAGCCCGAACACGAGCGCGGGCCGCCAGTAGCGCTGCCAGCGTGTCTGCGAGGTAGTCTGCCGCATGGCATGGCCCTCCCGCTCATATGCTCCACAGGTGCCCAGAGAACGCCCTCACCAGAGCATACGGCGGGAGGCTGGGAATCTTCACAGCGCGGCGAAGAGGTCCACGTTGTTGCCATCGGGATCGACGACGACGGCGTAGCGCTGACCCCAGAAGGCATCCCACGGCGCTTTATGGCTGGCGTAGCCCGCCGCCACGATCCGCTCGTGCAGGGCGTCTACCTCCGCCGGACTATCACACTTGAAGGCCAGCGTAATGCGCTGCCCTACGGGATTCTCGACGACATCAGGGTAGATGCCCTTGATCATTTCCAGGGTATCCCAGGCGATACGGTAGCCGTTGGGCGTGATGACCTCGACATGCGGCTCGCCCTCGACGCCTTCCGGTATCGCAAGCTCCAGCATCCGGTAGAAGCGTAGCGCCGCAGCCATATCCCGCACGACCATCCCCACCATATCGGGTTGTGCAGCCATAGATGTCTCTCCCTCACGTTCTCGTCACTTCTCTACTTGTCTGGTCGCTGAGCGATCTGTAATTGCCGCTGTCGCAAGCATACCCGAACAACAGTGACAACCCTGTGTCACTGTCCCCGGTAGTGGTTGGCGAGTTGCGCGCCCAACCGCGCGATGCGCTGGCGCAGCTCGGCGGGCTCGCGTACCTCGGCATCACAGCCAAGCATGGCGAATAGCCGAGTGAAGTAGTCCAGCTCGGCGGGCGGGCAGCGGAAAGCGAGGGAGGCGCTGCCATCGTCCTGCCGTATGAGCATCTGTCCCAGGTGCGGCTCGCTCTCGATGCGCGCGGCTCCAGGGGGGGTAAGTGTCGCGACGATCAACGGATGCGCGGCGTCGTCATACAGCCGTGCTGGGGGTGGATTGTCTGGCAGGCTCTCGTCATCGGCCGGCTCCAGCGCGATGATACGGTCAACGCGATACAGACGCTCGTCGCCCGTTTCGTGGATGTGAGCACTGCAATACCAGAAGCCCTGCTGCGCGAAGACCGCGCGCGGATAGATCGTGTAGCACGTGCGCCTGCGTGCGGATTGATAGGTGATGCGGAGCCAGCGCATGCTGCCAGTCTGTCTGGTCGTCTCGATCAATGCATCGAGAAATGGCGCGCGCTGGAGTCGCCTGGGGATGGCGATGCTGGTGCTACGCAGCCATCCTTCTACGGTCTCCAGTTCGTCCGCTGGCAGGAGTGCGTGCAGCTTGCCGCGCAGTGTCGTACGCTCCTGGGCGAATGGCATATCGGCGTGGCTATCCACCGCATCGAGCGCGAGCAGCAGCAAGAACATCTCACGCGACGTCAGGGGCAGCGGCGCGAGCCGATACTCAGCGGGC
>DASUWS010000036.1:0-14192 GCA_036378295.1 Ktedonobacterales bacterium
CCCCACACCTGGGCAGGTTATCCACGTGTTACTCACCCGTCCGCCACTAGGTCACACCCCGAAAGATGCACCCCGTTCGACTTGCATGTGTTAGGCACGCCGCCAGCGTTTGTCCTGAGCCAGGATCAAACTCGCCATCCAAGTAAGCATCTATTCGTTACTCGCAAGAACACCCACGCCTTTACGCGTGCGGCACCCTCACGATACACGTCTCGCTTGCTCAGCGCGTCGTTTGCACGACTCAAAGTAATGACATGATGCTGCGCTCACACCCGAAGCTCCTCCTGATCGGCAACTGACGTCACCGAGCCAGAAATCACTTCACTGTGCTGCTACTTCTCACTCTTCAGTTGTCAAGGTGCCTGGCCAGTATCGACACCCGGTCGATACTCATCAGTGCATCGTCGCGACTCTCGCACGACACCATCTTAGATTACCACAGCCTCGAAAGGCTGTCAAGAGGTTTTTCGCGCGACTTCCCAGAAGTCAGTGTTCGTTCGAGCGAATCGCTTGCGTCTCTGGGGAGCGGTCGGTTCCTCATGCTCAAACGGGTTACTCATCGTATCCGTCACACGCAATTGAAAACCGGTTCCGAAGTACTACTCAAGGAGAAGGCGCCTCACGTCTTCACGTGCATCAACGTCTCTCTCGAAGCGGCAAAAGTGAGTATGCCATACCCGCAAGTGAATGTCAACAGTTTTTGCCCTCGATTTTCCCGTTTTTGCCTGAATCCGCCGGAAGGTACTGCTTCCAGCAACATTCTGTCAATCACATCGGTGCGGTCAATGGCGATCTTCGCCATCCGTGCCCCTTCGGGAACGCTGATGATCGGTGTCCTGTCCGCTAGTGCCGTGCCCGGAGAACCCGCCGATCGGGTCAGGGCGCTATTTCCCGCTGGATGTCTCGCGTACCCATGGACGATGTGGCCTCAGCTTGCTCGTCTGGCTTCTCATCAGACTGTTTCCCGGGCCAGCGCAGCCATCCCTGGCGCTGTGCCAACGCCAACGCTAGCACCAACAGCGCGGGACCAAAAGCCACCAGCGAGCGGTAGCCATAGATGCCGAGCGCGTAGAGGGGCTGAAAGGCATAGAGGGTGAGCACTCCCGCCGAGAGCAGCACAGTGACGCGCGGCAGCAGCTTCCAGGGGGTCAGCGCCACCACTGCCACCGCCCAGGTGACATACCACGGCCAGAACCAGGCGCTCGCGAACAACACGTACCAGAGGAGTGTCCAGCCCCAGGCGACGAGCATGCTCTCCATGCCGCGCACGCGACGGAACTGCCAGAGCCAGAGCGCCGCAAAGATCAACAATCCGCCGATTTTCAGCCCAGTGTTCACGAGGTTTCTGGCCGCGTCTACCGAGAGGCCTGCCATCTGTGCCAGCGCCCGCAATGGCCAGGAAATCGCCTCGGCGGGAGAATTATCGAGTTGTTGCGCTGGAGGAGAAAACGTCAATGCGCCCAGCGTGCCCGGGCCTGCCCAGAACGGCAACGCGGTCAGCACGAACACCACCCCCACTACGCCCGTGCGCCATGCCACGGCCATAGCGACATCTCGCCAGGGCGCCATCTCACTACGCAGCCGCCGCGCGACGAGTGCCAGGTAGAAGGGCAGCAAAACGACCGGCACGTATTTGACCGAGATCGAGAGGCCAAAGGCTACCAGCGCTGCCACCTCCCACGCGTGCCCTTCGTGTGTCAGCGCATAGACGGCCAGCAAGAGCAAGGTGAGCATGACAGCGTCGTTATGGCCACTGGCGCAAAACTCCAGCAAGCACAGGGGATTCCAGGCATAGAGCAGCGTGCCTCGAAGCTGCCGGTCAGGCGCCAACCGCTCTAGAATGCGCCAGATGAGCCAGATGTTGGTCAGGTGCGCCGTGAAGCCGAGCACCTTAAAGAGCGATACGGAGAGCGCTAGGCTGCCGCCAAATCCCTGTGCGACCAGTGTCAGCGCGCTGGAGAGCAGCAGCCAGGCGGGACCATAGACCGAGCGCACGTCGCGCCAGAAGACCAGCGTCAGGAATGGGTCGTTCGCGAAATCCGCGGGCGTGGAGATCAGGGGATTGGCACCATGGACCGCGCGAATGCGGCCATAGAGGATGTAACTAAAGACGTCGTCCGAGGGCAGCGATGGCAGGAGCATCAGCGTCAGCCCGAAGATCGCCGCTGCCACCAGCACCACCGCCAGCAGTTTCCGCTGGTCCAGGCGGACGCGTGGCGCGATGTGGAGCGCTAGAGCCGCAGCGCAGCTCGCCCCCGCCAGCACAATACCAAGCGCAGCCAGCGCCAGCAGTCCGCGCCCCGGAGGCAGACTGGTGAAGACCAGCGTATCGCCGAGGACCAGGCGTGCCGGAATCAGCAGCCAGGGCCAGTCACGCGCCAGCGGCGAGACACTCAGCGAGACACTTGCCGCGGGAATGACGACCCACAGCGCCAGCAGGAACGCTTCGAGTGCAGCCGCCGTACCGAGCAGCGCGCGCACGCCTGGCGCTCGCCAGATCGTCACCACGCGCTGAAGCATCGCTGGCGCGGCGCCAGCACGCTCAAGAGTCCTTTCGCTCACGCCGCCCTCTCTTCCGCCGCGTGCTGATGGCTCACCTACCTACCGTCTGGGCGGGCGCTGGTCGTTGGCCCACAGATTAGGCCAGACGCCCTCGCCTCCACTCGACGACGAGGACTGACGCTCTCTAGGATCAGCCGGCCAGAGCGGCGGCACCGGAGGATGCTCCGGCTGCGGTTGGGGTGGCGGTGATGCCGGGGTCGGCTGGACCGGCGGCGCGGGTCTCGCGGGCGAGACAGTTGGTGGCACATAGACGTTTCCGGCGGGTGTTGGCTGCGGCGGCGCAACGGGTGATGACGGCGCGGCGGTCTCGAACATGTGGCCCTGACCCAGCCGCCACTTCCTGCGCACCATCTCCTGGCTTCCCGTGCCGGCATCAGGTTTGCGCGCGCCCAGGCGCATCCAGATACAGAAGACAAACGCCAGCATTGCCAGGAATTCCACCACGCCGACACTGACACGGTCGATATAGCCAACACTCCGCAGGCCAATGTACTGCGAGAGCGTCGCCGCGACACACAAAAAGCCTATCGAAAGGACTGGCCAGCGCCAGACACCGCTCCGCCGGTTGTGCATCGTCGCGAATTCCCAGATGAGCAACGGCACGAATGGCTCCAGATAATAGTATGGCCAGACCGTCTTGGTGAGCATTGGCACCGCGAGACAGGCAATAGCGATCACCGCCCAGGCATCCGTCGCATAGGCGGAGACGCCGCGCCGGGCCGCCAGGAATGCGATCAGAATGATGAACAACACTACGCTATACATATCGAGCCGCTCGGCGGCCGCATTGACCAGATGAAGCGTCGGATTGGCGGTGCCTGAATAGGCGAAAATCGACCAGATGGAGTTTCCCCCAATCTGCGAGCTGCCCCGCCAGGTCACCAGCGAATAGATCGTCTCTTTGGGGTAGGCGAGAAAGAATGGCAGCAGGCCGATGCCGCCGACCACGGCAGCAACTCCGCCGAAACGCAGTAGCCCCCGCCACTCGCGCTGCGCCAGCAACAGCACTCCTAAGGCCACCAGCGGCATCAGTGCCGTCGTGCGTGTCAGGAAGGCCAGACCCGCCAGCAGACCTGCCAGCCCCTCATGTCTCGCTTGAAGGGCCGCAACCGCACACAGCAACAGACAGAGCATCAGCGGCTGTTCCAGATGATACCAGGGCGTCAATGATTGCCATGTGAGCGGCGAAAGCGCAATGAGCGCAAACGCCAGAAATTGCTGTGTCTCTGGAATAGACGGCTGAAGGCGGCGAAGGATGTGTACTGTCAGGTAGGCCAGCACAGGCACAAGGAGCACGAAAGGCAGCGAGACGACGGTAATCTGGGCGCCGTAACTCACGGCATGAAGCGCACGGGCAAGAGACAGCAATGGAGCCATGAGAAAGATGCTCAGCGGGGGATTGAAATTGGGATAGGTCGAGGTCAGCCCACTGCCGCGCGCCGCATAAATATGCCAGGGATCACCATGAAGAATGTAGGTTGCGGATTTGAAGAAAAAGTTCGTGAGGTCGCTATCCTGGGCGACCACAATGGCGCTCGTCCCACGAACCACCGCCGTGATACCAATGAGCAGCGAGGCTACCGTCGTGACGGTGTAAGCCCATGATGGCAGGCGTATGGGTCCCGCGCTCCCTTCGGACGGTGTCGGCTCGGCTTTCAAGCGTTCTCCTCCTCCTCTTGCGATCATCAGCATTGCATCAGCACTGCATCGCACGAAGCATGTACTGTATCCGCGACATCTGGTAGATCTGGTAGAGCTCGAATAGGGCATCCCGAATAGCCTAGCCTGCGTAACCGGGCCACGGATACGAGTGAGCTGCTGATCCTGTGGCCCCTGGACAGGCATATTTCGTATTTACCGGATTTGCGAGAATCGTTCCTCCAGCGCTCGGCGCCAGCTCGTCAGTGCCTCGGTGCGCCTGAGCCAGACGAACAGAACCAGCGCCACCATCGCCGCCCCTCCCCAGATAGCCCAGGCAATGGAATAGGGGCCGGGAGCAAGCACCAGCGTGAGCAGTTGGGGCCATGTATGCTGCACCACAGCGGTTGTCGTCTGCCAAAGCCCCGGCTGGAGGAAGGCAACGACAAGCATGATCAATGCCACGAGAATCGCGCCGCGCTGGAGCAGATCACGACGTAATGCGCGCAAGCGCTCGCGGCGGGCGGCGGCGGCGACTTCATAGTGAGCAATGCGGACACGTATCGCATCGGCGAGATCAACATCCGCGATCACTGGCATGGCAAGCGCGTCGCGCACCTCTTCGAGCAACGCATGGTCGTGCCGACACACTGCGCACGTCGCGAGATGAGCGTCCAGACTGCGTTGTCGGTTGGCATCCAGCCGCCCATCAACCGATAGTTGGAGCCAGTCCGCATAATGTGCGCATTTCATTGGCCGTCTCCTTTGCTATTGCCATGTCTCGCAAGGTCGAGCCGCTGATCCAGTACCGTCCGCAGATTCGCCTCAAGGCCAGCGCGCAGCTCTCCGGCTCGCGCCACTCCTTCCGCGCGGGCACGCTCTAGACCGTCGAGACGCTCCTTCAGCAACATGCGAGCGCGAAAAAGCTGCGTCTTGACCGTCCCAATTGGCACACGCATGACATCGGCCATCTCCTCATAACTGAGATCCTGAAGATGGCGCAAGACCAGTGCTCGCTTATACTTTTGCGGCAGTTGATCGATTTGCTGGCGCACGGTTGCCTGCACATCGCGCTCTGCGGCCAGAGCAATCGAAGCGCTGAGCTGGCTTGACGACTGGCTCTCACGCGACGTCTCAGCGAGCGCCTGGCGCGCCTCCTGGTCGCGGCGACGACACTCTGAGACTTTGAGGCAATGATTGTACGTGATGCGATAGAGCCATGTCGCCAATCGCGCCTCGCCCCGGAATGAGCGCAGGTGCTGCCAGGCAGCGAGAAAGACCTCCTGGGTCGCTTCGCTCGCTTCATCCTCATCGCGCAGCATGCGCATGGCAAGCTGATGCACCTGTCGCTGGTGACGGCGCACCAACACCGCGAAGGCCTCCTGGTCGCCTTTCTGGGCGCGGGCAATCCACAGGCGCTCATAGGCGATGTCATCACCAGCATCCTGAGACGGCGGCGTCTGTATCGCCTGTGTGGCGTCTTCAGTGCGCCGGAGGCTTCCACGGGAGAACAGATCTCGTGGATTCATCACAATTCCCTCCAACGTCTATGCCCCATGACCGACGATAACTGGACGATAACTGGATGGGCAGAGCAGGCTATCTAGCCTATCAGGAAGCGCGTGCTCTGCGTGATGCAGATGTCAATGTATACGCATTCCCTGGTGTCTCATCGCAGTGTATCGTACACCCTGCGACGCATCAACGCCAGCGATATGCCAGAGAGCGCTTTGCGCGAGAGATATCTGGGCTGGTATAATGCGCGCGATTGGCGTACGGCGCTATGGGCATTTCGCCCGCGTTCCCCCTGCCCGAAGCGGAGGCTGCATTACCTATGCGCGAGACTATGCGCGAGCACCCTCAGATAGCTATTGATGGCCCAGCTGGCGTTGGCAAAAGCACCATTGGTGAGCGTGTCGCGCGCCATCTGGGATGCCTGTACGTGGATTCCGGCGCGTTCTACCGCGCGCTGACCGTGCTGGCTGTCGCTGAAAAGATCGATCCCGACGACAGCGAACGACTCACCGCGCTGGCGGAGACGAGCAACATCCGTATCCTGACCCCCACGGTGCGCGATGGGCGCCAGTACACCGTCCTCGCCGGGAATACTGATATCACACCCTTATTGCGCACACCAGAGGTCGAGACGAACGTCTCACGGGTCTCGCGCCATCCCTCAGTGCGGCAAGCGCTTATCGCCCGCATGCGGGCCATGGCCGAGGATCAGGCGGTCGTCATGGTCGGACGCGATATTGGCACAGTTGTCCTGCCTGACGCCGATCTCAAGATCTGGCTGACCACCTCGCTGGAGAAGCGCGCTCATCGGCGCCACGCCGATCTGGTCGCGAGTATGGGTGATAAGGCTCCTACGCTCGAAGAGGTGTACGCGGAAATCGCTCGCCGCGACGAGAAAGATCAGAATCAGATGCGGCCGGCGCCAGACGCCTACACCATCAACAATGACCAGTTGGCGGCAGATGAGACCGTCGCCAAGATTCTCACGCTGCTTCACCGGCGTCAGCGGGAGGCATCTGTATGACGAGCGCCAATGTTCCCATGTCGCCGCCCACGCATTCGGATGAGCGCGTCGGCTACGCATCGAAGGGATTCTACACCTTCGCCCGTGCGGTTGTCATAGCGATACACCCATTGATCGCCCGGCTGCGCACCGTCGGCATCGAGAATGTGCCCCAAACCGGCCCCGTCGTTCTGGCAGTCAATCATGTCGCGTGGATCGATATTCCGCTGGCGTCGATCCGGGTGCCGCGTATCACGCACTACATGGCCAAAATTGAGCTGTTTCGTCTGCCGGTGCTCGGCGGCATCATGCGCCTGTTGGGGGCGTTTCCAGTACGGCGGGGCGAACGTGACCGCGAGGCACTGCGCATCTCCGAGCGTCTGCTCAAGCAAGGCGAGGTACTAGTCATCTTCCCGGAAGGGCATCGGAGCGGTGGACACTTGATCGAGGCTCACCCAGGTACGTCGCTGATCGCCCTGCGCACTGGCGCGCCGGTTGTGCCCGTAGCAATTTCGGGAACTGAACATGTCTTCAAGGGGTTCCGTTACGGCCCATGGGCGCCACACGTCACCATCAGCTATGGCAAGCCGTTTCACCTGGAAGCCGCCAGCGGCGGGCATCGCACCCGCGAAGATCTGGCGCGCAGCACCGACCTCATCATGTATCGTATCGCTGAGCTGCTTCCGCCGGAGTACCGCGGCATCTATGCGCTGCCACCAGCAGGTGAAACAGCCGCGCCCACAAGCGAGTGAGTCGGTGACCGTGACCCTGACCGTATCACGGCGTGCCGGGGCTAGGTGGAGAGTCGAACTACATCGCCCACGTGAATCGTGGCGGCGCGCTCGATAGATACATAAGATGCATACACCCCCAGGCACGGCAGGGCCGTGCCACCTAGCGCGGGAACCGGAGGCCGGTTGTGGCGTGCCACAGCGCGAAGTATCCCGATATCCTCCACCAGATCACCCTGCGGCAGGGTTGGCACCACGCACCGTGGCACGGGGGTGGTCACGCGCAATCGCACGCCATCGCCAATCTGGATGATCTGCCCGACCCACGCGTTCTCTATAAACCCCTGATCGCGAGCCATCTCAGGCGCTTCGATGACCAGATTGGGCCGGAAGCGTCGAACGTCTATCTGTCCCTGGGCATACAGCGATTGCAGGTGCGCGAGTGTGGCTGTGGTCATCAGATGGAGCGGAGCATAGTCGAAGAAGGTGCCCTCGGGCGCGCCCTGGCCAATCGCCCCCGATGTCACTGTGTCACGCAGCGCCAGGCCATCTACGTCGGGCCAGTACCGCTCGATCTCGGGCGTCTCTGGCGGCGTACGCAGCAAACGAATTCGTCTCCCTGTCAGGGTAGAGAGCGCGCCTTCTAGCTCGCCCTGGTCAGAGCGCAGCTCTTCCCCATGCGGCAGTCTGACGCATACGACGCCATCGGCGGATACCAGGCGCGCCTGGCAGTGGAGGAGACGTCCCCATAGACGTGGATGCTTGGCGCTCGCAATCTTCCCTGTCTGCTGATCGAGCAACGCATAGCCGCGATCATAGCTCACGCCTCGTAGACCGACCTCCGCATGCCCCAGTCGCTCGCCTCGCATCGATTTGACCGGGTAGCGCCACAGCTCCTTCACCCGCCCAAGAAGCATCCCCTCACCTCATCCACTCTCGATACACTCTCGCTCACGCACCAGCCAGCATCGGTTAGCGGCCATGTGGACCAAATACGAGCGCAAGCAGGTGTGGCCCAAAGACCAGGATGCCAATAATCACGGAGAGAATTGCATTGAGCAACACCGCGCCCGCCGCGACATCCTTAGCGATCTTGGCCAATGGATGATATTCGCGGGTGGCCAGATCGACACAAGCCTCAGCCACTGTATTGAACATCTCGGCGATAAAGACGAGCGTGATGGCGACGAAGATCATGGCGAATTCAACCGGAGAGATGCGCAGCACAAGTCCCAGGACGATGGCTCCCGCGCCTATGGCCGCATGAACGCGGGCATTGCGTTGCGTGCGGATCGCGTAGACCAGACCCTGCCAGGCATAGACGAAGCTGCGCAGGAAGGCCGCGCGGGATGGCGCATCAAGATCCGTGTGGTTTGCCTTGGGCAGCGGTGTGGGTGTCGTGGGTGTCGTCTCTGTTGTCTCTGGTGGCGGTGGATTTCCGCCAAATGTATTCTGCATATGCCCGTTTCTGCCAGTCTCCGCCTCGGAGCGCTGGGTTCGCGATGTCATTGTATGAGACTATCGCTTGATATGCGCCTCAGCCAGTACGGCTTCCTGATGCGCAACCATCGCACGATAGCCAGCATCGGTCGAATCATCATATCCTAAGAGATGAAGCAGTCCGTGAGCGAACAGATAAGCACATTCCCAGGCGACACTATGACCAGCCGCCGCTGCCTGCCGGACCACAGCATCCCGTGAGATGGCGATATCGCCCAGATGGAGCAATTCCTCCTCATCGTCGTCTTCGTAATCCTCCTCCGTGTCCTCACTTTCGGCGTCGTCGGCATCCTGCCCGTCGTAGCCCATATCGTGCTCATTGGCCTCGGTCATGCCAGCGGCGCCCACATCAGTCCCGCTGAGCCACGACCCCTGGCCACGACCTTCTGCGGACGCGGCGCTTTCCTCATCATCGTCATCACCCTCGGCAGGCTGCCAGAGCTGGTCGTCGGGCGCATCTACGAGGGGCGTATCGAGCAATGGGAAGGACAGCACGTCGGTCGCCTCATCGCTCCCGCGAAAGTCACGGTTTAACTCCCGCAATCCTTCGTCATCCGTGACCAGCAGGCTCACCTCGACCGACTCGCGCACGCCTGTGCGCTCCAGCGTCAGCAGCGCCACCCGCAGCATGTCCTCGTCGCCAAGCTCCAGAGCCTGTTCCAGAGTATCGGCAATATTACAGGCGATTTCGAGCACTACCTCCAGCTCCGAGGAGTCCTCTGGTCCGTCTGTCGTATCTGTCATGTCTGCGCTCTTCCTCGTTATTCAGCACATCTGTCTCTCTTGAAGTGTACCACCATAGCGCTGAGTCTACGTGCCACATGCCGAGCACCTATGTGCATGGTGCGCCGTGATCGCCATGATCGCCATGATCGCCAGTACCATCCCATACGCCCCACACACCGCACGCTCTGCTCTCTTCATCCCATCTGGTGCTGGTCGCCCATCGTAAACGGTCCTGAAAACGCTACATCGGGGCGCCCCAGTGAGTGAGCAACCCCGATGTGCATGGATTGATGCTGACGTGTTTCTTCGTGCTAGCTGCGCGACGTGCGGCGCGATTCACGCACACGCGCCACGATGGTCTTCGCGTGCGACTCGTCGATGTTGAGCTTCTGCGCCACCAGCTTGTTCAGCGCCGTCGCCGAGACGCGCTTGGCCCCCGTTGGATTCAGCTCACTCATCGCCTCATCATAGGCGCGCACATAGGCAGGCGACACCTCGTTCATGCTGCGCATCAGCGAGCCAGACTCATACGCGCGGCGCACCACCTGACGCGGCCCGGTTGTCCCGGTCATGGCGTCGGTATCGGTCGCATCGTTATCCAGCAGCGAGGCGGCAAGCGTTGGTGGGCGGCGAACCCACGTAGCGCTAGAGGTATCGCTGGCAGGCATCCCGCTTGGATCGGTGTCGGCGAAGAGCGCGGACTGCGCCGCCTGCGACGGGTTGCCACTGGAAGGCTCCATGTGCATGGATGGACCAGCGGGCGCAACACTATTCATGAACGATGCGCTGCGGGGGTGGCCCTGCTCACGATTGTTCATTGTCGGCAAGTTGACGATCTTGTGGGGCGCGAGATCCTCGCCTGAAGCGCTCGCATCGCTGGACTGCTCACTGCTTGCGGCGTCCACAGCAGGCTGCTCCCCGGTCTCGCCCTCATCGGCCTTCTTGCGCCGCAAGACTTCGGCGGCCTGATCGCGGGCGGCGGCAGCGGTACGCGCCATCCCGCGCAACTGCGCCTCGCGCACCTTGGCATTCGTCTCAGCCTTGAGCCGCTTGACCTCCGCCTCATGCTGCACCCGCAACAACCGCTCGGCGTGCGACTCCTGCAACTGACGCAGACTCCGCCCCGTCTCGGTCGGCTGCACAATCGCCCAGAAGAGGCCCCAGAACGGCGGCGCAATCGAGACCAGAATCATCGTGATGCTGACATTGCTGGCGTGCAACTGCGGCCAGATGTTATAGAACCACTGATCTGTCTTGAAGTCGACAAAGCTTTGGCTGCGATAGGCCAGGCTGTTCCACGTCGTGATGGCCGTGGCGATCACGACCCCCAGCGCGCAGAAGAAGGCCTGCACGTGGTGCCCCTGGCCCCAGTGCCAGGGCGCCAGCACCGAGAGCAGATAGGCCATGCCCACCACGCCAATGGAGAGGAAGGAGACCAGCGCGACTTTCCCGATCTGCACGAGCGGGCTGGCGTCCGTCGTATTCCAGCCGTCGGAGTAGACATAGTAGTTGAAGATCGCATCCGGGATGTAGAGGATGACCGGGAAGATAAAATACACCTTCACCAGCCAGCCCGGCAGCGGCAGTACCTTTTCACGGTCAACCGGCCCCTGCTGGGCCACAGCTGCACTCATCGCATCCACGTGAGCATCTTGTGGTCTACTCTGCGCAGGCGTCGTCCTTTCGTCGGCATGTGCCATGGTAATCCTACCTCCGTGCCAGAATAAGCCAGAACTGCGGGCAATGCGCGATCCGTACGCGCCAGATATCCCCGGAGCCAGCTTGACAAGCAGCGCACGAAGCATAGGCGAGCACAAGCGCTCTGTAAAGAGGAAACTTAGGCCATGATTCTGTCAACTAGATCGACCTGATCCATACTGGGCCGCTTGTTTTCCCGAAAACCGCTTCTCGCCGCGAGGAAATAATAGCAGCCGGGCGCGGAAAACTCGTGTCCGTATTTGTCCGGACCGCCTAGCCCGCTTGGGCTACCTGACGGAGATAGTGTGACCGGAACGGATGTTCCAGCAAGCAAGGCACCATCGATGGTAATGGCTCACGCAGAAGCACTTTGCCATCGGTCACGCCGAATAGACAACGATCTGGACCATCGTCCTCGCGGCTAGGGCACCATGGCAATAGAGCACCAATTCAGAGCATATCATACCGGTCAGGATAGGCAAGCGCGACAGGGCGCGGTTCTCTCCGTTCCCCCAGTATCCCCAGTATCCCCAGCATCTCACTCCTGCGCGCACGCATCTCAGACTGCTACAATGTCGATAGCATCGCGACGTACACGGCAGGCAGGCAAGGGAGGCAGACAATGGAAGGCGACTACACGAGCCTGGCAGCCAATATCTCTGATTTTATCCGCTCGACGCTCGAAACGGCTGGGTTCTCGAAGGTCGTGGTGAATGTTTCCGGCGGCGTCGATTCCGCGGTGGCAGCGGCGCTCGCGACGCAAGCAGTAGGAAGACAGCACGTCATCATTGCGATGATGCCCTATGGCGATCTGGGAGCGCAAGCGATCAACGATGCCAGGCTTCTGGTCGAGGCCCTCCAGATTCCCCAGGAACAGGTATTTACGTTCGACATCAAGCGCCCGGTTGATACGATCAGCGAGCAGGCAGCGGATCTCGAACCCACCCGGCTGGGAAACATCATGGCACGGGTCCGCATGATTTACCTGTTCGATCTGGCCAAACGACTGGGAGCGCTGGTCTGTGGGACGGAGAACCGGACCGAATATTATCTCGGGTACTTCACGCGCTTCGGCGATGAGGCTTCGGATATCGAGCCAGTTAGAGGGCTATACAAAACGCAGGTCTGGGACCTTGCGCGGGCGCTGAACCTGCCAGCGCAGATCATCGAGAAGACGCCAACGGCGGACCTTTGGGAAAACCAGACAGACGAAGGCGAGTTCCACTTTTCCTATCAGGACGCGGACAACGTGCTCTCATGCTACTTTGATGAGCACCTCACCCTGGATGACATCGTTGCCAGAGGCATACCTCGCGATATCGTAGAGCGTGTGCTCGCGCGCGTCGCCGCGAATGACTTCAAGCACCAACTGCCGTATGTGTCCAGGAGAAGCCTGCCCCTTGCCCCGTAGGCAAGGCGAAAGAGCGGGAAAAAAAGAAAGGGAAGGGCGAGATGCCAGCGCGCCCTTCCCCGCCGCCACACGCTGAACGTCTGGCGACCGCAAAACCAGCCGGAGCCTGCCCCCGCCATGGGGATAACAGGGACAAACGATGGACCGCAGGGAGTGCATCCTCAGTTGGGTGGAGGAGTCCGTATCCCGACCAGCTTACACAGTACAACGCAGCGTGTTCCATTTCGTTAGGGGCACAATGCGCTCAGATGGAAAATTCAGCCGGCCAGCGGAAACGCTGCCTCTGCAGACGATGCGCTATCCGGAGAGAGACCACGCAAATTGGGTCCCACTCGTCTCAGCGCCATCCACCTCGCGCATCTGCGCGCCATCAGCCGACATCAGCACGACGCCGCTCGGTGCTTGAGCTGCGAGACTCTGACCGTCAGGCGACCACATTAGCGCCAGCACACCCGCCTCTTGAGCCACCATCTTCTGCATGCTGGTAGACCCCTGCGCAATGCGCGCGCTCATGACGACCCGGCCCGACTGCCAGGCAAGCGCCGTGCTATCCGACGACCACGCTACCACACTCTGCGCCGTCAGCCCATGCGCTATCGCCGCCACCGCATGAGAGGATGTCAGCAGTGCCAGGGAGTCGCCCGCTACGACGGCGGCGACATTCCCCGATGGCGCCCAGCATATCTGTGTGATCGGATGCGCCAGCGTCGCCACGAACTGTGGGCTTGACTGGCCAGCGGCGATTTCCTCCAGCACTGTGTCCCTGCTCAGGAGCCACGTGCCCGATGCCGAGACGCCCGCGACAGCGTAGCGGACGCCCTCAGGCGTGAGCCGGACCGCCGAATCGCTTGTGTTCGCATCAGCGCGGAAGATACCCGTCACCGCGCCATTGTCCTGGGTAGACCAGGTGAGCGCGCCGCCATCTCCCGGCAGCCAGGCCAAGTCATCCGCCATTGCCGCGCCATCGCTTGCGTCGCTCTGTGCCGCGATGGTGAGCAGATGCGAGGTGGTGATGTTATACACCGAGATGCTCTGTGTGCCGGAGTGAGTCGTCGCGAACGCGATAGAGATGCTATCGGCGCTCCACAGCGGGCGACCGAAGAAACCGCCGCTGATCAGCCTGGCTATGGTATCCGCCGATCCCGTCGCAGTCATGACGTGCAACGCTGTTTCACTGCCGTTCTGCGCGACATAGGCAACCCGCATATTATCCGGGGACCACGCAATGCCCCCCGCGATGGCCATGCCGGCGGGCGTTGCCCAGAATCCAGCCACAGGAGCTTTGCCATTCGTCACGGTGCCGACAACCGTATCGTTCAGCGCATCGGCGCGAATCGAGTGTAGTGCTCCAGTATGGGCATCGATATATATGACCATGCGCCCGCTCGGAGAGACGCTCCACCCGGCG
>DASUWS010000037.1:0-2994 GCA_036378295.1 Ktedonobacterales bacterium
CAGCCCGGCGAGACCCTGCTGGAAACACTCGAACGGAGTGGCTACCGGCCCGACTTTAGCTGCCGGGCGGGCGCCTGCGCGACGTGCCGATTGCGCGTGCTCTCAGGCTCGGTACACGCCAGCGACGAGAACAACGCGCTCACCCCTGCCGAACGAGCACAGGGCTATGTGCTGAGCTGTGTCGCGGAGCCAGAGGGCGATGTGACGCTGGCGACGGCGGGGCGGCAGGTCGCCCCAGCGCGGTCGTTCTCGGCGGGCGGGAAGGCGCACCCACCAGTGGCACGCATCGCGGCCCGGCGGGGTCTGCGCGTCGCGGTCGCAACGGCGGCGATTGGCATCTTCGCGAGCGCCTGGGGGCTGACGCACAATGCCGCGACGGCACCCACGCCCACCACGGCGGGATCGTCATCCAGCGGCGCGGCGACCAGCGGTTCGAGCGGTTCGAGCAACGGCAGCAGCAATGGCAGCAACGGTTCCAGCAGCGCAGGCTCAGGGAGCGCAGTCAACGGCGGATCGGGTAGCTCGAATAGCGCTGGCTCGATCTTCACGCTGCCGAATCCCGGCGGCTCCAATTCCAGCACAGGAACATCCTGAGATGAGGACATACGATGCGTCTGGTGGACCTTCCACCGGACCACTACACAGCATACCGGGCGATGCCGCTGATACCAACAGCGACGGCCCCAGAGAACACACCACGGAGCAGCGCGAGATCGTGCGGCGAGATGGGCGCCCCATGGCAACCGGTGTCAGCGTGCAGATTGCGGTCGCGCCCCGGCGGCGCGCTGAAGCCGAGGCAGCCGCCGATGCCTGTATGGCCTGGTTCGACGAAGTGGATCAGCGCCTTTCGCGGTTCCGTCCGGAGAGCGAGCTCAGCCAGTTGAATGCCGCGACGGGCGAGTGGTTTGCCGCCTCTGAGATGCTCTATGCCTGCGCCGTGCTGGCCGTGGCATCCGCGGCAGCCAGCGGAGGTCTCTTCGACCCGACGATGCTGCGCCGCCTGCGGAGCCTGGGCTACGACCGCGACTTCGCGGCCATCGCGCAACGCGAGATCGCCACAGGCAACCGGGCAATGGCAAACACCCCAGACACAACCGCCACGGCACCAACACAGGCGCCCGCAGCACGCGCCGCCTGGCGTGCCATCGAGCTAGACCCGCAACGACGACGCATCCGGCTCCCCGCTGGCATAGAGCTGGATTTCGGCGGCATCGCCAAGGGCTGGTCAGCCGATGTCGCGCTCGCCCGCTACTGCCTGTCATTCCCTGGCGCGCTGATCAACGTCGGCGGCGACCTACGGGCGCAGGGTGGACCGCAGGCCGGACAGCTCTGGTCGGTGGGCATTCGCGATCCGCGCCTGGAACTGACTGGAAGAGACGATCCAGCCACCCATCTGGCCACCGTCATGCTCAGTCGCGGCGCGATGGCGACATCCGGCGCGGTACGTCGCTGGTGGCTGCGCGGTGGCCAGCGCCAGCATCACCTGCTCGACCCGCGCACGGGACAGCCCGTACCGCTCTGGATTGACGATATTGACGAGGTTGACGAGCGCGATGGGCAGGGATCGCTGATCGCCACGGCAACCGCGTTCGCGCCAACAGCGGCACGGGCCGAGGTCGCCGCCAAGGTTGCGCTGCTGCGCGGCTATCCCGGCGCCCTCTCAGCCGCCGAATCTGCCTGGGAGCGCTATGGCGCGCTCGGCCCAGAGAACGACGCTGATATCGGCGTCGCGCTCGCGCTGGTCCTTGGCAGTGGCGAGGTCAAATGCTCGCGGAATATCGCGGAATATCTCGCCACCTGGGGCACAGACGGCGCCGCACTGGCGATGCAGGTACATTCCGCGCATCCCGCACTTTCCCTTGAAGAGATACGCCGACTGGAGCGCTCGTCATGACTATCGCGGCACTGTTATCGCCGTTCTCATCGCTGGCTGTCGTGCTGGCGGCAACCACAGCGAACCCGTTCCTGTGGTACGTCACCCGCGCCGCCGCAACCTCCGCCTATATCGTCCTCTCGATCACCGTCGTCTTCGGCCTGCTGCGCTCGCTGGCACGCGTCTCGCGCCTGCGCAACAGCCGGGCGCTCTGGCTGCTGGATGAGCTTCACCCGTATCTGGCGGTCATCACGCTGGCGCTGGTGGTCCTCCACCTGCTCTCGCTGGTCTTCGATCCGCTCATCCCGTTCTCGGTGCTCAATCTGCTGGTCCCGCTCGATCAACCCTACCGCCCGCTCGCGGTTGACCTGGGTGTGCTGGCGCTCTATGGGCTGGCGGTCGTCTGGCTCAGCTCGTGGATGAAGCGGCGTATCAGGTACGCAAGCTGGCGAGCACTACACTACACCAGCTTTATCGCCTTCCTGCTAGTCACATTCCACGGCATCTTCGCGGGCAGCGATGCGGCAGAGCCGTGGATGCGGCTGATCTACCTGAGCGTATCGGGCATCGTGACACTGCTCATCCTCATCCGCATCTTCTGGCCAGAGCCAGAGCCACAGACGCCCAGCCCATCACGGGTCGCGCCAGCGCGGCGAGGCCGCTCCTGAGCGACCTCGTTATGAGTACACATCCGTACCTGTTCAGCGGGTGATGGTGAAGGTTTTACTCTCGGTCACGGTCTGGCCGCCCGATGTGGCGGTGACGGTCGCGGTGGCTGGGCCAGCGCACCGCGTGCGGATGTCAAATCGCCAGGTAAAGTCGCCATTGTCGTCCGCGGAGGCGCTGCTGCGAACGTCCCTTCCTGTGGCATGGCTCCCATCACAGTAGCGCACGCTGAGCTTGAGAGTGGCGTTGGCCTGCGTATGGACGCATACCTTCCCCGTTCGCCTGATCGTGCCGCTGGCGCAGGTGAAGGTGAGCGTAAACGGCGCAGCCGGAGTAGCGGTCGTGGTCGTCGTAGACGTGCCGTGCCCGTTCGAGCCACCAGTGGTGGGCGTGCCGCTGGCGACCAATGGCATATGGGCACAGAGCACGGCAACACTGATCAGCGACAGAAGTAC
>DASUWS010000038.1:0-10433 GCA_036378295.1 Ktedonobacterales bacterium
TGGGTTGTCGCGACGATCATTCTGGGGCTGAACCTCTTCCTGATCGCGCAGACGTTCGGCATCCAGGTACTGCATTGACACTCCCCACGGCTGAAGCCGGGGGATTCTCGGTTCTCCGCCGCAGCCTACGCCACGGCTCCCCGAAGGGCCTGCCCGGCCCTCTCTATGTTCTTCGCGGCGTTGTGATCTCGATGCAGGCTGGTTCCACATTCCGGGCAGCTATGCCAGCGAACGGACAAGCCTTTCTTGACCACAACGCCACAGCCAGAGCAGGTCTGACTGGTGTAGGCAGGATTCACCGCGACGACTCGCTTCCCGGCGCATGCTGCCTTGAAAGCGAGGATGGCGAGAAATCCGCTCCAGCCCGCGTCTTGAATCGACTTGGCGAGATGGTGGTTTTTCACCATGTTGGCGACCTGCAAGTCCTCATGATAGATCGTGTCGTACTGCTGAACCAGTTGGAGCGCCGTCTTGTGGTGGAAGTCTGTGCGTTGGCGCTTCACCGTCTGATGCGCTTTGGCCAGCAGTCTCACCGCCTTGCGCCTGCGATGGCTCCCCTTCTTCCGGCGTGAGACCCGCCGTTGTGCCGTCTTCAAGCGCCGCTCTGCCTTGCGGTAGCAGCGCGGATGGTGAATCATGGTACCGTCGGCAAGGGTGGCAAACGATTCCAGACCAACGTCTATCCCTGTCTCTTGCCCGGTTGGTGCAAATGGTTGTGTCGGCACGTCCGCACACGAGATGCAGACATACCAACCGTCGGCTTCTCGGCTGATGGTGACGGTTTTGGGGGCACCCTCAATCGGACGTGACCAGCGAACAGCTACGCGTCCGATTTTCGAGAGTACCAGGAAACCGTTATCCAACCGCGCACCGTTGTCATATTGGGGGTAGGTGAAACTGTTGAAGCGGTCACGTCCGTGAAAACGGGGATAACCGGGGGTCTCGCCCGCCTTCATGCGACGAAAGAATGCCTGGAAGGCGCGGTCTACCCGCAACACCACATCCTGCAACACCTGGCTATGGACTTCGCCGTATTCCAGCATCGCCTCTTTGATACCGGGCAACTCGGCTTTCTGGTGGTAGTAGGTGAGCGAGATACCACGCATGTGGTAGGCTTCGCGGCGCTCGCCAAGGGCGGCATTGTAGACATGACGGCAGCGCATCAGGGTGCGTTCAAGCAGCCGCTCCTGGTCTGGCGTCGGCTTCAACTTGAACTTGAACGTTTTGCGTACCGATGGTGCTGCCTGCTCGTCCATCTGATCTGCCATACCCTACTTGCCCTTTTGGTTCTGCACGTAGCGTTTGAGCGTTTCCAGTGTGACGCTGCCAGTTGTCGCCACGAAGTAACTATTCGTCCACAGCGAGGGCAACCGCCGCTTGAGTGCAGGGAACTCCTCACGCAGCGCGTGTGAGCTATACCCCTTGAGCAGCTTCACGAGCCGATGAATGCCGAACTGCGGGTCACAGCCCACGAGCAGATGCACATGGTCAGGCATGACTTCCATTTCCATGAGGTCCTGCCCCCAGCGTTCAATTTGCTCGGCAAGGATAACCTTGAGCCGTTCATCTATGGGTGGCGTCAACACCTTACGTCGGTACTTCGGGCAGAACACCACATGATACCGACAGATGTAGACAACATTGGTGTTGCTGCGCATGTCTCTCATACAAGCAGCATACAATAGTAGATAGAAGCGTGACAACTATTGGTACTGTTGGCGTCGCCTGCGGGCGACAGGGCTTTCATCCCCATGCCTGAAGGCAGGGGGCTTTCGCCCTAAAAGCTAAAAGCTAACAGACATTGCGGACGTTGCATCTTCTGCGACGCCCGGTGCCCCGAGGCTTCGCACTGCGCTGGTGAGCCTGTTCGTGGAACCATTCGCGCGCTGCTCGCGTCTCCAGAGAAGGAATCAGGCGCTGGACCTGATTCCTGCCCACAGCATGACAAGAGGAGACGGATGATGAGACGCCGAATGATGCTCGCCACGGCGATAATTGCCGCCGTAGGGGTCGTAACCCTGATTGCCTTCACGGTGGTACGAGCGAGCGCTGGTCCCACAGTACTCACCGACCACTCATGGACACTCACCCGGCTCGTGGTAAATGGTCAGGAACAGCCGCTCTCTGAAACGCACCCCGCCACACTGCGCTTCCAATCCCAGACCCACAACATCAGCGGCGGGGGAGGGTGCAATTCGTACGGCGCTTCGTATGTCATCGCGGGCAACACACTCCACATCAGCGATATCCGCCTCACTCTGATGGCGTGTATGGATACGCGTGTGATGGAGCAGGAGGCTAGCTACCTTCAGGCGCTTGGGCATGTGGAGAGCTATCACCTTACCGGTGACACACTGACGCTCGAAAGCGATAGCGGGCACATCGTCATGACATTCAGTCCCGCGAAGGATACCGGCCAGTAGACGAGCCAGGGCAAACGAGCAGCGCAATGGCTATCGCGCCTGGTAGCCGTGCGCTGAGCGCCGTTGACATGCGGGCTATTGGATACCATGGCGCTTGACGAGTGCAAGGAGCCATGCCTATACTATTCGGGTAGGTCTATTTCGGGGTGTAGCGCAGTTGGTCAGCGCGCATGGTTTGGGACCATGAGGTCGCCGGTTCGAATCCGGCCACCCCGACCATTATTGCTCATATGCTATACGTGAGTAGTGACGTTCGAACGTCTGGGGGAAGCCTCCCATCTGGGGGGCTTTTGCTATACTCCGAATCATGAGAACCATGGTCATTACCGATACCATCCGCACTCTTCCGAACGCGCCTGCACATGGCTCACAAACGCTGTCGCAATGAGAGGCTTGCCGATGATAGCCGTTGCTGTGCTCATTCTCGTCGTGCTGGCTTTCGCCTGGAATCTGGGCGTCCATTACACGGGCGCGGTCATGGGCATGCCTTTTGCCGCCCGGTCCATCGCAGAGCGGCCAGCGCTCGTCCTGATCGGCATCTGTACGATTCTTGGTGCGGCGCTCGCCAGTGGGGGCGTCGAGACGACCGTCGGCCAGCACATCATCAACGACCAGTATGTGCGTGTGCCTGACGCCATCGTGATCGTGCTGGCGGCAGGGGCGCTGACCATGCTGTACAACTACTGGAAGGTGCCGACCTCGACGATTCAGATCCTCGTCTTCTGCGTCGTCGGCACCGGGTTAGCGGGTGGCATTCCTATCCACTGGGACACCATCGGCAAGCTGGCTATCGTCTGGGTGCTGGCGCCCATCGTCGCCTTCGCGCTGGGCTTCGTCTTCACACGGCTCCTCGATCTCGTCATTCCGCCTGCCGCTGCTCAGGCAGAGGCGCGGATCCAGCAGGAGATGGAAGAAGGAGCCTTCCCCTCCAAGGGCCAGCTTGCCCAGTGGTTTCCCGGAGTCGCGCTGGCCCGCCAACTCCCGCCACAGGTACGCTCCGCTGCCATGCACTCGGCACGATCGTCCGCGGCACTAACGCTCGCGGCGCTGCGCTGGTTGCCTGCGATGCTCGTGGTGGTGGGTATCTTCGCCTCGTTCGTGCTCGGCGCGAATGACGTATCTAACGCGACGGGCGCCTTCATCCTTACGCACCTCTTCTCGCTCACCATCGCGGGCTTGCTTGGCGGCGTGGCGATGGCAATCGGCGCGCTCACCTGGGGCCGGCGTATTCTGCGCACCGTCGCCTTCGATGTAGTGAAAATGGATCTGACGATGGCCAGCGCGGCCCAGGGGGTACAGGCACTCGTCGTGCTGGTCGCTGTGACGCAGGGCTTCTTCACCTCAATGAATCAGGCGCTCATTGGCGCAATGGCCGGGACCGGCCTCGCCCGTGGCCGCGAGACCGTGCAACGCAAACAGATCGCCGGTATTTTGCGTGGTTGGGCAATTGGTCCGCTCTCCGGGTTAACGCTGGCATTCGTGCTCGAATGGGTGTCGCGGCTCGTCGTCCGCTAGCGGGCTGGTTACGCTGCAGGTCGCGGCTATTCGCGACAGAAGACCATATCACGCCGCCGCTTCGCTCCCCATCCATACGCAACAGCGGCTTCATGCGCTTCTCACTGATCCTGCGCCGGTCGATGAGAACTTTGCTGAGAATGCTTGCGAATATAGCGGAGCGCTTCGTCGGTGTTCGCCTCTACATCGTCGGCCGCGTCGAGCCTCAACGTTGGCTCAACCCAGGCGGTAAAGGCTTTCTGGCGAGCCTCTACGGCCTCCCACGCCACTTCGCTAAAGCCATGGAGGTTTCTGACGCGAGACTCAAGACGCTGTCTATGAAGCGCCCGGTCGCTCATGAATACATCGAGGACTATCAGGGCGAGGCCATGTCGTTGTGCCAGCTCACGCCAGATATTCTTGCCCTCCTCCTCAGCATTGACGGCATCAATGATGACAGAAGTACCCAGTTTCAACTGCTCGTTTGCGAGCACGTCCGCGACGAGATACGCGGCCAGTCCAGTCTCAAAACTCCTCGCGATACCAGACTTGATGATGGCCGACTCAATCGGGTCAACCGAAAAGACAGGGATCTTCAACCGCTGCGCGATGCGCTCGGCAATCGTGCTCTTGCCGCTCCCCGGCAATCCTGACATCACGATGAGGGAAGGCTTGCTCATGGACCTATCATACCAAACAATGAAGCGCTTCTTTAGCGCTTTACCGGGGACACGCGTTCGGGTTGCGGGGAACCAGCTCCAAACGAAGCGAGCGGCCCCATGACATCCTGGCCAGTCAAACAGTCATGGATTCGCCAACGACTGGTCTTCGGTGTATAATACGGAGAGTCGGATGGATGCGCCTCATCTCTTTTTTGACCACGGAGCGATCCCGCATGATGCGAGCGAGCTCTGTGTTCGATGTGAATCGCGTCACCCCGACCGCGATGTCATACGGTATGCAGAGACGTCGCTACGACCTGCCCTCTGACAAGTTCCCTCAGTGATCTCATCACTCTCTTTGGGGTCAGATGCGCGGGTGTTACTCCCGCACAAGTGTGCCAGAGACTGGCCGTGTGCGGAGAGGAGGACAATGTTCGATGGACGCTGGCTCAAGTAGTCGTAACACATTTTTGTACGCAATCTGCCGCCGCGTTCCGGTTTTGCCAGCCTGATAGCGGGCGTTCCGCGCCCTCCCGCAGGCCGACACCTGGAACGTGTCGGCCAAAACAGCATTATGCGGGAGGTGCCCCTTGGAGCAGCCCATTCCAACCCCAACGAATGTGCTGGCACAGCGCTGGCTTGTCGCACGTCGTGCCGCGGAAACCACGTTTGATCGCCCCCTGACCTACCTGCGCCGTCTCCGTCGCTGGCGCAAAGGTCGCTTCCCTCATCCACTCCTCTTTCTCACCTTTCTTGGCCCCGGCCTGATTGCCGCCAACGCGGGCAACGATGCTGGAGCAGTCGCCACATGGTCGAGCGTCGGCGCGCGCTACGGATATGACCTGCTCTGGGCGCTGGTGTTGATCACGATTGCGCTTGCCGTCGTGCAGGAGATGTGCGCGCGGATGGGCGCGGCCACCGGCGAGGGCCTTTCCGATCTCATTCGCGAGCGCTTCGGCGTGCGCGGGGCCGCCTTTGCCATGATCACGCTCTTCCTGGCCAATGTTCTTATCACCATTTCTGAATTCGCTGGCATCGCCGCTGCCTGCGAGCTGATAGGAATCTCCAAGTACATCACAGTGCCATTGGCCGCTATTGGCATCTGGCTGATCGTCACACGCGGCTCCTATGACCGCGTCGAGAAGATCTTCCTGTTTATGGCGTTCGCGTTCTTCGCGTATCCTATCGCGGCGATCATGGCACATCCCAACTGGGGCGACGTACTGCATCACACCGTCATCCCTACAGTCCACCTCAACGCTACCTACTTCCAGTTGCTGGTTGGCGCGGTCGGCACCACGATTACCCCCTACATGCAGCTCTACATTCAGTCGAGTGTCGCCGAAAAAGGCATCCGGATGGAGGATTATCCCGCAGAGCGGCTCGAAACCTATGGCGGGTCTATCTTCGCGGGTATCGTCGTCGCGGCCATCGTCATCGCAACCGGAGCGACGGTCTACGTCGCCAGCCACGGCGCAGGGGTGGCGATCACTGATGCCACGCAGGCCGCGCGAGCGCTGGAGCCATTCCTGGGACAGTTCGCTCCCATCCTCTTCATGGTGGGTCTGCTTGGCGCGTCGCTCCTGGCGGCAGCGGTCGTGCCACTGGCCACGGCCTACTCGGTCTCCGAATCATTCGGTTTCGAGCGTGGCGTCTCGCACACGTTCCGCGAAGCGCCCATCTTTCATGGGCTTTTTACCGGCATGATCATTCTTGGTGTTCTTGTCGCGCTTATTCCCGGCCTTCCGCTGTTCGCGCTGATCGTCGTGGCGCAGATCATCAATGGTATGCTCCTGCCAATTCTGCTGGTCTTTATTCTGCGATTGGTGAATGACCGGCGCGTGATGGGCAAATACGTCAACAGCGCGCTACAGAACGCTATCGCCTGGGGCATCACGATAGTGTTGAGCTCGCTCTCATTCATCATGATTCTCAGTATCCTGCTGCCCGCTGCCGGTATTCCCTTCTTACAATGACCCGGTTCATCGCTGTCTTGACTCCTGCCGATTCTCGCGTGATGAAGGAGTTTTCCGATGCCAGCACTGACAGAATTTCTCGATAAACCGATTCGTGATCCCAACGGCGAGGCGGTGGCGGCGCTGAGAGACCTGGTGGTGCGCCTGCCGCAGACCGAGACCCCGCCGAACGCTATGGATATCTACCCACCGGTCATCGGTGTGGTGGCGCGGGTCAAGGGGCCTCGCGGCTCGCGCGATATCTTCGTCCCGTGGGATGAGTTGAAAAGCCTGACGCCAGAGGGGGCCGAGCTGGCAACCCAACAACTGAATCTGCGCCGCTTCCAGCGCCGGGAGGGTGAGATTGTGCTGCGCGAGGGTCTCTTCGACCGCCAGGTGGTTGACCTGGAAGGCCACCGCGTCGTGCGCATCAATGATCTCGATCTGGCCCGGCGCGACAACAACTGGCGGCTGGTCGCGGTGGACATCAGCCCGAGCGCGCTCCTGCGCCGGATGGGCTGGGCACGCGTCGGACAGGCGGTAACGGCGGCCTTCGGGCGCGACTTCGCCCGCAAAGCGCCGCTCATCGACTGGTCGCAGGTCGCCCCGGTGGCCAACGATGGAGAGGGCGCGCTGCGGCTGCGGGTGCCGCGCACGCGGCTTGAGGTGATGCGTCCCGCCGATCTGGCACGGCTGCTGGAGCAATTGACCCCACAGCAGGGCGCGAAGTTCCTGGATGATATGGACGAGGCGCGCGCCGCTGATGCGCTCGAAGAGATGGAAGACGAGCAGCAAGGCCAGATTCTACGGGCGATGGACCCCGAGCGCGCGGCGGACCTGCTGGAGGAGATGGAGCCGGACGAAGCGACCGACGCGCTCCAAAGCATCACCGCCGAGGAGGCGGAAGACCTGCTCAAGCGGATGGATCGCGAGGAAGCGAGCGAGGTGCAGGAGCTACTCGGCTGGCCGGAAGATAGCGCGGGCGGCATCATGACGACCGACTACATCTCCGTACCTGACTGGGCAACCGTCGAAGATGTGATCGAAGCGCTGCGGGTGCGCGCGAAGGCCGCCGCCAACGAGCAGGAAGACCCCCTGCCAGAGGGCCTGATGGAGATATTCGTCGTCAGTGGTGATCTGCCCGCGCCAGTCCGGGCGAAGTCGGTGCGGATGAATGGCGCGAAAGGCGTGAAGGGACGCACCCGGCCACGCACGACTCCAGCCGTCGCAACGGCCCAATCTGGTATTTCGCTGGAGGCGGAGGGCAGGCTGGAGGGCAAAGTCTCGCTGCGGGACCTGCTGCTGGCCGATCCCACCGCGCGCATCGCGAGTATTGCGCATCCCATCCAGCATATCGCGCACCCGCTGGATAACGAGCGCGACGTGGCCCACATCATCGCGGATGACGACCTGCTGGCGCTGCCAGTGATCAACGATCAGGGCGTGCTGCTGGGCATCGTGACAGTGGACGACGCGATTGACGTCATCTTGCCGACCGCCTGGAAGAAGCGCATCCCGCGCCTCTTCCACTGATCCGGGTTGAATAGCGTTGGCGAAGCCTTGTCCCCCAATCGAATCAGGCAGGCATATATTTGCGATGGTGGCCGTTAGCACGGCCATCTTCGTGCATCTTCGTGTATGATGGTGGCCGTAGCACTCTGCGCGCTTGGCGGTTGTCATTCGCCTGGCTGCAGGAGGAAGGGGATACATCATCTCGATGAGCGACACGCAGGGATCTCCGCACGCCAATCTACGCCTGGACAATCTCCCGCCGCTCCCACAGGCAGCCACTATCCGACTCCTTGCGCCGAGGTTATGGCAAGACGAACGAGTTGTGGCGATCTGGCTCGGTGGCAGCCTGGCCGCTGGCATGGGTGATCCTTATAGCGACATTGATCTCCGCGTGGCCGTCTCGCCTGCCGACCTCGCTGGCTGGAAGACGCCTGATTTCTCGACGCTGCTCGATGATCCACCACTGGCCAGGCAGTTCGTGAAGCTCGGGGAAAGCTCCTTCCTCCATCATCTGATCTTGCAAAGCGGCGATATTCTCGACCTCCTGATACAGAACACCGAGGCCGCGCCTGGCGAAGAGCCTGTGCTGGTTCTTGGGTGCCGCGGCGATGCGTTCACCGAACGGCTCACATGTAACAACCACATGCCTTCGCTCGCACGGAGCACAGTGACCAGCGAGGCTGTCAGCGATCTGATCATCGCCTTCTGGATCAACAGCCACAAGCATCGCAAGGTCCTGTACCGCAATCTCGATCTCATGTTCCCGGCGGCCACCTACGCCAACTGGTACATGCTGATGCGCATGTGGTACATCGACGCCGCAGGCTGCGATACCCGACCAGACCACTTCTCCGGCATCCATGGACTCACCGAGCTGGTGCGGGCCGTTGGGCAGACCTACGGGACCGAGCCGCTCGCGCTCTGTGGTGCACCAACACGAACGCGCGACGAGATCTGCGTCGCGATTGAGCGCTATCACGAAATCGTTTCGCGGCTTGGGCGGCGTCTGGCGGAGAGATATGGCTTCGAGTACCCGGCTGCGCTGGAAGATATCGTGCGCCGCGACTGGCAAGCCTTCCGCGCGACGACGGATTGAGAACAGGCAGCCATCGAGCATCCCGGCACGATGACTGGGGCGATCTGGTATTGCTGGTCAGGCCATGACGTGCCCAGACCCGTTACGACTCGCACTGCCGCCTACCGTGGCCCCATATCGCGGTCGGCGGCAGCGGCGGCCTCCAGATTGGCGGCGGGCGTGCGCGGGGGAATCGAGCAGCCAGGCGCGATCAGCACGCGACGCCCTTCCGTCTCCTTGATTGCCTGGCGCACCTCTTCGTCCACCTGCTCTGGCGTGCCGTCGGCCAGCATCGTCTTCTCGCTCACACCGCCCATCACCGCCTTCGTTGTCCGTTCTTTCCCCTCGCCCAGCGAGGGATTTCCCGGCAGCGTCGCCGCCCAGCTGATCGCCGCGACGGGATAATCGGAGAGCAGGTCGAAGTAGATGCGCTCGCCACAGTTGTGCAGCACATTGAACGGCGCTTTTCCCGCGAACGCTTCGATCACGCGCAGATCGTATTCGCGTCCGAAGCGCCGGTACTGCTCCTCGGTAAGCTCATCCGCGCTGGCCCAGCCCGTCGTCGCGAAGAAGATGCCGCTCGCGCCCGCCTCAAGCGTCGCCTGGGCATAGTTGGCAAAGGTCTCGGTGATGACATCGAGCGCGGCACGCAGCGCATCGGGATTATCCGCGATAGAGACTTTCACCGCGTCAGGTTGATTGCCCGCCAGATACTTCGCGACCGAGAGCGGCGAGAAGATCGTCTGGATGAAATACGCCTCGCCCGCCAGCCCGTCGCGAATCTGGCGCAGTGCGTCAAGCTGCTCGCCCAGCACACCACGATCCGGCTCCAGCGGACGTAGCCGTCGCCAGTCGCCCGGCTCGCGCACGGGCCAATCAACAAAGCGTGGGCCACGATTGGGATCACTGCTGCGCTCCAGTTTCGCACCCCAATCCTCGACATGGTAGCTGGCGCGTGGATTCACCTTCATGTAATCCCAACCGTAGCGGCGATAGTTCTCCAGCATGGCCTCGGCCAGTTCTTCGGCGCTCCACTCCTTGAGATAGCTATGGCCCCAGAAGCTGATCGGCACACGGTCCACCGCCGCGCCGCGCAACGCAGCATCCACACGCTCTGTCTTATTCATCGTTGCCGTCTCCTTCGCTTCACGCATCCACGCATCCACGCATCCACGCATCAGCCGATATCCGCCGTCAGATGATAGCTCGCGGGAGTCTGTGTCGCTGGGGCCACCGCCGAAACCGCCAGCAGCACGCGAGTCACCGTGCCGCCGAAGCCAGGGAACGTGGCTTCACCTACGCCACTGGCCGC
>DASUWS010000039.1:0-3515 GCA_036378295.1 Ktedonobacterales bacterium
GTCTGCCACAGGTCCGCTCGCTGTCTACTACCACGTCGGGGCGCTGCTTGCGGCCAACGATGCCGCGCACCGGGCATTTCCGGGGCTTCCGGTCGCAAGCGCCAACGAACAGGCGCAGGCACGCGCGATTCTTGGGCGACCATGACGGCGTTGAGCTATTCCTGACGCAGCATCCATCCAGTGCCGGAGCAGGAGAACGACGAAGCTCATATGAGGTGTTTCCTGGAGGGGTCTAGACCTGCGGAAGATGTCTGGTATTCGGGAGACGTGGCACGATACTCGCATACTCGCATCTCACCTGTCTATTAAGGCTATCGAGAGGAGAACGTTGTCCATGCGCGTGCATAAGCTTAACCAGCACGGAGCTACCGTCCTGACCTATGAGGCAGAGGTGGAGCAGCGGCTGCCCGACGGGGTGAGGCTCTCCGCCCGCTGGACACGTTCCACGATGGACCTCGGCTATGTCACCTTCGCCACTGGCGATCACTTTACCGAGTGGTACTACTCCACCCGCTGGTACAACATTTTCGAGGTGTCCAGCCCGGACGGCACCCTCAAAGGCTGGTACTGTAATGTTGCCGCGCCAGCCGATATCCAGGAAGACGACATTTTCTGCCGCGACCTGATTCTCGATCTCTGGGTCACGCCCGCTGGCCAAACCACTGTGCTCGATGAAGACGAATTCGTCGCCGAGCAAGGAATTGACGAGACCACCCGCAGCCATGCGATTGCCGGACTGGCCGAGCTACAGCGTCTCGTCGCGGAGCGATGGGGGCCGTTCGCCCGCCTTCGCCAGGGTTGACGCCCGCGCACTCCCGGAGCCACGCAAGCATCCACGCACCACGCCCTGCCCTATGCGCAATGTCTCTGGCAAGCGGAGCAGGGGAGGGCGTAGAACGAGCCGCACTCAGTGCTTGTTGGGGGGATCGTAGAGGACCGAGTTGGCGATTCTGTAGCAGTCTCTGCCGATGGTATCCAGCCAGGTCGCGATGCCAAGCAACTGCTGCATCGGAAACGATGTGCGCGGCTGCTCGCTAATAGCTTCCTGGACGCGCGATTCGAGGATCATGTATGCGCGCCGCATATCAGCGTCCTCCTCAAGAATCACGCGGGCATAGTTGCGGTCGCGCGAGGTCGAGTAGAGGATTGCGTTGCGAAGATGAACCCGGGTCTGCTTGATCAGATACTCCAGCAGGTCCATACTCGCTCCCACATGCGCCACCACTTCGTCAATGCCGGGTTGCAAGGTAAGCGACTGCTCGGCAATCCGTTTCGCTGCCTGCGCAATGCGGCGGAAAGCCAGACTGATCTGCTGAAGCTCCACAATCCGGCGCGTCTGCTCAGGCGTCGCACGGTCGTCCAGCAGCAACTCCAGCCCGAAATGATGGGCCATCTGATAGCGACCCTCGCACTCGTTGCATGCCTTCTGTGCCTGCCGGGCGCCGTGGGAGCCCTCGCCGAGCAGCGCCATAAGACCACTCAACAGGATATCTTCGACCCCAATGCCGAGCTCTGTGACCATTTCTACGAGTCTATGGATATCGTCATCCAACGGTCCACCCCATCCGAATCCGGCACCTCGACTTGATACGACCATGAGGCCCTCCGTTGGGTCCTGGTGCCGCGATAACGTGCAGAGGATGTCCTGCACAGTATTTCACGGGCAATTCTGAATATGCAGTGGAATACGACACCGGCACACAGTGAACTGCTACACGAGTGAGC
The DNA here is from genome assembly GCA_036378295.1 of Ktedonobacterales bacterium. Taxonomy (GTDB): domain Bacteria; phylum Chloroflexota; class Ktedonobacteria; order Ktedonobacterales; family JADMIN01; genus DAHUXT01. The sequence goes on from DASUWS010000039.1 coordinate 1,726, forward strand.
TTCCGCTCAGATGATCCCATCCCTTCGAGGTCAACCGTTCGATGGTGCCATCCGCATAGCGAATCGTCATGCCACTATCCGGCGCGGTGAGCCGACCGATGACCGTGGGCGCGCAGCCTGTCGCCTGCAACGCCGCCAGTGCCTCATCGCGGTGTTCCGGCGCCAGCGCGCAGAGCAGTTCATAATCATCGCCCCCATTGAGCGCCAGCGTCAGCGGGTCACGTCCGTAGCGCGGGGCAATCGCCGCTGCCGCGGGATCAACGGGTATCAGGGAAGCGTCCAACTCCGCACCTACCCCACTGCGTTCGCACACATGGCCTAGATCAGCCGCCAGCCCGTCGCTGATGTCAATCATCGCCGTCGCCAGTTTGCCGGAGGCCAGCGCCCGGCCAGCCCCGACGCGAGGGACCGGTGAAACCATCGCGCTGCGTGCTCGTTGTAGCAATTCTTGGGCCACACCTGTCGCTCGCTCTGGCTCTCGCGCAACCAGCAGCCCGGCCACTGCCGCTCCCAATGGGCCTGTCACGACGAGAAGATCACCCGACCTGCCGCCAGCGCGCGTCACCTGCTCATCACGTGGACAGCGCCCAAGCGCCGTGATGTCTATGGTCAGGGGTCCATCAGTTGACGCGACATTGCCTCCTACCACCGCTACCCCATAACGCTGCGCCACACTTCGTAGTCCGGCATATACTCCGTCGAGTATGCCAACTTCCAACGAGGGCGGCAGCAAGAGCGATATCAGCGCCCAGCATGGCTCCGCGCCCATGGCCGCCAGATCGCTGAGGTTCACTGCCAGCGCCTTGCGTCCAATCTCCTCCGGAGTCGCAACCGCCATCAGAAAATGGCGGCCCGCAACCAGCGCATCGACGGTAGCCACTACCAGCATATTCGGGCCAGGATACAGCAGTGCGGCATCATCCCCGACGCCCAACACTACGTCAGACCGCGTCTCCAGGTCGCTGGTGAGCCGGGCAATCAAGCCGAACTCACCCAGTTCTTCCAGACGCATGGCCAGCCCTTTCCACTGCCAGAGCGGGGAACACTCTGGCGACCGCCTCCACCATAGGTGCCCGGTGTTTCCATCCGCCCCCCGGGACTTCGCCGCAATCATCCCAGACAATCGCGGCACCGTATTCCGCTGCAATCACAATACCGAAGAATACCATAGCGCTTGCTGGGCGTGTCGCTCAAGACCCGATGAGTACCATGCACATTTCCATAGCCATTCCGGGCAGTATAGCATGTTTGGTAAGTGAGCTGCAATAACGATATCTGACGTGAGATACGGGCATCTTGCGGTCCGTCTTGATACCATGGAAGAGGCGTCTCATGGCGGCAAATACTGATGGGAGTGCGCGGAGGGCGCTGGACCAGCTGCGCGCCATCTGCCTGGCATTACCAGAAGCCAGTGAGCAGGGCGGCGTTGGGGATCCCACCTTCAAGGTGCGTGAGAAGATCTTCGCTATGCGCCATCAGGTTGATGGGCGTATGTCCGTCTGGTTCAAGGCCGCGCCGGGAGGCCAGGGAGCGCTGATTCATACCAGCCCGGACGTTTTCTTTGTGCCTCCATATGTTGGTCGGCATGGCTGGGTGGGCGCCTGGCTCGACGCCGCCCTCGACTGGGGCCACATTGGCGAGCTGATCGAAGAGAGCTACCGCATGACCGCACCCAAGCGTCTGCTCGCCCAACTCGATCAACAGTAAGCCCATGATGTCCCTAACCCCAGCAGCAGTATGTCTACGTCGCACAGAGGCCCATAGGCACTATCAAGATTGATTCTCCTGCT
>DASUWS010000040.1:0-18546 GCA_036378295.1 Ktedonobacterales bacterium
TGGCTCTCGAATCGGAGCCGGTGGACCCGCGTCTCTGAATGGGAGTTGCCCTGCTTGCATTCTCTTGGTATCCTGTGTGTCAAATATGACAACGACTGGTCATAACAGATACCTCCCAGGAAGTTGCCCTGCCTCGATAGATTGATAGCGATCGTTATCTGGTTGCGTCCAGTCTCACGTAGCTCTGAGGGAGGTGTTCCGCCAAACGTCCAGCGGCTTTGGACGAACGGCCCTGATGGCCTGGCTTCCCCCTGCTGGCTCAGAATCGCCGTGTAGATCTCTGGTCACCGTTGATGGTCAACACAGACAGGAGGCATCTGTATGTCATGGTTCCGACGCAAGACTGCCGCTCCCGCTCCGTCTGCTCCCGCCGCGACCGCTGAACCCACCGCACCCACTGAGTCCGCCATTGCCGCTCCGACTCCCGCTATGCCCGCACCTATGCCCGCACCCGCGGCGCCTCCGGATGCTGTCTCTGCGCCAGCCTCCAGCACGGCGTCCATCACGTCAACCATGATGGACTATCCGCTGACACTGCAATACGCTGCCAACCGCGCCAAGAACTACTTTGCCAACCGCGAGATCGTCACGCTCACGGCTGAGGGCTATGACCGGACAACGTATGGCGTGGTGTACGACCGCTCGCGGCAACTGGCGAGCGCGCTCGAAAAGATCGGCATCAAGCAGGGCGACCGCGTGGGCACGCTCGCCTGGAATACCTCGCGCCATTTCGAGCTGTATCTGGCGATTCCCTGCATGGGCGCGGTACTCCATACGCTGAACCTCCGCCTCCCGCTCGATCAGTTGAGCTTCATCATCAACGACGCCGCCGACCGGGTGATCTTCGTTGATGCCGACCTGATGCCGCTCATCGAGAAGGTCGCCGGGCAGATTCCGACAGTGGAGTATGTCGTCGTGATGAACGGCCAGGCCAGCGCGAGCGCCGAGAATCTGCCGAAGATCCTGGATTACGAGGAGCTTCTGGCCACCGGCTCGCCAGATTACCAGTGGCCAGCGCTGGATGAGCGTGCCCCCGCCGCGATGTGCTACACCTCCGGCACGACAGGCAATCCCAAGGGCGTCGTCTATAGCCACCGCTCGTCGCTGCTGCACGCGCTCACCGTGACACAGGCCGACACGATTGCGCTCTCGGAGCGTGATGTGACCATGCCGCTGGTGCCGATGTTCCATGTCAACTGCTGGGGGCTGCCGCATGCCGCTCTGCTGGTCGGCGCCAAGATGGTATTGCCGGGGCGCTTCATGATGCCCGAGCGCACGGCTCAGGCAATGTCAGATGAGAAGGTAACCCTCTCCGCAGGCGTGCCTACCCTCTGGATTGGCCTGCTGCAGGTGCTCGCGCAGCGGCCCGACCTCGACCTCTCGAAGCTCAACCGCGTGGTCATCGGCGGCTCCGCCTGCCCGGTCGCGCTGCTGCAGGCGTTGCAGGCGCGCAATATCCCGGTGCTTCACGCCTGGGGCATGACCGAAACATCGCCCATCGGCACGGTCTCGCGGCTGTTGGCCCGCTTCGACGACCTGCCCGAAGATCAGCGCATCGCCTACCAGGCGAAACAGGGGCGCGTCGTTCCTGGCGTGGAGCTGCGCATCGTCGATCTGGCGAGCGGGAAGGAAGCGCCCAGCGACGGCACGACCTTCGGCGAGATACAGGTGCGCGGGCCATGGATTACGGGCAGCTATTACCACGATGTCAATACCGAGATGGGCCAGGAGAAGTTCGCTGACGGCTGGTTCCGCACTGGCGATGTGGCGACGATGGACCCCGACGGCTATCTACAAATCGTAGACCGCACCAAAGACGTGATAAAGTCTGGCGGTGAGTGGATTTCCTCGGTAACGCTCGAAAACGACATCATGGGCCATCCGCAGGTGATGGAGGCAGCGGTGATCGCGCTGCCGCATCCCAAATGGCAGGAACGCCCGGTCGCGGTGGTCGTGCCGAAGCCAGAGGCAGCGGACCAGTTGACCGAGGCGGATATCATCAGCTATCTGGAGCCGCGCGTGGCCAAATGGTGGCTGCCGGACCGCGTGATCTTCGTCGAGTCGATTCCGAAAACCAGCGTCGGCAAGTTCGACAAGAAGGTGATGCGCCAGCAGATGGCCTCGCAGGTTGCCCTTGGCGACGAGCAATAACGCGGCTCTCTGGCTGCTCTGATTGGCTACCCCTCCCTGATACAGAGACAGGGAGGGGTATTGTATCGCACTACTGGTCCAACGTGGCGTTGACCGTAATCTCGACGTTGTTCCTCAGCGCGTTCGAAACGGGGCAGCCCTGCTCTGCCGTTTGCGCCGCCGACTCGAAGCCCGCCTGATCAAGCCCGGGCACCTTGCCGTGGACGTCGAGACGCACGGCGGTGATCTTCATCTTCCCGTCGACGCGGTCCAGCGTACACGTCGCCGTCACATTCAGCTGCTCGGGTGGCGTACCCGCACTGTTCAGCGTGTTCGAGAACGCCATGGCATAGCAGGAAGCATGCGCCGCTGCAATCAGCTCTTCGGGGCTTGTCTTTCCGGCGGGCGCCTGGGTGCGGGATGCCCAGGTGACGGATAACGTGTTGAATGCGCCGCTTCCCGGCGTCACGCTGCCTTGACCCTCTGTGAGATTACCTTCCCAAACCACTTCTGCTGTGCGATCTGCGACTGCCATAGTGCTGCTTTCTCCTTTGAGGTGTCTTTCACATATCCTGGCGCGCCGGAACACCCTGGTCTCAGCACGCCATCACATCACCCACGTTCTTTGTAGAGGGTATCTGTGCGCGCCGCAAGAATGAAATCGTTGCGGTGAAGCCCGCCGATGGAGTGTGTCCACCAGGAGACGGTGACGCGCCCCCACTCCGTCAGGAGTGCTGGATGATGGCCCACCTGCTCAGCCAGGGCTCCGACTCGGTTGGTGAAGTCTAGCGCGCTGGCAAAGTCGGGGAAGGTAAAGGCGCGTTCCAGATGCGGGACTTCGAACTCCGTAGCGATGACCCAGTCAGGAAGCTGCTTGAGGTATTCCTGGCTTTTCTCCTCGGAAACCGATTGTTCGCCGGGACCAGCGGCCACGAACGACATCTGCTCCAGCGGTTCCACCTATTGCCTCCTTCTTCGCGGTAGATCAACGTGTGATACAGAGCGTAGCAAAGAACAGGCCGGAGAGACGAGTGTGTTCTCTCAACTGCGAAAACACAGGCGCATGAAGGAGAATCGCGCAGGCAGTTGCTTGCTGGAAGTGCTCGTGAGGCGGGTACGACATCCAGATGTCCAGGTGCGCGTGGGCACGAGGAGGCTGGCAAGCGCGATGGGCGTGGAAGTCGCGATATCGTGGAGAATAGGCGAAAGAAAAGTGGGGGAAAATACGAGAGGGACGGTAGCTAGCCGTCCCAACAGGTGGTGCGTGGAGAAGCAGCCTCCACAATCTCGAAGAGAAGCAGCCTCTTCAGAAGATGCCGCCAAGCAGAAATCAGCCTGCTCATCCGGCGATGCGATGCAGAAAACAGCCTGCCCGCACGTTTCCCGGCTCCGAAAACCGCTCGTTGCCAGTACAACCGATCTGACTTCGACGAACCCTCTCCATCAGATGGATGATGGAGGTAGTATACCCGCCACAATGCAGGAAGTCCAATAAATGTTTGTGGTGATATATATAAATGAAGCTATATATGGAATTGGACTATCGTAGCAAGCGTCCGGTTCTGTTGTCATAAGGCCAATGCTGTGATATGCTGAACCGGCATTTTCACGCAGGGTAGCTCACTCTCGTTGATGCACAATCCCTGCCATTTTCGGCGGCGCCTGTATCCGGTTCGCCTCATCGCCCGCCATGATCGGGCATCCGGGTACATTGCGAGGGAAGTTAGTTAGCATGCCATCTGGACCATCCCAACCATCTGAACCATCCCAACCTTCGCGGGGAACGCCCCCGGGCGACGCGCCAGACGCTTCGGCTTCGGGGCAAGACCATGTCCGCAAGGCCGCTACGGCTGATATCACCATTGCGCAACTCTACCAGGAAGCCCTGATAGGGGCACTCAAGCTCGTCGGGGGCGATGGCGGCGAATTGGCAATGCTTGATCCTGTCCGAAACGGCATGGTGGTGCGCGCGCGCTATCGCGGCAGCCATCCCAGCGCGTCGAGCAGCGGCTCCGGGTTTGGCGCGCCCGCGCGTTCCTCGCAGCCACTTGCCTATAGCAGCGCCCGGTTCGATCCCTCGCGGACACCCGCGTCGCAGCCATCGCAGCAGCCGTCCGAGATCGGCGAGCAGCCTACTGTATTGCTTGCCGCCGTCCCTACTGTGCGCGTCTATCACCAGAATGAAGGGTTTATTGGCGCGGTCTGGCGAAATGCCGATGTCCTCGCGGTGCGCGGTGAGGAGTTCCGTGTGCTCGCGCATGGGACGGGCGCTCCCGGCGCGGAGGCTTCCTGGCATGTGGGAGTGCCCATCTTCCGTTTGGGCACGCTCGATAGCATTCCGCCAGTGGGGAGCACTGCCGATATCATTGGTGTGCTTGCGGTCTACTCAGATGGGTCGCATGGCTTCAGCGGGCGTGATGTGGAGATGTTACGCCTGCATGCGGATCGGATAAGCCGCGAGCTGCGTATTGCCGAGTTGGCCCGCCAGAGCCAGAGTCAGGGGGAGCTGCTGGAGGTGCTGCGGAGTGGCGGGCAGGATTTGCCCGCGCTGTACCAGCGGATTCGCGATCTCGTGCGCCATCAGATCGATGCGCCGTCGTTCGCCCTCGCCCTCTACTTACCGCATACCGACGAGGTGGCGCTGGAGGTTGCCGAGCGCGACGGTTCCCCGACTCCCCGGATGCGGGTCCGCGCGGCAAGGCTGCCTGCGTGGTGGAATGCGGTGTGTGCTGGCCAGACCGTTCGCAATGCCAGCGCCGAAGAGCGCGCCGCGCACCCGGAATTTAGCAGGCTGGGGTGGGGCGGTGATGCTCCGGTCGCCTCGCTGCTGGCAGCGCCGCTTATCACGGGCACCTCATTTCTTGGCGCGCTGGTAGCCGCCAGCCCACGACCAGAGGTGTATGGGCCAGAGCAGGCGCAATTATTCGAGGCGGTCGCGCGGGCCAGCGCGATTGTGCTGGAGAATGGCCGCCTCACGGATGAGACGCGCCACGCTGCCGCGAGTAATCTTCAGAGGGCCCATCAGATGGCCGTCCTCAACAACGCGGCGCTCACCATTAACGCATCGCTCGACCTCACAATGACCGTACATGCGCTTGCCGATCAGGCGGCGCACTTGACGACCGCTGAGTTCTGCGTGGTATTTCTCCTGAACAAAGAGCGCACGGAACTGGTCAGAAATGCGAGCAACCGCCGCGTAGATCCGCAGGTCGAGCAACAGCAGTCACCGCTGGCGGTTCCGCTGACCTGGCACGACATAGGACCAATCCTCAGAAGCGGCCAGTTTACAGTGTTGGATCACCTCGAACAGGACTGGCAGGAAGATAGCGGTGTGGGGCAGCGACTGAGGGACTATCACATCTACAGTGGCCTGTTGGTGCCCATCTCGCACCGAACTGAGGCGTCAGGGGTGCGGGGTGCGTCGGGCGAAGCTGATGTTCCCCAGGAGCAGGATGAGCTTCTTGGCGCGCTTTTCGCCTACACTCCGAATCAGCGCCATCATTTCTCGCCAACCGAGATAGGGCTGTTGCAGGGGCTCGCCAGTCAGGCTGGAGCGGCCATCAGTAACGCCGGACTCTATGAGAACCTGAAAGAGGCCAAAGAGCGCCTGGAAGAGGTTGACAGGCTCAAGAATGACTTCATTCTGACGATTTCCCATGAGTTCCGCACGCCGTTGACGACGATCAATGGATACATCAGCCTGATTACACGCCACGGGCAGAAGCTGGAACCCGAGAAGCTGAACCAGTTTGGCAGCGAGATTCAGATGGCTACGGATAAGCTTGCCGGAATGATTGGTATGCTGGCGGATGCGAGCATGCTAGAGGAGCGCGAGCTGGATGTGCGCATCGAGCCGGTAAATCTGCGCTCGATGGCTCAGCGGGCTATCGCCGGGTTGACCGAGGACATTAAAGGGCGCGTCTCCCTGGATATTCCCGCGGATACGTGGGTTCTGGCCGATGCTGAGCGTCTGCCGATGGTCATTTCCAATCTGTTGACCAACGCGGGCAAGTACGCGCCCGGTTCGCCTTATCGCCTGGCGGTTCGGCGCGAGCAGCGCGAGCAGCTTCAGCACAAGGGCCAGCTACAGGGCAGGAAAGAGGCCGACGGCAAAGACGCCCGTAATAATGAGACGGTGCTGCGCGCGGCGCACGCTCACGAACACTGGCTGGTGATGCATGTGCTAGATTCTGGTCCGGGGGTTGCCGCTGAAGACCGCGAACGTATCTTTGATCGGTTTGTGCGCACCCCGCAGTCACTCACAACGCCGGTACGCGGGACGGGTCTCGGATTGTGGATTTGCCGGGAATATATCGAGGCGATGGGCGGCAATATCTGGGTAGAAAGCACCCCGGGCCGTGGTTCGGACTTCCAGTTCTGCCTGCCGGAGGTAGCGCCGCCGCACACATCATAGCGATTGTCCAAGGCGCTATACGCTATACTGAAGTGGAAAAAGAATGCAGGGGCTGAGATTGAGGACAATGGAGAATGCCGCTTCAGCAAGAGACAAGGCTAGCGGGATGCCTGCAAGAGAAAGAGGATGCTAAATGCCACACGCGCCAACGGTATTGATCGTGGATGACGACCCAGCAATTCGCAAGATGCTGGTAGAGGTTCTTTCGTTGGAAGGTTATCCGACGGAAACGGCGGTCAACGGGCGTGAAGCGCTGGATTTGCTGGCGCGTGGTGGCTCGCGAGTGGTGCTGCTCGATCTGCTCATGCCCGTGCTGGATGGACGGGGCGTAATGACGGAACTGCGCGGTAACCCGATGGAGCGCTCGCGCCATAAGGTGATTCTTGTATCGGCGATCACGAATCTGGAGACTGCGCGCGACCTGGAGCCAGATGGCGTCTTGCCCAAGCCGTTCACGGTGGACCAGCTGCTCAACGTCCTGGAATCCACGGAGTCCGCGGCATCATAGACATAATCGGTAGAGTGAGAGCGTGGTTCCCTCAAGGGAACCACGCTCATTGTTGTGTTTGTGTGTTCGTGCCGTGCTATCCCCGCTCCGCGCCTGCCGAGAGCCGCAGACGCTCACAGGCGCTAATCGGCGTCCACGATCATTGGGTTGCGGATGATCGGGGCCTTCCCCGTGCGTGAGCCAGATGGCCCTTGATTGCCGAAGCCACCGGCGCGCGGTGCCTGGGGCTGTTCGCCGGATTCAACGACGAGCATGCCCTGGCGCAGCATATCGAGGTCGCGCAAGAAGCACGCCACCGCACTGGCTGCCGAGCCTTTGGTCTGGGAGTTATCGAAGCGACGAGCGGTATTATCCGCCGCGTTTGGTCCTGCCGCGTTGAACGCGTCGTTATAGATTTCCTCCCAGCCATTCCACCGACCGCGCAGGGGCTTCCATCCAAGCTGGCTATCGCTGACGGCGCGCCATTTCTCCTCGGTGAACGACATCCAGTCTTCGAACAGCCGCGAGTAGGTGGCCAGCATGTCGCGAAGCTCTTCAGAGCGGTCGTCCAGCCGCATGCTGGGCACTGGCTCCCGTCCGTACCCCTGGTAGTCGCCATACTCATCGTCTTGCGCGTAGCCTGGGCCGAGTGCGCCCTGCGCATAGCCAGGAGCATATCCCGCCCCCAGGCCCATCCCGGAGTAGGCAAGCTGGCCCTCGTGAAGTGAGCCATCTTCGGTGGTGAACATATCCGGGCGCAGGCCACCGATAATGATTTCTTCGGTACCCATCGCATCCAGCAGACGCCACGCTAGCCGTGGATGGCGCATCGCCCAGACCGCTTTTCGCGTGAGATAGACGAATGAGAACGCGAAGTTCACCAGCAGCCAAATGGCACCCTTCACGGCGATCCAGTTCAGCAAGCCAAACAGCGCCCACTCAACGGGTGTCGCGTTCGAGCTGCCCTTCTCGATCACTGTCAGGATGATGGCGACGAGCAGGCTTGGGTCACGAATGGGATTGATCAAACCGAAAAGACGGGAGCCAATTCCTCGTTTCCGCTCACCGTTTGCCATTGCGTTCCCCCTCCGCTCTCACGCGCATGTCATACCACGCTAACGACACCACAACCAGCTCATCCTTCATCGGGAGACGTTGCCTTCGTCGCATGGAAGATGAATGGCTGGAGGCGGCTATGTTCTTGAGCTAATCATCTTCGCCTTGATTCGAAATGCCGGGCGCTTCCATTGCCCCAGACACTGGCGTGCTGGTGCAGTACCAAATGCCCATGAGCTATTCTCACACAGGGTTAAGAAACCAGCAACGAATATAGGCCATTCCTCCCCCACATCATGTCACCATGACCCATCCCAGGGGCAAAACGCGCACCTGTCAGCGTGGCGCGGCGCCATCGAGGAAGAATGTCGTCACAGCAATGGCCACTCGCCGATGTTCGTCGAGCGTGCGAGCGTTATGGCCTCCGTGAGCGGTGAAGGCGTCGAGCAGGCCCAGCCAGGCTTGCACGAGGAAATCGGCACTGGCCTGGGCAATCTCGTCGCGACGCATGCCTTCGCGCATCAGTTGCGTGATCGGTGCGAGCATCTCGCGCTCATATGTCTTCCGGATGCGGAGGGTGTAATGCTCGGTTAGTAGCTCGGTGGCGTCGCGTAGCAGCGGGTCCATAGTCGTGTCGGCATGCGTGTAGTAGCCGGCGGCCAACTCTTCGAGCCGCTGTCGCACCGGCATGTCGGCCCCTGTCACGGCGCGAATAGAGCCACCCACTTCCTCCATCACATTGCAGAGCACGTCTGCATACAGGCCTTCCTTGTTGCCACAGTGATAGTAGAGTGTTGGCTTTGTGACATTCGCCGCCTGCGCTATCTCGGCTACAGCCACGTCGGCATAGCCGCGCTGCAAAAAGAGACGCCGCGCCGCTGCCAGAATCAGCGTCCGCGTCTCCACATCGGCAATGGGGGCGCTATGCGCCGGGCGACCCGGGCGGCGGGCAGCCAGTGTGTTTGCACGCGCGATGCTACTCCCCGGTTGCTGGGGAGACTGGCTTTTGCTCGTGTTGAACGGTTTGTTGTTGTACGACATTTCCCTCCCGCATCCTTGATGCTATGTATACTTGAGCGCATACGTTCAGTTTGGTAACCTGTCCGTTGATTCCGTTGGTAGTATACTATCTCGTAACGCGACAGACTCATGAGCAGTCAAGTGGAAGGCGAAGTGTGGACCCGATCAATATCGCGGAGTACGAGGCGCCGGACGCTCGCGCGGTGCTTTTGGGGCGTCCGGTGGTTTGGGGGCTGGCGGCTGAAGAGCAGCGGGGCGTATCGCGTGCCTAGAGCTATTGGGCGCGGAGTTTGGAATCGGCGATGGCGCGTGTAGGGGCTCCGTCGCTGGCGGCACTGAGTCCCACGATAGTACGTTTGCCCGCATCGAACACAGCCACATTCAACTTTCCCGGCGTCAAATCGTAGGGTCATTGCGTACGTTTGCCTGTTTAAGAAGATGCTAGGAAATGCGCTGTGGCGGCGTATGCGCGACATGGTACACTGCTGTCTAAACACGAAGTAGTCCGCGTTGCCTTGCGGCGTGTCATCTGGCGCGCAGGAGGAAACAACCAATGCCATTCTCGTCGGGTGATCCCACTACGGACCCGCTGAGTCCCGTCGCGCTGACGACGATGCTCACAGCCCTCGGTCTCAGCTCCACCGCCGGTCTGCGGGCTTATCTGCCGTTGCTCATCCTCGGCATTGCCAGCGACATTCGCGGACCAGATGGCCAGGCGCTCCTACCGGTGCAGGATCAGTTCCACGTCCTGGGAAATCCCATCGTGCTGGGTGTTCTCGCGGTGCTGGTCATCCTGGAGTTTCTGGCTGATAAGGTGCCGGGTGTAGATCACGTCAGCGATGTGGTGCATACGGTGATTCGTCCGGTGGCGGGCGCGCTGATTATGGTTGGCAGTGCCAATACGATCAGCGACGAGAGCAAAATCCTCGCCGCGATCGTGGGCGGGCTGCTGGCGCTAGCGACGCATGGCGTGAAGGCCAGCACGCGCGCTGCCGTCACGACGACCACAGCCGGAGCGGGTAATCCGATTGCGAGCCTGCTCGAAGATATCCTCGTCGTGGGTGTGATTCTGCTGTTGGTGCTTGCGCCGGTTGTTGGCTTCATTGCCCTGGTGCTCTTGTTGATCCTGTTCTTCAAGGCGGCGCGCGCGGCGTTCCGTGGAATGCGGCGGCTCTTTGGGGGTGGGCGACCAGCGCCAGCTCGTGTGATCGACGTGCCAAACGTGTACTCCGATACCACCAGGACGTATTCGCCGCCATCGGGCGCTCCGATCTCGCCCTCGGCGACCACCTACGAAGCATCTGGCGCGCCCCCGACCCTGCCGACCGTCTCCGGTGGCTACGCCGCAAACGTGCCCTATCCGCCCGATGCCGAGACGATTCAGCGACCGAACTAAGCGTCTGCCATGTCAGGGGGCCATCCGTGCCCAAGCGTGAAACCGTCCGCCGCCGTTCCTGGCCGTGGGCGGTTGCTGTACTTGCCGTCGTGGGAGTGATCGTGCTCTCGGCGGTTGTCGCGCACGCATTGGCGGACCGCGCGCGCCATGCCCAGGCGAGCGTCGCCGCGCCGGATCTGCCTATGCTCTCAGTGGCGGCGGTCGCTCACCCTGAGGCGGGCGCGTTGCTGGTGACATACGATCCCTCGACGCGCCATCTGGTAACGCTGGCCAGCCAGCACGAGCCATCTTGCCCGCCGGTCGGCTCTTGCCAGCCTGCTCACCCGGATGCCCTGGTACTGCTCGATGGCACGAACGGCCAGCCTGGCGCGCGTACCGCCCTCTCTGGAGATGCCAGCGCCGCAACGGATGCCACGCTCCTGCTGGATGACCCGGTGCGACAGCGGGCGTATGCTATCGCCCCCGATGCCATCACCATGTTCTCGACGGCGAACGCCAGACTCGTCGGCCACTACCAGCTCTCGTCGGGAGCGACGTGGAGCGGTGGCGCGCTCGATGCCGCGAGGGGACACCTCTACCTTCTCGGTGGAGGGCGTGTGATAGCGCTCGACGCCTTGACAGGAGCCATGCTGGCGTCTGTCTCGCTATCAGTGCCGGATGGCGCGCCCGCGCCCGACGGTCCCATCTTCGACGCGTCGCGCTATCTGCTTGTCACCGTGATACGCCCGCGGGATGCCTCGGATGCTCCCCGGCTGGTGCTGCTGGATGCGGCGACGCTCCAACAAAAGCGTGCGCTGGCGCTGCCACTGGGTGCGCGTCTCGGTCCGCTCGATGGCGCAACCGGATTGCTAGACATCTTCGGCGGCGACTCACGCGCATGGCAGCTTCACATAGGAGCGGCGATCACAGCACCGTTGACGCTGGCCCTGACACGCGCCCCTGCGCTCGACGGCGCGCTCGCGGTTGGCTCGAATACGACACTGCGGCACATCTACGTCGCTGGCTTCGCGAAGACGCTCCTGCTGGACGAGCGAAACGGTAGGAAGCTAGCCGCATTGCCGCTGGCGGCGCGGTGGCCCATGTCGCAGCCGTTACCAGTGGATAGCGCGCATGGGCTGCTCTATCTACCCGCCGATCACGGGGCGATTGTCGTGGTGCGGGGTGGCGCGAGCATCACATCGGAGTCGGCGGCGATTCTGGCGCGGGCGGCGCTGGCAAAGCTGCTTCCCGACACGAATCAGGACCCGCCGTTTGTCGCGCCCGATACGTTTCCCCTGGGCGCTGGCCCGCCCGCGAAGCCCGAAACACGGACGCTGGAGTACTGGATTCACTTCTCCGACCGTGGTTGGCAGGGCGGCTATCCTGGCACGGCCAGCGTGACCGTCGAGCCGGAGAGCGGGCAGCCTGGCGGCTATCGTGTCACGTTCACGATCACCTGGCAGCAGTTATTCCGGCGGACGCATACATGGGTCTGTGCGGTTGCGCCGAACGGCCAGGTCACGCTACTTTCCGAGGCGGGCGATACCGTGCCGTAGAATGATAGGCGAACGCCTTCCCGGTCTGCGGCCAACCTGCGGGCCGGGTTCCCCTCTCGCGATGGGGGAGGGAGCAGCCTGATGACCCAAACAGCCAAAGGAGAATCCAATGACCCGCATAGATGGCCGTGCCAATGATGAGATGCGCCCGGTGACGGTGACGCCAGACTACATCAGCCATGCCGAGGGGTCGGTGCTGATCGAGTTCGGCAGGACGCGTGTGCTCTGCGTGGCGACAATTGATGATGGCGTGCCCCCATGGTTGACGGGGCGCGGCCAGGGCTGGATTACCGCCGAGTATGCGATGCTGCCACGTGCCGGGGCGCAGCGGACGCGGCGTGAGTCGGTCGCTGGCAAGATTGGCGGGCGCACCCACGAGATTCAGCGGCTGATTGGGCGTTCGCTGCGTGCGGCGGTTGACTTGAAGGCGCTGGGCGAGCGCACGATCACGCTCGATTGCGATGTGATTCAGGCGGATGGCGGCACCCGCACCGCCGCGATTACCGGCGCGTGGATCGCGCTCCAGCGGGCGACGAAGCGGTTGAAGGCGCGGCATGTGCTGCGTGTGGACCCGGTGCGCGTGGGCGTTGCCGCCGTAAGCGTCGGCATCGTCAAAGGCAACGCGATGCTCGACCTGGCCTATGACGAGGACTCGAAGGCCGAGGTAGACGCCAATGTGGTGATGACGAGCGCGGGCGACTTCATCGAGGTGCAGGGTACCGCCGAGGGCAAGCCATTCAACCGCGCCCAGCTGGACGAGCTGCTCGCGCTGGCCGAGGGCGGCATTCGCCATCTGTTGGAGATTCAGAAACGCTACGTGGAGCTATGAACCATGACAAGCGGTGAGACCGAGACAGAGCGGCACACGGTGCTGGTGATCGCGGCCCACCCCGACGACATCGAAAGCTGGTGCGCGGGCGCGGTTGCCGGGCTGACAGGCTCCGGGTGGCGCGCGGTCTACGTCCTCTGTACATCGGGCGAGAAGGGTACGAGCAATCCACGTGAGACGCCTCAGGCTGTCGCGGCGCGGCGCGAGCAGGAGCAGCGCGAGGCGGCGCGAATCGTGGGCGCGGATGAGCCAATCTTTCTGGGGCTGGGCGACGGCGAGCTGGAAGACACCCGCGAGCTACGCGGGCTGCTGGTACGCGAGATTCGCCGCCACCGTCCGCGCCTGCTCATCACCCACGATCCGGTGCATCCCTGGCCGCCATATACGACCCACCGCGATCACCGCATTGCCGGGCGAGTCGCGCTCGACGCCGCATACCCCTACGCGCGTGACCCGCTACACTTCCCAGAACAGCTTGCCAAGGACGGTATGACACCGCATGCCGTGGCCGAGGTCTGGCTCTTTAGCTCCGACGCACCCGACCATTATATGGACATCACCGCGACGCTCGACACGAAGATTGCCGCTCGCCTGGCCCATGCCAGCCAGACGAGCGACCCCATCGCGCTAGGGGAATCGTGGCGCCGCCGCGCCCAAGAGACCGGACAGGCCGCCGGGCTGCCCTACGCCGAAGCGTTCAAGCGGCTGACGCTCTGAGCGCGGTGGGTGTGCATGCGCTTTTATTCGTCCATGGATGCGGCTCCTGTTGGCGCGTTCGTCTGTCCGGTGAATCGGGAGACAAAGCTGTCATAGACCAGCGGCTTCACACCCTCGCGGCCTCGAATTGCCAGCCAGATGTCCTTGTGTGGCGAAGGGAATGTTAACTCGAAGGTAAAGAACGGGCAGCATGCCCGCTCAGCCAGGATAAACGCTAGCAGATCCGGTATGCCCTCTGCTTCAGCCGGAAACGCGAACCGGTAGCCGTCGTGCGTCTCCTCGATAGCGCGAACGTGGCTCGCCATGAGTGAGATTTCCCCGCCGCGCACTTCTAGCTCGGCAGGGGTGAGACTGCAGACCAGAGCAACTTCGTCTTGCGCATTAGAAAACATAGCGCGCTCCTTTTTTAGCTCTCCTGACGGATCAGGTGGAACCCAATTGAGAGGTCTATTCTCCCTCTCGTTCAGGAGCGTACATACTTCAAGCGCACTTGAAGTCAAGAGTACAATGATGCGTAATGGAGAAAGAGGCAAGAGGAGGAGCGGTACGGGTACGGGACAGGAGTTAAAGATATGAAAGATGTGAGGGCCGTCATGGATGATGCGATGGATAATGCGATGGGCGAGGCTGCGCTGACGATTGGCGAGGTCGCGAGGCGGGCGAGTGTGGCGACATCTGCGATCCGCTATTACGAGTCCATCGGACTTCTGCCTTCGCCTGTCCGTCACAGAAATGGGCATCGCTATTATGAGGCAAGCGCTATACAGCGTCTCAGGGTGATCGAACACGCGCAGAAGGCAGGATTCACGCTTGGCGAGATTCGGGAGCTGTTCTTTGGCTTCGCGGCGGGCACGCACCCCGACACCCGCTGGGATGCCCTGGCCGAGCGCAAGCTCACGGAGCTAGCGGCCCAGCTAGCCCGTATTCGCGCCATGCAGGCACTCCTGCGCGAGGGTCTCCACTGTCACTGCCTGACGATGGAGCAATGCACCATCTGGCTGAGTGGCCTCGAACCCACCGCGTGACGAGTGACGAATGCGATGGGCCGAAGTCCGCCCGAGGCGCGTGCGACGCCTGGTGGGCGGGAGCGTCAGGGCACTAGCTCAACTGGGGGCGGATCGTGGAGTGTAGCCACGATTCGACGACGTGAACGAACTCGTCGGGTCGCTCGTCCTGTGGCAGCGCGCCAGTATCGAAGACGCGCAGATCGGTGCGGGCGTTCAATTGGCGGAAAGCGCGCGCATGTTCCAGTGGGGTGAAGCGGGCGTTCTTGCCCCAGAGCAGCAGGATCGGCATCGCCAGGCGTATATACTCCTCGTCCACCGGAGTATCCAGCGCGCCCGCAATGAAGCTGGCGGGAGCATAACGCGCGTTCGGCTGGTGCGCCTGGGTGTAGTAATAGTCAACCAGATCGTCGCTGACCTCGTTGGGATTGTCGTAGCTCATCTTCAGATAGAAGCGTATCGCCGTGCGCGAGGCAATGGTGTTGTAGATCGTCTGGCCGAGGAGGGGGGACCGCAGGATATTGCGCCAGAAGATGTGGCTGCTGTCGTCTGGGTCGGTGGCGAGGTCCTGAATACCCGTCGGCTCGATTAGCGCCAGCCGCTCGAAGAGATCAGGCCGGTCCGCCGCCGCGCGGATGGCGAATGCTCCGCCCAGCCCCGAGGCAATGATTTGCGCCGGCTGATCCATCGCGCCGATCACCTGCCGGGCAAAATCCTGGATGAGCGCGACGTAGAGGTCAGGTGTGTAGATGATACGCGGGCGATCAGAGAGGCCAAAGCCGAGCAGGTCGAACGCATAGACGCGATGCCGCTCCGCGAGCCGGGCAAACACGCGCCGGAACTCGAACGATGACGCGCCCGCGTAGATGCCGTGGACCAGCATCACCGGCTCACCTCGCCCGCGCACTGTGTAGCTGATGCCGCCGCGAGTCCAGGCGTAGCGGCCCTGGTCGCCTTCCAGCACATTATATGGCTCGCCCGCCGTTGCCTCGGCCATCCGGTTGGCCAGCGCCAGCGCACCAATGCCACCCGCCGCCGCCAGCGCCGCGATTTGCCATGCCGCTGGTCCTCGACGCCTCCGCACCCGCACGACATTCCGCATCCGACTCGTCCTCCTGATCACGCTGTGCTGTGCTCGCGATCCCCCGCCGCATTGCCATTGTACCCTATGCTGTCCCGATTGGACGGGCAAAGAGTACTCCCGCACGCGCCTCTCGCGTCCCTACAGTGTGTAACGCATGGGGAGATAGATTGTGTAACATGGGAGAAGTCTGTCCTAGCCACATCCCGACGCTACGAAGCGGCGCTCAACCGCTGTGGCTGGTGTTGCGCCCCGTGACTAGGTCTATCGCGTGCGGCAGCACCGGGAGAACGACCTCCAAACACTCACGCACGCCCTTTGGACTGCCGGGCAGGTTGATGATGAGCGTTGCGCCCCGGCAGCCCGCGACGGCCCGCGAGAGCATGGCAAAGGGCGTCTTGCGCAGACTCTCCTGGCGCATCGCCTCCGCCAGCCCAGGCACGAGCCGGTCAATCACCGCGAGCGTCGCCTCGGGCGTCACGTCGGTTGGGCTGAGGCCCGTGCCTCCCGTCGTCAACACGAGATGCAGGCGCAGATCATCCGCCCAGTGACGGAGCGTTGACTCGATGGCCGCGCGGTCGTCCGGCACGATGCGGCGATCCGCCACCTCGGCGGAGAGCGGTTCCGCCGTCACTATCTCGCGAATCACCTCGCCCGATGTGTCCTCACGCTGGCCCGCTGCCCCCAGTGTGCTGACAGTCAAAATGCCCACAGTGATCATTGCTGCGCTCCTCTGATGTGCTCCCCTAACTGACGGTATCTGGCTGATACAAGACCGGCTCTCACCAAATGCAGGCAACCAACCGATTGACATTACTACACAAGGAATGCTACACTCTCATGTGTCCGAAGTATGTCGGACACATCCCGTATAGGTCCGGGGATATGGCCCGGATGTTTCTACCAGGCGACCGTAAATCGCCCGACTACGAGATGAAGTGCATCTAGGGTTCCGTGCCCACGCGCTGCTTGCGCCGTGCCCGTGACAGAGATCATCTTCAGCGGTGCGCGTTTGCGGTGATGAGTGCGTGACAGTCTGGTCCGAGCGATGCAGGCGTGCCGGTTCCGTGCCATCAATATCGCGCGGCACTGTGCATGTTACACCATGGGGAAGAAAAGCCCGGATGGTAGGTTCACTCGCACGCAAAGAACCTACCACCGGGCTAACGTTTTTCCGGTGGACAGGTTCGGCGATTGATGTCATTGCCTGGCGTCCTTTTCAGGAGGATCTTCTCCATGGCTTCTGAGGTCGCGCCAGAGTCCACCGCCGACGCGTCGAAGTCCGGTGGTATTCTCGCAACCATCATGAACCCCGCTCACCGTGGCAGTAGTCATCGTACCGAGTTCATCGCGGGCCTGACGACATTCGTCACGATGGCCTACATCATCTTCGTCAATGCCAGCATCATGTCGGCCGCTGGGCTGAACTTCGATGCGCTCGTCATTGGCACGATTTTCTGCGCTGTCGTCCCGACGCTCTTTATGGGCCTCTGGGCCGATCTGCCCTGGGCGCTGGCTCCTGGCCTCGGCTACAACGCGCTCTTCGCGTTTACAGTGGTGGGTCAGCGTCATTTCCCAGTTGGCGCGGCGCTCGCGCTCGTCTTCCTGGATGGCCTGGCCTTCCTGCTGATCGTCATTGGCCCGTGGCGCGAATCCATTATGAAAGGGATTCCGCTGGCGATCAAGCTCGCGGCTGGCGCAGGCATCGGTCTGTTCATCGCGTTCATCGGCCTCTCCAATGCGGGCATCATCAAGTTCACCAATTTGGGTACGAAGCCCATTACCCCTGGACAGACAGTGACCATCGGCGGCAGCACCGGTCTGCCGGGGTTGAGTGTGCTCAACGATCCGGTCGTCATCGTCGCGTTCGTGGGTCTGCTCCTGACGGCTCTGCTCCTGGCGTGGCGCGTGCGCGGCGCCCTGCTGATCGGCATTCTTGCTACCACAGTGATTGCCTGGGCCGCGTCAATTATCAATCCGGCGCTGCGCGCGGCGCTGTTGCCGAATGCGCCAAAGAACCCTACGGGTATTACCGACTTCATCGCTCTGCCGAATCTCGTCGCGTTCTGGAACGAGCGCGGCGTGATCGATTTCGGCGCGCTCTTTAGCGGCAATCTGGTGACCGGCGCGATCATCCTCTTCTTCCTGACGTTCCTCGTCACGGATATGATGGATTCGGTCGGCACGTTCAGTGGTCTGGCCACCAAGCTCGGCATCCTCGACAAGGAAGGCAACTTCCCCCGGTCGGGACGCGCCTTGATCGTGGACGCCGCCGCCGGCATGTTCGGCCCGATCACGGGCAACGCCACCATCGCGACGTTCATCGAGAGCGCGGCGGGCGAGAGCGAGGGCGGCAAGACCGGCCTGACCTCCGTCTGGGTCGCTTTCTTCTTCCTGCTGGCGCTCTTCTTTGTGCCGTTCATCGGACTGGTGCCGCCGGTTGCGACGGCTCCAGCCCTGATCGTCGTCGGCTTCCTGATGATCGAGCCTATCGTCAAGATCGGCTTCGACAGCGTGACCGATGGCCTGCCCGCCTTCCTGACGCTGCTGTTCATGCCGCTGACGTACTCCATCGCTGATGGCATGTTTGTCGGCATCGTCAGCTACGTCGTGCTCAAGGTGCTCACGGGCAAGGTGCGTGAGATCAGTTGGGTGATGTGGCTCTTTGCCGTGTTACTCCTCGTCGCGAAGTTCCTCGACGCGGCGAACTTGTAGACCTCTCCCCCAACCCTCTCCCACAAAGGGAGGGGCCGCAAAGGGAACCATAGTAGTCGCCTCCTGTCACTCGCTGGCAGGGGGCGATTTTTCTTGTCCGCTCCTGCTTCGGCAGGCGTCTATTGGGCGACATCCCACGTGAAACCAGGATGCTATCTCCAC
>DASUWS010000041.1:0-9030 GCA_036378295.1 Ktedonobacterales bacterium
GATCCCATCATGAAGATCATCATCAATGGACACGCCAAAATGAGCAGGAATGGCAGATATGCTAAGAGCCCGGAGGCATTGCTTCCTTCTGCCAGTAACAACCCTGCCACAAGCGCCAGAATAACCAGAGATGCTCCTCCAACTCGCTTCCACATGAAGGCACTCGAATGTTTATCGCTTTTCATCTCATTCTCCTTCTGTCTCGAGCAGCCCACTCCGGCCAGAATGCTTCCTCGGCCTCTCGCATCCTATTCGGTTGAGTGGCGCCTATGCGCCGGTCGAGTTCCCGGCGCAACTTCCGCTCGGAGACCCGCCCGTAGGAAAATGGCTCGTCATCCAGGAATATCCCCGGAGGAAAGTGAATGCCTCCGGTTGTGGCCATCGCCTCCCCTTCAAGCGAGTTGATGTCTATGGTCTCAATCACGAGTGGATATTCGCCTTTCAACCCTTGTAGAAGCTGGCGCGCATCGTCACAGTAGGTACACTGGGGCTTAGTAAGAATAGTGACTTTGATCGGGCGTTTGCTATTTGCCATTGGTGTCCGCCTTTATATCCGCAATGAGGCTGTTGATGGGCACGTACATGGTGTACTCCGGCGGCCCACCGTAATCCGCCCGCCAGCGAATCCGTCCATCGGGGCCGACCAGAATAAAGGTATGTCCGTCTGCGCTGCCAGCCATCATGCCGTACATCGTGGCGTTGTATGCCCGTGAGACGGCGAATGACTCGTCTGACAAGACCGGAAGCGCGATCGTTTCATCGGCCACTTTCTGCTTCAGCGCGTCGAGCGGATTCGTCGTAATGGTGATCACATCGCTGATGCCGAGTTGTTGGAAGCGTCCCATATCGCTCTGGATGTCCTTGAGTTGCGTCCAACACCCTTCACACCCGATGCCCTCCTGGAAGTACAGCAGCACGTTCTTGCCCCTCAAATCGCTCAGCCGAACTGTGCCGCCTGTGGTGGATGGCAAACTGAAATCCGGGGCACGCGCGCCGGTCTTCGGACTAGCGATATCGTAGCGATACTGCTTCTGCTGGGTTGTTCCAGTGGCTAGATTCCCACCATTACTTAAGAAGTAAATGATGCCCAGCACGACGATCCCGCCCAAGATGCCACCAGCAATCTTGAGGATCAGGCTATTCCGCCGCTGGCGTTCGATGT
Source organism: Ktedonobacterales bacterium (assembly GCA_036378295.1). Classification (GTDB taxonomy): domain Bacteria; phylum Chloroflexota; class Ktedonobacteria; order Ktedonobacterales; family JADMIN01; genus DAHUXT01. Next base: position 1,163 of record DASUWS010000041.1, read on the forward strand.
GTTGGTAGCGACCAGGGCGCGGCTTTACCGGCCGCACTACGGGCTTCTGCTGACTACCAGGGATTGCTCGCTGCTGCGCCCCTGACCCTCCAACGGGCTCAGCCCGCCGGAGTGCAGGCTGCACCGTGGATCGCGGCAGTGGCGGCTGGTGAGCGGTTCGGACGGCATGACTCGAATGTGGGCGTCCTGGGCGCTTCCGTGTCTTCGTACTCATCGGATGTCCCCTTTGTGAGCACCCACCAGGTTCGTGTCATGGCGTTTCGCTTGCTGGTCGTCTTCATCTTGCTCATGCATCTGCCCGTCCTCTGTGGCTGGTAATACTGGCGTCGAGGGCGCGGCCTGATGGATTGCTCGCCACGCCAGCAACAGAATGATCCCGGCTACCAGCACGACCGCGACCCAGTTGGGAATCCAGGCAAGGATACTGGTAATGGCCGAGCCAATATGCTGCTGCTGATAAGCAAACGCGGCCTGCCATCCGGTAAGGCGGAACATGCTCTTGAGCGTGAGTCCAATCCAGAGCATCGTGACGCTGAGAACCAGCAGCAAGAGACCGCTGGCAAGCTGGGTGCCGCTCAGTGTGCGCCTGAGCGATCCGATGTGCCAGGTGAATGTGCGGGGCCGCAGGAGCTTGCTCGCGCGCCAGTCGAAGCGCTCCCAGAGCAGCGAGATCGCGAAGAGCGGCGCGACCATGCCGAAGACGTAGGCTGTGCCGAGGCCAAGCGCAATGGCAAACGATGGGGCAACGCTGGATAGCGCGATTACTCCAGCTAGCACCGGAGCACAACACGAGCTAGTAATTCCTGAAAATACCCCAAGACTATAAACGCTCAGGGGACCGGCTTTGCTGCCCGCGCGATGGCCAGGAGTTGGCAGATGAATTTGTCCTCCGAGCAGCGTATAGCTCGCGAGGCCGAGCAGCAATAGCCCACCAATGGTGTAGATGTATGGATGCCACTCGGTGAAGATTTGTCGCAGCAGCGAGGCTCCGAGGGCAATAGGCAGGATGACCGTGGCGACCCCAGCGCCAAAAAGGAAAGTCATTGCTACAAGCAGCCGCCGATTCTGGAAGGCGCTGGCGAAGTAGGCTGGTAACATGAAGGAGATGCAGCAGGGTGCAAAGAGCGCGATAGCTCCAGCAACCACTGCTGCAACGACTGAGCCGCCGAAAAACAGGCTACTCTCCACTGATCAACTCGACTTTCTATCTAAGATGAGCCGGCCTGGAACTGAGCACGAGCGCGCGAAGCAGCAGGATATGCTGCACGCTGTTTCGGACGCTTTGCTGCCTGGTCAGCCTGGCTCATCGGCCAGGCGGGACCGTCTCCGTATCACGTGCAACAGAACTCTCCAGTTGCTGCCGCATCCGCTCGTAGCTTGCCTCATCGATTTCGCCACGCGCATAGCGCTGGCGCAGAATTTCGGTCGCGGATACGCCAGTGTTGGTTGTACTCGTTGTCTGACTTGGGCCGCGCACTCCTAACCAGCGGAAGAGCGCCCACAGTAGCAGGCCAAGCAAAACGAACCCAACTACCCAACTGAGCATCATCAGGAGCATGCCGCCCCAACTCCAGCTATAGCCGTACATCATGGGCTCCTGTTGCCTCGCTTTCTTCTCCAGGGTGGGCCAGACGTATCTTGGAGAGGTAGATCTGAGCCTCCCTTGCGTTCTCAATGCTACTGAGTGCCTCTGAGTCCCGGCTGAGTTGTACCTGATGGAATGCTGAGGATGAGGAAGGATAGCAGAGGATGAGGTTAGAGGTAGTGGCGAGCTCGGAGAGAGAGCATGCTGAGCATGTCACGCAGGAAATGAACAGCCCTGCCAGCGTAGCCGAGGCAGCATGATCTGGCAGGGCTTGATGCCATTCTATTCACGAACTTCTAACTCGCCGTTCGAGCCTGGCGAGTGGCTGTGAGCGCGAAGAGGAGGCCAGCGCCAGCAAGCACACCGAAAATCGCGGCCAGTAACACCGTCTCGCCCAATGGCCGCTCTCGGATCACAATGGCCGGGGCTGCTGCCTGCGATGTGCCGGCCATTGAAGCGCCTGATGCTCCCCCCGACACATCGAAGTCGCCAGTCAGAGTACCCTTGTCCCCTTTGACCTGCAGCTGGTAGGAACCAGGCACCAGGTTGGAAGGGATCGTGACCTTGCCCTCAAAGTCGCCGTCGTCGCTCGCCTTTTGCATTGGCAAGACAGCATTCACTCCGTTGCCAATGACCGTGATCGTAATGTCGCCACCGGGGCTCGACACCTCGGCGGCCGTCACGCTGCATGTATCGCCGGGCATCACGGTATCAGGTGTGATCGTGATCCCTGGGCCACCGTGGGCCAGCGCCATGCCCGCGAATCCAATACTGAACAGGGCTGCCAGTGCGAAACCAAGTGTGAAGCGTGTTACGCGTCTCATGATCGTTTCTCCTTACTGACCTGCGCAAGATGGCATGAGCCTGGTCTGGTGCTGTGCGGTTAAACGCTGATCCGCATGTTGCACTTACATGCCGAGGTGCTTCCCAGTCCCAGAAACGGCGACATAAATGCTCAGGGCCACCACGGCCACTAACAGGATTGACCCCAGCACGAGCGCAACGGGGCGCCTGCGCAGCCGCCGCAGCGGCGTGCGGTCCAGGAAGGGGAGCACGGCCAGCAAGCCGAAGAGCCCGATCGAGGAGTATAAAATGCCCTTGATGCCTACAAAGTTCTCAAAGGCATAGAAGACGTAGAACAGGAAGGGCGGTTTGGTGACCTCCATCGCCGGATCGGGCGCTGGGCCAATCGCAGGTGGGAAGAGCAGCCCGAGCAGACCGGCAAAAGCGACCGCCGCCATGCCATAGCCGACCATGAGGCGCAGATGGGTTGAATACCTGGCGGTCATCTTTTCCTTGGGCAGGCTCCCATTCGGCGCCTCACCCGCATCTGCCTGTGCCGCCGTCGGGGCAATGGCATGGTGCTTGATGAGGAAGATGTGTGCGATGAGCAAGCCTGCCAGCAGCATGGGCACGATGCTCACATGCGCCGCATAGAGGCGCGGCAGGATCGCGACACTCGAGGTGAAGCCGCGCGAGAAGAAGCCGCCGATGGCACCAAAGATCTGCGCAGTGGCTGTGTTGTGCTCGAGGGCTTCATAAGCCTCCTGATCCCAGCGGAGCACCGTCCCAGTAAAGATGCCACCAAAGAGGAGCAGACCGAGCAGGCCAACGCCCACCAGCCAGTTGAACTCGCGGGGATGCTTGTACGCCGCGGTCACCACGACGCGGATGAGATGCACGATGGCGAGCACAACGACGAGATACGCTGTCCAGACGTGGATCCCGCGGATGACGTTGCCGAGTGGTGCTTGATTCTGAATGTAGGCGACACTGAGGCGGGCGGCGGCGGGATCGGGGTTGTAGAACTGCGCCAGCCATATGCCAGTGATGACGAGGACAATCAGCCCGACAAAGGTCATGCCGCCGAGCGTGTTCCAGATGGTATTCGCATGGGCGGGAATCGGATAGCGAAGCGCCGAGAGCCCCAAATGCTCATCAACGTAGTCCCAGGTCCTCTTCCAGGTTCTCTTCAGGACGCCTGGGTGAGCATGCCCGTCCACGGGGACCGCTTCAGGGACGCTGACGGGAACCGCTACATCCCGCGTGAACTCCGCGCCTGACGGCGCATCGACGATAGACGCCATGGCAGGAGCGTCTGCCACCGTGGCAAACTCGGCAACGTCTCTCGTCTCAATTCTCGTTTCTGTGACATTGCCTGGTATCTCCATGATAGACCTCCACTTCGTCTCCTCGTCTCTTCGTCTCACTCCTCACATCGTGTTCAGGTTGCGCTTGGCGCCTGCAACGCCTGAATGACCATCTGCGCATGCGCGATCATGTGTTGGGCATGCGTCGGGTCGATTTGCTTGCCTGATTGTGCCTGCACCTCGTGAATGAATGCCCACAGAACCTGGACGGCGACGCCGGGCTGCTGGCGGTCAACGGCGTGCTGCGCCGCATCCAGTTCTGCCAGGAGACTCTTTGTCACGCCTTGATTGTCAATGAATCCCTGTATCCATGCGTGCTGCACACAGAGTCGGAGTGATGCGATCGTCGCATCAGATTGACACTGCATATCAGTTGCTGACGTCCCGGTCGTATCGGACTGCGCGCTTGCCGGGGAAGCGCTGATGACACTGAACATGGCCAGTGCGACTATGGCGGAGAGAGTCCAAAGTGCACCTCTGATACGCGACGAGTGCATAATCCTTCGCACCTCTTGCATAACCGCTCGTTCCTTTCGCTCCGTTCAGCGTTTCGTGCATCTGTTTCCTGCATCTGCAGTTCTGTGTAATCCAACTTCCTGATGCCTACCTGAGTGGTAGCTGACGAACTGCTGAGGGTCCTCGGTCATCTTGCTACTAGACACTGAATCTGTTGTGAAGGTATTTGTGTCTGACATTACGACCCCACCCGAGCAGGCCACGAGCAGGGGGGAACGCTCGGCATGTTGGCATCACAACGGCATCACGGGAGTGCGACACTCCGAGGAAGACCTTTGCCGACAACTGAGCCAGGCAATGCGTACCAACCGCCACTCTCTTGCTGCTGGTATGGGTGGTATGGGCACGGCAGGCGTGGACGACTCCCGCAACACGTTGCATGGCCGTCATGTGAGGGAGTTGTGATGGGACCGTATGGCCCCGTGAGAACGTTGTGATATCGCAATGTTATCCCATCAGTACAGGAGCACCAGATACGCCAGATACAAGACGAGTACACACGCGCTACATGGGGATTAGAGGAAGGATTATTGGGTGCGTCGGAAACGCCTGTTGGCCAGGCAGCCCCTGCGGGTATCTGTCTCCTGTCCATTTGTACGTGAGACAGCGCGAGCCGTAAGCCGCTTTCCCACGAATCGGCGGCACATATCGCATGGCGTATGACCTGTAACTGTATACGAGCTGTGGTAAAGGAGATTCCGATGGAGCGCATTCTTGTCATCGACGACGACCCGTCTGTGACAAGCGCGGTCAGGCGCGGGCTGCGCTATGAGGGATTCGCCGTCGAGATCGCAAGCAGCGGAGCTGAAGGGCTGGCCCTTCTGCGCGAACAGCCCTTTGATCTCCTGATCCTCGATGTGATGATGCCCGGAATAGACGGGTTCGAGGTGCTCCGGCGTGTACGGGCAGGCGACGACCACCTACCAGTGCTATTCTTGACTGCCAAAGATGCTCCCGCTGACCAGGTGCGCGGCCTGCAATCCGGCGCGGATGACTACGTTGTGAAGCCCTTCACGTTCGACGTGCTGCTAGCGCGGGTGCATGCGCTGCTTCGACGCCAGCACGCGGAGCATCCGCAGGTGTTACACTACGCTGATCTCGCGCTGGACGCTAGCACCCACGTGGTCCGGCGCTATACACGAGAAGTTACGCTGACAGCGCTTGAATTCAAGTTGCTGCACACTTTCCTGCTCAATCCACAGCAAGTCCTCTCGAAGGAGATCCTCCTCGACCGCGTCTGGGGCTTTGACTTCGGAGGTAATGGCAATGTGGTCGAGGTGTATGTCAAGCAACTGCGTCAAAAGCTCGAAGCTGGCGGCGAATCCCGCTTGATTCACACCATTCGCAGCATCGGCTACGTCCTCCGTGAGGAGTAGTGCAGCTATGTCGATCCGGCTTCGCCTTGCCCTGTGGTGTGGACTGCTGTTCGCCGCCATCCTGCTGGTCGTCACCGCATTCAGCTACGCATTTCATACGCGCGGCCACTACGATGACCTCGACCGTGCGCTCATCACCACAGCCAGCCACACAGCAGATGAGGCGGCCACGTCGCCCTCAGCGCCAGAACTGACTGAGGGTACTGGCGGGTACCGCGTGATCTTGCGGCTGTACGCGCCTGATGGACAGCAGGTACAGGCATCCGACGATGCAGGCGGTGTGCCTGCGGTGGATCCACGCATCGTCATCGCGCATCCGGCGGGACCCGCATACGATCCGCTCGCGGGCATTGCCCCTCCTGTCACTGCGCCGTTGCCGCCTGCTGGGAGCGCATTCGGGATCATCGCCTCACCGGCCGAGCGCTGGCGTGTCTTTGTCCTGCCGATTCGGGGCAACTCGCCGACCTCCGATATCTCTGGATACGTTGAGGCTTTTGCGCCGCTCGGCGCTATCGACTATTCGATGCAGGTCTTCCGTGTCTTCCTCATCGGTCTTTCAGTCCTTGGCCTGGCCGTCGCACTCACCGGCAGTTGGCTCATCGCGGGTACTGCACTTCGCCCCGTTGCTCGCATGGTCGAGACCGCGGACGGCATCGCCCACTCCCGCGATCTTTCTCAGCGCATCGACACTCCGCGCTCCAACGATGAGATCGGTCGGCTCGCACGTACCTTCAATGCCATGCTCGCCAGCATCGAGGGAGCCTACACGGCACAGCAGCGCTTTGTCTCTGATGCGTCTCATGAGTTGCGCGCCCCGCTCACAGCGATTCAGGCAAACTTGGATCTGCTCCAGCGACATCCGGAGATGACAGATGCTGACCGCAATGAGGCGCTGGCTGAGGCTGAGCGTGAGTCAACGCGACTCACCCGACTGGTAGCGGATCTCCTCGCCCTCGCGCGTGCCGACGCGGGCCTGCCGCTGCGAGTTGCTGTCGTGGATCTCGATGCTGTTGTACTCGAAGTACTCACCGATGCCCGCCAGCTTGCGAATGGGCAGATGCTGACGCTTGGCTCCTTCGAGCCCGTGCAGGTTCGCGGAGATGAGGATCGATTGAAGCAGCTTCTGCTGATTCTGCTCGATAACGCACTGAAATACACACCGGCTCAAGGCGAAGTGACCGTCGGGCTCCGCAGATTGGGAGACGAAGCCGAGATAGTTGTCCAGGATACCGGAGTCGGTATCCTGGAGGATGCGCTTCCCCACGTCTTTGAACGCTTCTACCGCGCCGATCCTGGCCGTGGGCGCGACCCCGGCGGGACCGGACTAGGCCTGTCGATTGCCGACTGGATCGTTCGCCAGCATGGCGGCCGCATTGCCATTGCAAGTCGTGTGGGCGCGGGTACGACTGTGACGGTGCATTTTCCAACAACCAATGCTGAGCACACAGCAATCCCGGCAACATCGATTCTGAAGGCGAGTCGGTAGCGCACCATCCCCTGTCGCGGATTGATTGCACGACCCTTCAGCGATTCATCAGGCGTCCATCAGAGAACCTTCAGTCAGAGGCGTCATACTCGGTCTGTGATCAAGTGATGGTGCCTTTTCGCGCGGAGGCGATACGGCGTCAGGTGTTCGGCATCTCTCCACGAGTTGAACACACCGAAGGAGGAGCGGAGCGATGACGATTCGATCTATTACGGTGCCGATCGACGATTTCGGCTGTGCCGGCAGCGGAGCGCTGATCGTGGAGCGTGCCTTGATCAAGGTGCCAGGTGTGCTTCGCGTCTACGTGAACGCCGCCACCGAGATGGCCTACGTGCGGTATGACGCCGATCGTTGCACAGTGGATGCTCTGGAAAAGGCCGTTGTTCGCGCGGGATTTCACCCGGGCACGCCGATCCTGCCCTAGAGCCGCGTCAACGAGGCGTGGAAAACGCCTTGTGCTTGCACATGAAGGGCGGTGCGGCCGTGCCGCTTGCTCGTCGCAACCTGCTTCAAGACAGAACACATCTGGCACTGAGTGTGTCAGACGTTGCCGATCGTAGGAGCTAAGTATGTGGCATTGGTTCGCGCGAGGGTTTATGCGCTGGTTCTCGCCTGAGACGCGTTTGGAACGCGCCTGGCATATCGGCGTCACGGCGGTCGGGGTGGCTATGATACTCGTCTTGTCCGCCAGTGGCGCCTATGGTTTCTTTACACACATCAATCAAGCGAATGCGCTGAGCGCCAAGGCACAGCTC
>DASUWS010000042.1:0-8275 GCA_036378295.1 Ktedonobacterales bacterium
CGCCCGCAGAGGCGCCAGCGACAAAGAACACGGCTGCGGCGGCCAAGGGAGCCGATGAGCCGGTTGCCAGCGAGCAGCAGATGGTGAGCATCCGCAAGCTATGCGGTGCGCTGGGCAAACCCGAGCCAGAGTCGCCCCTGACCTATGCGGAGGCTCGCCAGTTGATCTCGCAGCTTAGCAGCGAATATCAGCGCTCTCGCCGCGCCAGCTAATGGTTCTCACCGTTTTGAGCCACCAACAGATACAACCTGCCTCGAAGCTCTCCGTGAACTTCGTGGCAGGTTGATCATTTTCCGTGCCGTTGCCCCTGCTATTTCTCTTGCGTTGCTGCTACCAGTACCGTTCCTCTTTCCATGGATCAGCATGGTTGTGGTATCCGCGTACCTCCCAGAAGCCGGGGCGGTCCTTCTCCAGGAATTCCAGGCCGTTCAGCCACTTGGCGCTCTTGTACGCGTAGAGCTTCGGCACGATCAGGCGCACGGGGCCGCCGTGCTCCGGCTCCAACGGCTGCCCGTCGTGCATGAATGCGATGAGCACGTCGTCATCATCCAGGTCGGCTAGCGGCATATTGGTCGTATAGCCGGTAAACGAGTGGGCCATGACGAACTTTGCCTCTGGCAGAGGCTGCGCCCGCTTGAGAATCTCGCGGATATGCACGCCCTCCCAGGCGTTATCGAACCGGCTCCACGTGGTCACACAGTGAAAGTCACTTGTGAGTTGGACCCGCGGCAGCGCCAATAATTCATCCCATGTCAACTCGAACGGCTCGGCAACGGCCCCCCATACCTTGAATTGATACTTCTGCGGATCGAATCGAGGGGTTGGCTCGTAACTCAGCACGGGCCATTTCTTCGTCAGATACTGCCCTGCAGGTAGCCGTTCGCGTCCGTCGGGACGGATTTCTTTCGTCGCCGGATCGGCGTTCCGGCCGAAGAACTTACCCAGGCTCATGACCGATGTCTCCTGATATCTCCTGTGGAGTATGCTGCTAGCGGATCGCGCACAGCAATGAAATACGCGGCATCTTCTGGGGAAATTATGTGACGATGAGCCACTCCTGCGCAACTTCCCCGCTGCTGTAGTCCCGGATAGAGCGGAAATGTTACAGTGCGCGCCAGATGAGAGCGGGCATCTCTGGAGGATCATCCAGCGTCTAGAGACGTATATATTGTATGAATACCTGCGTGGGAATTGCTACGCGGTGTGTTCGCTGATGCAGAAAAGAAGCTACCTGTGGCAGGGCGTGGCCAATGACCTGCAAGAGCTGATGCCATAGGTGGCGTCATCGTGACGAACCAGTCCGGAGCCGGGCATCCGGCAGAACGATGCAGAACGATCAGGAGAATGAGCATGGCGGGGAACCCTCTGGCGGCACTCCGCCCACGCGCGCGCGGCATCGTGCTCGCCGCTCTCGTCTTGTTCTCCACAGTGCTCGCGGCATGCGGCACAGGTGCGTCTGGTGTGGGCGGAAGGACGTTTCCGCTGCTGGTTGGCTCGACCAGCGATCATCCCGCACAACCGCCTGTCATCGCTGCCAACGGTCCCGCGGGCACCTACGCCTTTGTCTATGATAATCAGATCTGGTTGCGGCGCGATGGGGAGACTCAGGCGAAGCAACTGACACGCATGACGTTTTCCGCCACCGCGAGCATCGCCTGGGGGCCGCTTGTCTGGTCGTCTGACGGGCGCTATATCGCCTTCACCGTCGTCGAGAATACCAGTCCCGCTGGAGGAAGCGCGACCGGTAACGGCTTTGGCCCGCTCTACTATCTCGATCTGGCGACCGATCCTGCCACACTTGCTACCAGCGCGGGCACGGGGAGTGTCTATGGACACAGCTACACCTGGTTTGGCGACTCCATATTGCTCTACTCGAACGGCAGCGGCATTCAGATGTATATGGTGGGCAGCGCTGACCCGCGCGCCTGGCAGGTGCTTGATCTTCCCGCACTGCAAGGGAACGGCACCGGCCAGGCTGGATACGCCGCCTTTGGCGATATTCAGGTGAGCGGCGCCGATCTCTACTACACACGCGAAGATACGCGCTCACTGGGAGTCGCTGGCCCTGTTGGCAACGCGACCCTGTACAGGACGCAGATTGGCACTCCCGGCGATTACGCTGGTCTCGATGCGAGCGCATTGGCGGGGCGATTACCGCTGGACAGTGGCGATCCAGTTACCACATTGGGCCAGGTCTACTCCCCGACAGGTGGCACAATCATTGCCGGAGCCTGGCAGATTGCCGACTCGCAACTAGCCTTGCAGCGCGTCCTACACGTAGATGTCACCGCGAAAACCGCCACATCGCAGTTATGCATACTGGCAGTACCGGCGGCCGCACAGAGTGACGACGGCTGCGATGTACCGGTGCTCGATGGCGCGAGTATTCAGCCGCTCACCGTGCGCCCGCAGCTTGCGTTTGGCGGCGGCGACATGATCGCCTACAATGGGGAGAGGCTCTACCTTTCTGGGGGGCGTGTCGTCGCGTTGGCGTCTGGTTCTGGCTGGCTGGTTCCGCCTGTCTGGACTCCCGACGGCCAGCTCGTGGCGACTCAGGTTGCCAGCACGAAGGTTGATGGGGGCGGTGTGACCCGGATCACGACAAACATTATCCTGATCAGTGATGATGGCCATCGTACAGTTCTGATCGCGGGTGCCCAGAATATCGCGTGGAGATCAGCGTTCTGCGGTTCTTGTCCGCTGTGAAGCGAGGAAACGATGCGTGCAATAGATGATGATACGGAAGTGAAAGTGGCTGTCCTGCGCACGTTGCTCGGGTGGGGCTCGCTGCCGGAAAGCGACGTCAGCCGTATGCTGAAGCAGTACTTCCTCGTGACGGATGATTTCCGCGATATGGCAGAGGAAGGATTGCTCGACATGGTATTCGTGGGTGACGAGTACGTCTTGTCGTGTTCGACGCTGGGAAGGCTGTTCCTGGAACAGCAGGAACAGCCTTAATGCCAGATGATCTGCTCGTGTAGGGTGTCGCCGCGCCTGGCTACACCTGTGCTTCGACCAGGGGCAGATCCAACTCCGTAATCATCGCCTGGAGTTGCTTCAGCGAGATGCCAAGTTGGCTGGCTGTTTTCTCCAGGTTGGAGTCATTCAGCCGCGCGGCAGCCGTAATCGCCTGGCGTTTCACTTCCGCCAGCAGCTCATCGAGTGGTGTGCTTGCGCGCACTTTCTGATCGACATCGAGGATATAGCGGCTCATCTCATTCTGGAACTCGATGTGCTCAGGCGTAATGAGCTCGCCCCTGCTCAAGACGACGGCCCGCTGGATGATATTTTCCAGCTCGCGCACATTGCCCGGCCACTCATGCTCCATGAGGAGCGCCACCGCTTCTTCGCTGATGCGCGCGGGCATGGCCACACTACTGTAGCGGTGCTTATCGAGAAAGTGGCTAACGAGCGCGGGAATATCTTCCTTGCGGTCGCGCAGTGCCGGCATGTGTATCCCAATGACATTGAGGCGATAGTAGAGATCTTCGCGGAAGCGGCCGTCCAGCACATCGTCACGCAGATTACGATTGGTTGCCGCGATGACCCGCACATCGACCTTCACCGGCGCCGTACCGCCGACACGCTCGAATTCGCGCTCCTGGAGCACACGCAGCAGCTTCTTTTGCGTCGCGAGCGACATCTCGCCGATCTCATCCAGGAAGATCGTCCCCTTATGCGCCGCCTCGAAGCGCCCTTTGTGCTGGGCGAGCGCGCCGGTGAATGAGCCTTTCTCGTGGCCGAACAACTCGCTTTCAAGCAGTGTTTCCGGCAGGGCAGCGCAATTCACCTTGACGAGCGGCCCAGAGCGGCGGTCAGACGCGTTGTGGATCGCCTCGGCCATTAGCTCCTTGCCGGTGCCAGTTTCGCCCGTGACCAGCACGGTAGCCTGTGTGCGCGCTACCCGGCCAATCGTCTTGAAGATGCTGATCATTTCGGGGCTGGAACCGACAATCCGCTCAGTTGGGTCGGGATGCGCCGATGGCGGTTTGCTTGCCAGGAACTCTTGCTTCATCCGTTCATAGGTCAGCACTCGGGAGACGGCGTGAACGATGTCGTCCAGGTCGGCGAATGGCTTGCGGATATAATCCGCCGCGCCAATCTGCATCGCCTTGACCACGAGCGAGCCCGCACCACGTCCGGTGATAATGATGACTGGTGTATCGACTCCTCGCTCGAGCATTGTCTGCAGGATTTGTATGCCGTCGGCGTCAGGCATGCCGATATCCAGGAGCACAATGTCGGGCCGTGTCTTGTTCGACGACGCCACTTTCTCGAGTACTTCCTGCCCGCTGGCTGCCTCGTCGAGGACATAGCCCTCTTCTTCGAGCACGTTCACCAATACCTGGCGGACCGCCTCATCGTCGTCCGCGATGAGCACGCGCGCTCCGCGCATATCCATATCAGTCTCTGACCGCTTGCGTCGTTCTGCCATTCGATATCTCCTCCACCCTCAACGGTTCGATTGGGAAAATGCCGTCAATGCCTGCTGGCTCGTGCGAGGAATATCGTCACGACCATCACAGTATATGTTATGGAGATAGAAGCGCGTTGATGTGTTTACTTATCTCTCAGACTGAGCAATGTCTCGCGGCAGCTGTCCTGCTGGCGTTCATGGTCAATCTGAGTGATGATGACACGGCAAAGTAATAGTAAAGATCGCTCCTTGCGCGCGACTCGTGCCGCCACGATTCGCGACATGTAGTGTACCATGATGTTGAGTTACAATGCCACGGGTAATAAACAAGCCAAGGCCACTGCCACCGACATCAGACTCGCGCTCGCCACGAATGAACGGGTCGAAGATGCGCTTCATATCCGCCTCGGAGATGCCAGCGCCGTAATCGCCTACCTCGATGCTGGCGGTTTCGTCGCCGACACTGACGCGCACCTCAATCGCTCCGTCCTCCACAGAGTATTTCACCGCGTTGTCGATGAGATTGCGCACCGCCTGCACGACGCGATCACGGTCGGCCTCGATCTCGGTGGCTGAATCGGGGTGCTCAAAGACGAAGTGACGCTCGCGCACGGATGCGGCGAACTGGTCAACCAATTCCCCAACCGCCGCGATCAGGTCGAACGGCTCGATGCGTAGGGAGAAGCGCCCCGTGCTGAGTCGTGTGGCTGTTTGGAGGTCGTCCACCATCCGGTTCAATCGAAAAGCATGCTCGATGATCAGGTCCATGTACCGTGCGAGTGAGCCTTCCTGAAGCTTCGGCCGCTTAGCAAGCTGGGCATAATTAATAATTGGGTTGAGCGGTCCCCGCATCTCATGGGCGACCATTGCAACGAATCGATCGTGCTGCTCCTGGGTTTGCTTGAGTTGCCGGTTGGCTTCGTCTAGCTCCGCGACTTTCTGGCGCAGCTCGGCTGTTGCCTGTTCCACCTGCTCCTGCAGGCGCGTATTGAAGTCACGGGCAGCGGCGTGCGCTGTCTCCAGCTCCCGGACGCGTCCAGCGAGTTCACTTTGTAGCCTCCGGCGCTCCAATGCGCGCCCGAGAGTGGCCCGCAGCTCCTCGATGTCGATGGGCTTGACGAGGTAATCGTAGATTCCCCGCCGTAGCGCTCGGAGTGCCGATTCTAGTGTTGCATATCCTGTCATAACGACCACGGTCGTTGAAAACGCTGTCTGTTGCGCCTGTTCGAGAACTTCCAGGCCCAGCGGATCGCGGTTGTCAAGGTCTACCAGCAGCAGATCGAATGGCCCTTCGCCAAGTGCTTTCAGCGCTTCCTCTCCGCTTGAAACCACCTGAACGCTCCAGCCGTCGTGTCGCAGGACCGCGCCGAGAGTGTTCGCCGTACCTGTATCGGCATCCACCACCAGCACGCGCGCGCTGGTGGGTTGGGTGTCTCGCATTCCTGTCCTGCCGTTGTCGCCGTCCTGGCGCATGTCATTACCTCCTTCGAGCCAGTAATCCCAATCTCTTGGCCAATAGTGCTTGTATACTATGCTGGCTACAGTTGTACATCCAATATCATAGACCGAACGGCGCAACGAAGGGGCGGTATGCTGCGGTGATATAATGCGCCGTGTGCGGGCAATGGGGCCCGCGCCAGCCTGACACGCCCCAAACAGTGTCGTTTTCCTGGTACAGACCCAAGGAGCGCGAGCATGGATTTTTCGCTCAGTGACGAGCAACAGATGATTCGCGATATGTGTCGCGAATTCGCCGAGGAAGAGATCAAACCCCGCGCCGAAGAGATGGACCGAACTGGCGCGTTTCCTTACGAGATCGTTCATAAAATGGCCGATCTTGGGCTGCTGGGATTGCCCTTCCCTGAGGAGTACGGCGGCGCTGGCGCGGACTTCCTCTCGTACTGTCTCGCGCTTGAAGAGATCGGCCGTGGCGATGCCTCGGTAGGCATCACGATGGAGGCTCACACCTCGCTCGGAGCGACTCCATTCTTCCTCTACGGCAGCGAAGAGCAGAAGCAAGAGTATCTGGTGCCGCTGGCGCGCGGCGAGCAGTTATGGGCATTTGGCCTGACCGAACCAAACGCTGGCTCGGATTCCGCTGGCACGGAGACACGCGCGGTGAAGACCGACGGCGTGTGGCATATCAATGGCGCCAAGACGTTCATCACCAACGCTGGCACCGATATGACGGGCGGCGTAACAATCACTGCCGTGACCGGAACACAGCCAGACGGGCATAAGGAAATCACCAATATTATCGTCCCCAAAGGGACGCCAGGTTATGTCATTGGCAATCCCTATCACAAGATGGGCTGGCGCGCATCGGATACACGCCCGCTCTCCTTTGAGGACTGCCAGGTGCCAGATGAGAACCGTCTCGGCGCGCAGGGAGACGGATTTCGCCAGTTCATGGCGATTCTCGATGCTGGGCGCGTGGCCATCGCCGCTTTGAGCGTCGGGCTGGCGCAGGCGTGCTTCGATGAGGCGCTGAAGTATACCCGCGAGCGCCGTCAGTTCGGGCGCCCTGTCTCCTCCTTCCAGGCGACCCAGTTCAAGCTAGCCGATATGGCTACTGAGATTGAGCTAGCGCGCAATATGTACTATAAAGCAGCGTGGCTGCACATGAAGGGGCGTCCCTACACGCGTGAAGCGTCCATGGCCAAGTTATTCGCCTCCGAAACGGCGAAGCGAGCCGCTGATCAGGCTGTTCAGATGCATGGTGGCTATGGATTCATGGACGAATATCCGGTCTCACGGTACTGGCGCAACGTGAAGGTCCATGAGATTGGTGAGGGTACCAGCGAAGTGCAGCGGATTCTCATCTATAAGCATCTCTAGCCAGCGATCACGCGCTCTGGTTTGAGGCATCCGCGCCTGGAGGGCTGGCCATGCGAGCGATACGGCGAACAACCATTATCCTGAGCTGCATCGGATTCGTGGCCCTCTATGGTCTGCAATATGTCGCCGCGCTCGCGGTGACACCGCTGATCCTGGTCGTGGGTCTGCTCACCGGGTTGGCGGTTGCGAAATGGCTGCCGTGGGCTTGGTACGGCCGCCAGTTCGCGGCGGGCGCACGCGTGGGAGTGATTACGTGCGGGCTTTCAGCCGCCGGGGTGTTGCTCTCGCTCATTGGTTCCGGCTCGCACAACCTTCCCGTGTTGGCCGCACGCTCACATCTATCAGGAATCGACCTGAGCAGCCTGGTTGCCAGTCTCGGCGCTCCTGGCTGGTTTACACCGTATGTGCTGCTGACCGTGTTCTTCACGATTGGTGGTGTGTTGCTGGCGGGTGTTGTCGCTCAGATCTTTAGCTGGAGCAAGAACGTGCGGACAGTGCGCGCGATCAAGCAGGCGCATGATGCCGCAGCGTCATTGCATCGCATCCCGACATGGGGGCCCGCCTCGAACAATGTGCCGTCTATTGGCGGTTACTGGAATGCCGTTCTTCCTTCGTCCGGGCCAGCGTCGCATCCTGGTCATTTGCCAGGCGCGGCGTTCGCGTCCACCAATCAGCCATCGGGTAGCCGTGCCTCTATATCCGGCGGTCAGGCGTCGCGGGTGCGTAGTGCCCATGATGCGCCATTTGAGCAGCCGTCCACCTATCTTGCGCCGCTCCCACCGTTAGAATTCGATGAGCAAGTAGAATTCGATGAGCAAGACACCGCCGCGTTGCTGCCACCCATGCCGGAGCCAATTCCCTTGCGCCGGACGACTTCAGGCGTGCAAGCGGTACAGACGGCCATGACCGATGATCTGCAGAGTATGCTGGACCAGTGGGAGAACGATTCCGCGAAGGCGGAACAGGAGCAGGAGACTTCAGAGCAGACGAAGAGCGCCTCGCCTAAGAAATCCTCGACGA
>DASUWS010000043.1:0-4911 GCA_036378295.1 Ktedonobacterales bacterium
TCTCGGCGAAGATCACCTTTCGGCCGTAGTGGATGCCATCGCTACTCTGCATGATATTGAGCGAGTGGCCGGGGTCGGTACCGGTCCATGCCAGGACACCGGCCAATGCTGGCGTGCTGCCATTCGGGTTGCTGGTCCATAAAGCAGGGCCATCGCTACTGGTATCGGCCAGGATCGTCTTGCTGGATTCGGCCGGCTGGCTGTCCGTTGCCAGTGGGGCGCGTGGAGTGGCCCGTGGCGCACCACTAGCCGCCATTGGGAAGGCGGCGGCAACCAATGCCACGAACAACATACCAAGCGCCAGGAGACTCTTTCTGACATGCCTGTAGCCGCGCATGACGGACCTCCCTCGTCCGCGCAGGGTGAAGCCGCACAGCCTGTCTCGGGTGGGCTCTCTCCCGGCGTTGCTGGTATCACTAGATCACAGGGGCATCTTGTGGCGATCACGAGTGAGCCACCCGGCCTCACAACTGTCTCACACGCCACGGCGCCAGCGGCGCCGCGAGCACCGCATTCCCTATCGCGGACGAGGCGATACCTATCGTACACACCGGCATGATGGTTACTCTTGGCATCGTCTTCGGCGCCAAGCGGGCGGATGCAGACACCGTTCTCACGGTGGTTTTACGCGTAGCAGGAGGTATTCTCAGGTCTAATATCCGCGGCTGACGCGGCAAAGTCTGCGTTGACCAGCGGCGGACGCGCACCCGACTCCCCCTAATAAATGCCACGAGCCTACTCAGCGAGTTGATAGAGACGCACGGCGTTGTCATGGAGCACTGCACTGGCGGCTGTTTCGGCCTCGGTGACGGTTAATTCACCATATGACACCGATTCGCCAAGGACCTGCCCCAGGATACGGCGGCCATCACGTGCGCTGATCCAATGGAGTTCAGGAATTCCAACGGCATCTGAACTGTAGAGCAGCTTAGTAATGGGCGCGACTCCGAGGGCCGCGCGGGTAAACGCGGCCATTTCACCATAGCTGAGAAACGGAATGCCATAGGACAGGTCCAGATACACCTGCTCGTACACGGCCGCCAGATAGCCACCCTGACGCGTATAGGGATAGCACTCGTGTAACAGGACGACTGGCATACCCCGATATGGGCGATGCTCCAGCACAGCGCGCAAGTGCAACGGATTTGCCAGCAACATATTAGCATCCGTGTCACCATAGCCCGTGTGGAACTGCACCGGAAGTTCTTGGCGCGCCGCTTCTGTGAACGCCACATGCAACAGGGTGTCAAGCAATGGCTTGTGCTGCAGGCGCAAATGTCTCTGGTGCAGTGCTGTCTGGCGAGCTTCTCTAAAGGACGCTTCGACCTCAGACGTCTCCCACCAGCGAATATCGAGTCCCGTGCGATAGGCAACAATGCTCTTGAGCCCCACGTAGCCCTGCGAGCGCAGGTCATCGAGCGTACTGCGTAGCGCCGCAATGGTGCCGTCGAGAGTATCGTGCTGCGTAACCAACTCCTGCATCACGTTTTCGAGTCGGAGGAATGGTGCTACATGGCAGTTGGCAAGCGCTGCGACGGTGGTATCTGGGATGAGCGTTTCAGAGGGGGGATATCCTTGGTCTATCAACAAAGTATCGATGGTACCTGCATGGAGCAATGCACGGATCAGATCGGCAGGTTGATAGCGCTTGCGTGCTTCGAGCACTGCCGCCTCAGACGGTTCGCATGCAAAGAACTGCGCTAGCTCGCGAATCAACCGGTGGTAGAAAATCGTCGAGGCAACGTGCTCCTTCCAACTGCCTTCATCGCGGGACTCGGTGAAGTGGCGGCGCCATGCCAGAGCATCAGCTGGGTGCTGCGCCTGGTAAAATCCATGACAATGTTCGTCTATGACCGGAATATCCGTCAAATCCAGCGCGTCCACAAGAGCCACACCCTTCCCATGCCGTGCATGGTTGACCTTACCTGTATCTGGCCTCACCTTGCCGCTACCGCACGCACCAGTGCCTTGACAATACAATCTGTCGCTGCCTATCGTACAGTGTGTTTAGAATCTCGTGTGCTGTCTGCCCATTATCTGGTCGCGATTTGCATCGACCCCGCGCCGCTTCTCCCATCAGTCAACTATCCAGCAGCCGTCCATCAGCCATCCGTCAGCAGGTATCTTTCGAGATCATACGCCAATGTGCAGCAAGGTGCAGCAAGAGACAGGGCACAGACCCGGAGGAAGGCTGAAGGCTATGGACCGAGAGACGATCCTTCACCGCGCGGAAGAAGCGCACCTCCGGCTAGTGCGCTTCATGTATTGTGATAACGGGGGCATTATTCGTGGCAAAGCTACCCACATTAATGGCTTGAAGACCCGTATGACAGAAGGAATCGGTCAGTCGCTCGCCATGCAGGCATTTGCCGGGGTTGATGCGTTGGCAGCGGTTCCTGGCATGGGACCTGTTGGCGAATTTCGCCTGGTGCCAGACCCCGATACTTTCGTCGTGCTGCCATACGCGCCAAAGACAGGCATGATGCTCTGCGATCTCTACTCGCAACATGACCACCAGCCCTGGAGCGCTTGCCCGCGTACCTTTCTCAAACGCGTGATTGCGGCAGCAGAAGAGATGGGCATTATCGTACAGGCCGCGGTGGAGCACGAGTTTTACCTGGCACATGTGTCCGGTGCGGGCGATTATACCCCATTTGACCGGAGCCTTTGCTACAGTAGCATTGGTTTTGATACCGCAGCGCCTATCATCGATGATATCCTGGCGACCCTGGAACAGGAAGGCATCCAGGTAGAGCAATACATGCCAGAGCTTGGTCCTGGCCAGCAGGAACTCTCCATCCAACGCGCGGATGCGCTTCGGGCAGCGGATAACGTGCTGCTGGTACGGGAAACTGTGCGCGGCGTCGCGCAGCAGCATGGTGCCTTCGCCTCGTTCGCGGCAAAACCATTCCTGGACCAGGCCGGAAGCGGCGCGCACATTCATTTCAGCCTCTGGGGAATGCCTGGCACCCCCACCGCAGGGAAGAATCTGCTATACGACCCGCAGGGGACAGGCGAAATCAGTCAGCTAGGGTATTCCTTTATCGGCGGGGTACTGGCTCATCTGCCGGCGCTGCTTGCGCTGACCTGTGCAAGCCCCAATTCGTATCGTCGACTCCTGCCGCGTTTTTGGAGTTCCGCCTATACGACCTATGGATTCGACAATCGAGAGAGTGCCATACGAATCCCTTCAACATTCTGGGGAAGGGAAGCCGAGTCTACCAACTTCGAGCTGAAACCCGCTGACCACAGCGGTAATCCATATCTGGCGCTTGGGGCACTGATTGCCGTTGGACTCGACGGTATTCGGCAACAACTGCATCCTGGTCCACCCGTTGATGTTGATCCTGACACACTGAGCGAGAACGAACGTCAGCAGCGCCATATCCGACGACTACCCGCAACCCTTGATGAGGCGCTGGATGCGCTAGAGCAAGATAGGGTGCTCACCGATGCCCTCGGCTCGTTGGAGACGACCGCATACCTTGCGGTCAAACGATTGGAATGCCAACACTTCGCCGACAAGTCACCAGAGGAGGAGGCGCGCCAGCATTTCTATAAGTATTAAGATTTCACTATGCGCAGGGGCATATCATCGCCGCCAATCAAGCCGCGCTGCATCTGCTGGCGATTCGCGCGGGAGCACCTGTTCGGGGGCACGCCGGTCGATCAACGCCTGCGCATTATCCATCTAGATGGCATCGAGGTCTCCATGATGCGAGGAGGAGCTATGTCTAGCGTTCTGCCGCCACCCACGTCTCCATTTGGCGAGCGTGTCGCCCGACGTCTGCGCGACGAGCGAGTCATCTGGCTCACGACTGTTAGCGCAAATGGTACACCGCAGCCTAACCCTGTCTGGTTCCTCTGGGATGGGAGCTCGATTCTCGTGTACAGCCTCAATGGTGCACTGCGCAACCGGAACATCCAGCGCAATCCACATGTCGCGCTCAATTTCGATGGGAACGGCCAGGGTGGCGATATCATTGTGATCACCGGCCAGGCGCACACCAGCCCGAACGAGCAGCCAGCGGACATGAATGCTACCTATGTCGCCAAATATACCGACCGCATCGCGCGGAGCTTCGGCACGCCTGCTAACTTCGCCGCGAAGTACAGCATCGCCATTCGTATCACTCTGTCGAAGGTGCATGGACACTAAGCGCGGCAGTGGCGGCAATGAAATGACCAGTGATAACTCTTGACCGCCAAGTTGCTCCACCGAACCCCACCGGGCGGTCGCCTTTCGACGGCCGCAGAGCCGCTGCCACCAAGGCAGGCGGGTATGGCGGCTGCTGGGGCTCCACCAGCAGGATCGGAGCCCCTTCAGCAGCCGACCAGGAAGTTATGCCCCGGCCGGAGTCGGCAGGTGGGCCAGGGCGTCCTCGACCGCCTCGCGCGGATACTCATAGTCCTGCAGCTTGCCTGCAAGATAGTTATCGTAGGCGCTCATATCGAAGAAGCCGTGTCCGGAGAGGTTGAAGAGGATCGTCTTGGCTTCGCCAGATGCGCGGCATGCCAGCGCCTCATCCATCGCTGCTTTGATGGCGTGCGCGGCCTCGGGAGCAGGGACGATGCCCTCAGCGCGGGCGAAGGTAAGCGCGGCGGCGAAGACACCCAACTGAGCCTCAGCACGCGCTTCGATCAATCCTTGCTCATACAGCGCGCTCACCAGCGGCGCCATGCCGTGGTAGCGCAGGCCACCCGCGTGGATGCCAGCCGGCACGAATGTGTGCCCGAGTGTGTGCATCTTCACTAGCGGGGTCATGCCGGCTGTGTCACCGAAGTCGTAGGCGTAGACGCCACGCGTCAGCGAGGGACAGGCGGCTGGTTCGACCGCCACCACGCGTAAGCTTGCCCGTCCGGCGAGCTTCTCACGCAGGAAGGGGAAGGTCAGCCCGGCGAAGTTGCTGC
>DASUWS010000044.1:0-7853 GCA_036378295.1 Ktedonobacterales bacterium
ATGAAGGTGTTGCCTGCGCCAACAGGAACGAAATGCACCTGGTCCGGGGTGATACCAACCCTCGCCAGCAGCGCTTCTGTCAGCGTTTGCGTGCCGGAGCCCAGCTCAGTGACGCCGAGGTTCTTGCCTTTGAGGTCGGCCATGGAGTGGATCGAGCCCGCCTCCTTGGCCGAGACCATCTCGGCCTCGCCCGGCGCGATGCCCATCTGCACCACGGACTCCATCTTCTTGCCCTTCGCCTGCAGCTCAACGGTGTGGTTGTACGAACCCGAGCCAGCCTGCACCTGGCCCGCGATTACCTCATCTTCCGAGGATTGCCCCGATGCCTCGTCAATCAGGGTGACATTCAGCCCTTCCTGCTGGAAGTAGCCCAGGCGCTGCGTGAGCATATTGGGCAGGTAGATTTGCTTGCTCAGGCCGCCGACCATGATCTTAATGTCGACCGTCCCGCCACTCCCGCCATTGCCGTTAGCGCTGCTGCCGCATCCGCTCAGGATGAACATAGAAATGATGCCGGCCGCCAAACACAATCGAAGACTCCAGCGTTTCATAGTATCCCTCTGCTTACCTGTCTCGCCTCCAGGGAGACGGCGACCCACGCGTCCGCCACCGTTCGCGGCGACGCTAGCATATGCATGACTTCGCGCCGTTTGCTTCGTCTACTCTACCTCCTTCTCACTGCGGGACAACCACAGCGTCTACTACAGCATTGCATCCGCAGCCTGGTTCGGCCGCCAGCGCACCAGACGGTTCTCCAGCCAGGTGACGAACGCCTCGGCGACCAGCGCGACCAGCGCCAGAATGACAATCGCGGCAAACACGCCGTTGGCGTTGAAATTCGCTCCAGCCACCTGCACCATCAGGCCCACGCCCTGGATGCCACCAATGAACTCACCTACCACTGCACCCACCAGAGCGAAGGCAAAGCTGACGTGCAGACTCGCCAGGATCCAGGAGAGCGCGGAGGGAATGATCACCTGCGTCGAGAGCTGGCGGTTGCTCGCACCCAGGATGCGCGCATTTGCCAGCAGGTTGCGGTCGACCTCGCGAACGCCCTGGAAGGCGTTGAAGAACACGATGAAGAAGACGAGCACCACCGCCAGCGCCACCTTGGATTGCATTCCCAGTCCGAACCCGATCAGGAAGAGCGGCGCTAGCATCACGCGCGGAATGGAGTTGGCGGCCTTGATGTAGGGGCCGAGGACGTCGGCGAGGAAGTGATTGCGTCCCAGTACGACGCCGAAGACGACGCCGAGCGCGACGCCGATGGCGAATCCGATAACCGCCTCTTCGAGCGTGACGGCGATCTGCGCCCAGAGCGGGCCTTGCGACGTGCCGTCGCGCACCCAGGTCACAAGCTGCGCCCACACACCCGAAGGCTGACCCCAGAAGAACGGATCGATCCCGAACGCCTCGTTCGTCGCGACGTAGAGGCGGGCGCCAAGCTCCCAGCCGCCGATGATCACGACCAGTAGCAGGATGCGCAGCGCGTTCACGGCGAGGCGGCGGCGCAGAGCCCTGGTATTGTGCGATTTCACCTCCGCGTCCACATCATCAGATGTGTTGATCGGGGTGAGTCCATGGTTAGCGTTGCTTAGCACGTTCATAGCTGATCATCACCTCGCTGCGCAGGTCTTCCCAGATCGTTTGATAGAGCTCGACAAATCGCGGATCGAAGCGGATCTCGGCCACATTGCGCGGTCGTGGCAGATCCACGGGGTAGATGCCTTTGACCGTGCCTGGGCCGGCTGTAATCACGCAGACCTTGTCGGCCAGCGCGATTGCTTCTTCAAGGTCGTGCGTGACGAAGACGACCGAGGCCGCCGAGGCAGACCACAACTGCAGCAGCTCGTCGCCCATCAGGTTGCGCGTCTGCACGTCCAGGGCGCTAAATGGCTCATCCATCAGCAGAATCTGCGGTTCGTTGATGAGAGTCTGCGCGAGCGCAACCCGCTTGCGCATGCCACCCGAGAGTTGGTGGGGGTAACGATCCTCAAAACCGGTCAACCCTACCCGCGCGATCCAGTCGCGGGCGCGCTCGTACGCCTGTGCCTTGGGCACACCGCGAAACAACGGGCCAGCGACGATGTTCTTGAGCACGTTCTTCCACGGGAAGACGGCGTCGGTCTGGAAGACGTAGCCGATGCGCGGATCAATGTCCGTCACCAGGTTGCCCATCACATACACCTCACCAGCGCTGGGCCGCTCCAACCCGGAAATCAGACCGAGCGTGGTGGACTTGCCACAGCCGGTAGGCCCAACGACCGCGCAGAACTCGCCCGGCGCCACACTGAGCGTCAAGTCGCGCAACGCCGTGTAGAGTTGCCCCTTCGACGTGCGGAAGCGTTTGGTGACGTGTTCCAGGGCAATGCCGGCCGCCGATGGCGCGACTGCGCCCTGGGGGGTGATATCCTGGGGGTTGATTGCTGAATCACTCATGATGGCGTTCACCGGAGTCCCTTTCAGACGCTCTCGCCGCATCGGATGTTGTGTCACCATTGTACCCAGCGGGGTGTGAACATCCCGCTAATATGGCACGGGCGCGTATGAACGTTTTGTGAACGTTTCCGAAGACATGCAAGCGGACAGGCAGGCAGGAGGGCAGTGAGACTTGTGACGGTCGCGGCGCGTACTCAGCGCGTGACCGGGTGGACAGAGGAATGCGGCAGCGACGACCGTGGGATTGTGTGTTGGCGCGCTACTCGGGGGGGACAAAGCGGTAGCCCACGCCAGGCGCCGTCACCAGGAATCGCGGCTTGGCGGGATTGGCTTCGAGCTTGCGCCGCAAACGGGTCAGATACACCCGCAGGTAGTCGGATTCCTCGCCATAGCCGTGGCCCCAGACACGCTCAAGCAGCAGCCGATGCGGCAGCACCTTACCCGCGTTGGTGACCAGCTCGGCCAGGAGAGCAAATTCAGTCGGCGAGAGGCGCACTTCTTGCCCATCGCGCCGTACGACGCGCCCATCCAGATCGATCTCCAGCGGGCCGAAACGCCGCATGCCGCTCGCCACGGGAGATGTCTGTGTCTGCCAGCGTGTGCGCCGCAAGGTGGCGCGTACGCGCGCCAGCAACTCCTCGATACTAAATGGCTTGGTAATGTAGTCATCGGCGCCCAGGTCGAGTGCGGCGACCTTGTCGCTGTCGGCGTCGAGCGCTGTCACCACGATGATCGGCGTGGTGGAGACTTCGCGCACCCGCCGGCACACCTCCAGCCCATCCATGTGCGGCATCATCAGGTCCAGGATCAGCAGGTCGGGCTCCTCACGCTCCCAGACGGCCATCGCTTCCAGGCCGCTCGCCGCCTCGAAGACGGTGAAGCCGCGCGCCCGCAGATTGCGGCAGATGAAATCCTGAAGGTGCGCCTCGTCCTCGGCGACGAGGATGCGCGCAGTGAGTGACATTAAGCGACCCCCTCCCGCGGCGATGCTGGCGCTGTCTGCGACTCGCCAGTGACCTGAGCGCGTCTGTGTCCGTGTGAGCTACCGGGGTCATCGAGACTACCAGAGGCGTCGCGGGTGGCTGTGATGCTAACGGGCAGTGTGAACGCGACCGTGGTTCCCTGCGGGCCGCTCTGCGCCCAAATACGGCCCCCGTGCGCCTCGACGAACGCCTTGCTGATTGCCAGGCCCAGCCCGGTACCGGTAGAGTGCTGCCGCTGGTCGCGCGGCGCGCGGTAGAAGCGCTCGAAGATGTGGGGTAAGTCCGCGGCGCTAATGCCGGGGCCGTTGTCGGCCACCTCGACCAGTACGGCGTCCTCCTGCTCTTGACGTCGGGCCGTCACGCGCACGGCGCCCGCGCCGTACGTGGCGGCGTTCGCGATCAGGTTGTGCAGCACGACCTCCACGCGCGCGGCGTCCACGTCGAGCGGCGGCAAGTCATCCGCCAACTCAACCTCGGGCGGCGCCATGTGCTCGCTGAGCCGCCCGACGGCGCCAGTGATCAGATCCTCCAGCAGCCACGGCGCGCGGCGCAGCGCCAGCAGACCCGCTTCGAGCCGCGAGAGGTCGAGCAGACTGGTCACAAGCTGCGCGAGCCGGGCCGCCTCATCGCTGATCGCCCGCAGCGAGCGCTGTTGGTCCTGTGGCGTCCAGGAGACATCCTCCTGCAACAGCGTCGAGGCGTGCCCGCGGATCGCCGTCAGCGGTGTACGCAGCTCATGTCCGACCGCTGCCAGCAGTGTGCTCTTGAAGCGATCCATTTCGCGCTGCTGAGTCACGTCGCGCAACAACAGTCCACGGCCAATGACCTGCCCATCATCGTCGCGCACGTCGAACGTCCGCAACTCGATCGCGAGCGATTGGCGGTCGTCACGCATCTCAAGGAGCCATGATGCCGCTTCCCGGCGTTCCGCCCGCCGCCGGCCCTGCTCGTACTGCTCCGGCCGCTCCGCGGCAGCCATAAGAGCGGTGTGAACCGTGCTGATGTGGCTGCCTTCGATCTGCTCGACCGGAAGCCCGGTGATTGCGCTCGCGCCACGGTTGGCGTAGAGCACGTGATCGTTGGGGCCAGTCAACACCAGGCCATCGCTCATACTACCCATGATCGCCGAGAGGGTTTGCTTCTCTTCGACGGCTTGCCGATAGAGGCGCTCGTTCTCTTGCGCCACGTCCCGCAGGCGCTCGTCGCTGCGCTCATAGAGCACAGCATGCTCCCAGGCCAGCGCCGCATAGTTGGCGAAGGTGAGCAGCAGATCCACCTCGTGGTCGCTGAAGCGCTGTGGCTGCACACGGTGAACCACCAGCACGACGGCTCCGGCGTGCGGGCTGACGATGGGGATCGCGAGCACGGCGCGGAAGCCCTCGGCATACGACAGTGGCGGGAAGGGCGTATCGGCATCTTCGCCGACAATCATTTGCACGGGTTGGCCCTCGCGCAAAGCCCGCGCCGAAGGGAGCTCCGGGTCGTCTGGCTGAATACGCACCGCCTGATTGTAGGAGGCAACGCGCCCCGCGCTAATCAACGCGCGCAGCGTGCCGTGCTCATCGGGCACCAGCACGGCAGCGGCCTGCACGTCTACCAGACGCCGCACCTCACGGATGATGGTTTCACCAACAGCGCGCGGGTCAAGCGACTGGACGACGGCGTTGGATGTGTCGAGCAGGGTGCGCAGTTCACCAAACTGCGCCAGCACATCGCGCTCGAGGCGCTCGACCGAACGCGCCAACCCACCGACCTCGTCCTCGCGCCGCGCCAGCCCTGCCGCATGCCGTGGTCGCTGCATAGATGACGCCTGCGCGGGGAATGCCTGATGTTGCACCGCCAGCGCATGGAGTGGGCGAATGACGCGATCAACCAGCAGCAGCCAGAAGACGAAGCCGCCGACGGCGAATATCAGCGCGGCCGCCAGCAGCCAGACGTGAAACTGCGCCACGGCCGCCAGCGCCTCGCTGACCGGCCGCTGTACCACGACGGCCCAGCCAGCGCCCGAGATGGGAACCGCGGTGTAGAGCCAGTCCTGTCCGCCCAGCCCAGAGCCAACCTGCGAGGCAGTACCGCCAGCAAGCGCCTGATCGAGGCCGGGCAGCGCTCCACGCATCGAGATAAGGTAGCGACTCGGATCGGGATAGTCCGTGGCAATGAGATCTCCGTGGTCGTCAACCACGCTGATCGAAAGTTTACGCTGCTGGCTCTGAGCGACCTTCACAAGCGGCGTGCTCAACTCGCCAAGTGACAGATCGATCGCCACGATTCCGGCGGGGCGCCCGTCCGCTGCATAGACTGGCTCGGCAATGATCACGCCAGGCTGAAGCGTCGTCTCGACGGCGATGCCCACCTCGATCACAGGGGCGGTGGATCCGGGCTTGTGCTTGATTTCATCCGTTATGCGCTGCACGACACCAGGCGGAGAGAACTCGGCGCCGATGCCGACGGTATCAGGCGGCATGTTTGGCGCTCGCTCCGACACGACGATAGCGCCGAACGTATCCAGCCAATAGACGTGATCGATGTCGCTGCTGGCTGCCATGAATGCATCAAATGCGCGGGCTTTGGCGTCATCGGAAGGGGCGCTGAGGGCCATCTGGCCAATCTTGCGGACCGAGTCCTCCGCGCCTATCAACTTGGCGCCGGTATCGAGCGCAATCTCCTGAGCCAGAGCCTGGTCGGCCGCCTCGACCTCCGCCCGCAAACGCTGTTCGACGACGGCGTTAACCGCTACCCCCGCGATCAGCACCACGGTCACGAACAGCAGGTAGACACTGACGAGTTGAATTAAGAGCGAGCGCCGCACAAATGTTGGGGACGCCCGCGCCGCACGTCTGAGTAGGTCTACGAGCAGGTCGTTTCGCATAGAGAGCACCGTTGCCCGTCCGCCGCGCCGCGGAGAGATCTCTTACTCGCGGGAATTTCCGGCGAGCGCACGATCATTGGCGGCTATTGTACCACATGTAGTCCGGCATATAGTCCAGCGACGTCCCCGTTCTCCCCGGCCAACGCACTAGAAACATCGCCACTTTACTACCGAGTGGAGACGGCGGATCACCAGATCTTCGATCACTACCGACACCGACGTGCGCAACAGCGCTTTCAGGCGTATCGATGCCGCAGGCGCCAATAAGCGCGAGTCGCTCATGGATCCGCCTCACTCATCCCGCGCCGCACTCTAACACGGGGGAGTGTGAGACCGTAGCGGAGACAGTATCACCGGTGCGCGCTGTCACGCCGTCTCCTCCGGCGGGAGCGACGTCGGTGCCTCTGAGCTAGAGGCTGTGCCCATATCCGGGCTGCTATCCGGGCTGCGCATCGATGGGGTGTAGGTAATCCCCACCAAGATCCCTTCTGGAGCAAGCAGGCGTGTGACGGTCTGGCCCCACGGCTCCACGCGGGCAGCGACCAAGATGGCGTACCCCTTGGCACGCAACTCCGCCGTCGCGGCTTCCAGATCGTCCACGTCGAACTCGAGCCAGGCTTGCGGGACGGTGATGTGCTCGGGCCACTCGGGGCTGCCGAAGCACGACTGCGCCGCTTGCGCGAGCGGCCAGAGCGCAAAGGTCTTCACCCCGGCCAGCCGCTCAGTGTGCAGGTAGCCGTCGTCCTCGGCGTCCAGGCGGATGCCCAAGCCATCGCCATAGAGGCGCCGACTCGCCTCGCGGTCACGAACGATAGGACCGAACCCGGCCACGAACAGTACTCGCATCGCGTTACCCTCCAAACACGAGGTGCCGCCAGCGCGGAATGCGTGCGACGTCCAACTGGAACCCTGTGCTGCCCAAGAAGCGTAGCACGCCCCTCCGTCTGGACGCCATGGGAGGGTGCCAGGGTCGCTGGGATGAAACGGGCTGCTTCCCGGTCACAGAGGAGACGGGCATAGGAGCCGCTGATGGACCCCTGATGGCGGTTCAGTCTGGTCCGTCTGGTCCGTCTGGTCCGTCTGGATGAATCCGTATGTCGAGGACGCGAAGGCTAACCGACTCGCCTGCTGCACTTACGTCTCCGCGCACATCTGCTGCTGTAGAACTCAACGAAGGGACGCCCCAGATGCTGTCAGTGCATCCAGGGCGTGCGCCGTCTCCCTCGTCATCTGGCGGCAGTCGTGATGCGTCGGACCGTCAGACGGACGCCAAGCCCAGGAGTCGCTCAGCGTTCAGGTGACTGATCTTCTCTTTGTCCATTGGACTGATCGAGGCGTGATCCAGGAAGGCACGCCCCTGCTCATTCGTGCTGAATGGGTAATCGACTGCGAACAGGATGCGGTCGGCCCCCACGACCTGGAGGGCGAGCAAGAGCGGTGGATCGGTGAAGAAGCCACTGGTGGTAATATGGAAGTGCTGCAAAAAGTACGCTGAGACGGGCTGCTGCAACTGCTTGACCATGGGCATGAGCTGGTCATCGATGCGCGCCAGCATAAACGGA
>DASUWS010000045.1:0-30722 GCA_036378295.1 Ktedonobacterales bacterium
AGCGCGGATGTGGAACGCGCGCACGAAACGCTCATGGCTCACGGCGCGCATACGATCAAGCGCGTGGGCACCTGGACGAGGGAGAACCTGCCCGAAGAGTAGCCAATCGGGCTGACACATCCCGACAGAGAAAGATCGAGCCGCCGCTTTCACACTCGGAAGAACGGCGGCTCGTGGATATACGTGCGCACGCGCGTCAGATCATCACTGGCAGGAGTTCAGCGACCAGTTCGCTGGGCCGCTCATATCCCACTTGATGGCCAGATTGTTCTTGATAACCCAGCCAGTCATGCCACACAATGCCTGGTTCGTAGCGACAAAGCCCAGCTTGGTGAGCTCGCCGCTCATGAATGTCTTCACCGATGACGCCGTTCCCGGACTGCACGTGGGTTGCGAGAGAACCGTCTTGCCCCCACAGGTATTCAATGATGTTTACACGGTTTGGCGCATGCGGACAGTCGAGGGGAAAAGCAGACCCACCATACACGATGGCAAGGGAATCCGAGAGGGCGCCAGGACATGGAGAGACTATAGCTGTGAAGTACAAGTTATCCACAGGGTGAGTGGGGGTTATCCACAGGAGTTATCCACAATGGCAGTCGGGCAGCTTTGGCTAGCCGCCCGACTGCTGAGTGCGCAGGGCAACGTTCTTCTGGCGTGAGGCAATCGCCATCTCCGCCTGATAGGCGATCATCTGCTGCTGCAGGTTGGAGTCGCTCGCCGCGAGGATGCGTACCGCGAGGATTCCGGCGTTACGCGCATTGCCGATGGCGACCGTGGCGACCGGTATCCCCTGGGGCATCTGCACGATGGAGAGCAGCGCATCCAGTCCGCGCAAATACTCCGTCGGTACGGGCACACCAATGACTGGCAGGGGGGTATGCGCCGCCAGCATCCCCGGCAAGTGCGCCGCGCCACCCGCACCCGCGATGATGACACGCAGCCCGCGCGCGTGCGCCGTCCGCCCATACTCCGCCATATCGTCTGGTGTGCGGTGCGCCGAGACGATGCGCATCTCATATTCGACCTGGAAACGGTCGCATATCTCCGCCGCGCCGCGCATCGTCGGCAGATCAGAGTCGCTGCCCATCACAATGCCTACCACCGCCGTCATCCGCTGCCGTCCTTTCTCCGCGAAACCCCCGTATACTCAGCGTAATGGTGGATTCATAACGCGTCAAGAGGGAGCTTGCGGGCAATACAACAGCCTGACCTATCAGAGCGATGCAGTTTGGCGCGACATATTGTCAATCGTTCAGCCAGTAGCTATCGTTCGGCCCTCGCGGAGGCAGCTCGTCCTGGTTGGGAAAGCCCGGCGACAGCCATCCCGGCGATAGCGAGGAGTCACCCGCCGATCGCCAGCCTCCGTGCCGGCTGCCCGAGACATGCGGGTCCGCGGGCGACTGGAAGCCGTGTTCACCGCGTCCGGGAATCTCGCTCATTGGCTCATTGCTATGGGATGAGACGGACGGGGACCGCCCCTCGGTGTCCTGGAGCGGCAGACCGCCAGGCAGACTACTGGGTGCGTCGGTCATGCGCTTGCGCGGGCGAGCCGAAGAGTTATTGGAAGCTGGCCTGGGCAGCACGATGGTGCTCTGCTCATCCAGCTTGAGCAACTGGCGCAGGCGCTGTGAGACGCCGCCCATTTGACGAATGAGCGGGGTACTGCCCAGATCGTAGCGGCGAGGAACCAGCTGCTCGCCGAGGTCCGTCTCCATGTGGTCCAGCGTCTCCGCCAGCGCCCTGGCGTGACTCTCCGCCTGCAAACCCTCCTGTGCCAGCGCCCGCCCCTCAGCGAGAACCCGATTCATCAGGGTGATGACCTGCCGCGCATGCTGGCGTGTCTCGTCGCTTGCCATGCCGACCGCCGAGGCGCGTACCGCCGCTTCGCGTGCCAGCCGCAGCGCCGTCTGGAGATCAATCGCGATGCCGGGCTGCGACACCTCTTCCCAGATTGCGGTCGTCGTCTTCCGCAGATCCGACTGGCCGTTCTCCATCGTCGAGGTGAGCGACTCCAACCGCACCGCACACTGACCCACCTGGCGCGCGGTACGCTGTTGGCGCTGGAGGCGTGTCTGCTGCTGGTGCGCCAGCCGCCCAAGCTCCGTGGCGGCATGAGCCATCGTATCGAGCTGGCTATCGAGTTGCTGCAGGAGGCGATTGGGGAACCGCCCGGCCACCCATGTACCTACCACCAGCACGATCAACCCGACGAGCAGCCCCATCGAGAGCAGCATGATCGCCAGTTGCTTCGGAGCCGCCAACACCTCATCGAGCGGCGTCAGTACGCCCACCGCGCCAACGAGCACGCCGCTTTGATCGAGCAGCGGCGTGAACGCGGCCACATAACTCGTGCTCCCGATCGTCACAGTGCCGCTATAGGAGGCATAGCACGCCATCCCACCATCCACGTGCCCGCCACAGGAGCCGAAGATCGCCGCCTGAGCGCCGGAAGGCATCAACTGGCCGGTCGCGCGCGTGTTGGCGATGGCATGTCCCTGGCTATCGGTTTTGGGCAGATTCGAGGCAACGGACCGCAGCGACGGGTTCTTCGCGTCCGCCAGTTGATAGATTACCGCCTGGTCACCCGTCAACTGGCGCACGTGATCTACTACCCAGGTATCGTTGACCAGCGGATAGCTGCTGTTCGTGCCGCTGGTCGCAACCAGCCGATGATTGGCGATGGCGGGAAACTGACCGCGCTCGCTAATCACCTCGCGGGCGATCCGTGCGTTCGTCCTGGCGCTCGCCTCAGCGGCGCTCAGCGCATTGGCACGCGTGGCCGCATACCCCGCGACGAGAATGACCAGCAAGGTCAGCACCGTCGTGACAACCAGCAGGGGCAAGAATTGCTGGTGCGTATGCAGGCGCCGAAATGCACGATGCTGGGCGGGCGGAGCGGCAGCCTCGCCAGACACCTGTCTGAGCGGCGATAGCGCTGCGAATCGTGGCGTTCTCCTGGCGTTTCCTGAATTGCTGCTATCCGTCACGCTCTGCCTGCCCTTCTCCCCGTTTCACCCGGCGCGCCTGTTCTTCCTTCTTCGGGCAACGAAATTCCCGCATAGGGACAACCATGTTCAAACATATCCCAAATATGCCCAGGCAGAGTACGAACCCCCACCATATGTCATAGATGACATCTCTGCTGCAGATGCCATAGCAGTGGTGGTTCGGTACAATTACATGTGGTCGAGGCGCACGGCCGCTGGGGGGATGGTAGTATGCCCTGGCCTGCGTCCATTCCACAGTGTACCGCACGGTGCCGTTCCGGAAAGCAAGCTGGGTGACGAATAGCTACGCGCATGCATGCAACCATACATGCAACCGCGCGAATCCCCCTGCGCGGGCTGACTGTGGCACGGAGAGGCGCCCTGTACGGTACACTGGAGACAGGCCAGGCAACGCGACGTCGCGTGTGTCAGAGGCAGAACCGCACCCAGCATAAGTGTCGAATACCGCAAAGAAGCAGGAGCGGAGGGAGCATATGGGCAAGCCAAAAGTCTTCGTGACGCGCATCATTCCCGATGAAGGACTCGATCAAATCCGCGCATTCTGCGACGCGACCATCTGGGAAGATGAGTTGCCACCGCCACGCGACGTCATCCTGCGCGAGACGCACGACGCCGATGGGCTGGTCAGCCTGTTAACTGATAAGATCGACGCTGAATTGCTGGATGCATGCCCACGCCTGCGCGTCGTGAGCAACTACGCCGTGGGATTCGACAATCTGGATATTCCAGCGGGAACCAGTCGTGGCGTGCTGATGGGCAACACGCCCGGTGTGCTGACCGAGACGACAGCCGATTTCGCCTTTGCGCTGCTGATGGCGGCGGCCCGGCGGATTGTCGAGGGAGCAGACTATGTGCGCGCGGGTAAGTGGAAGACATGGGGACCGATGCTGCTGCTGGGCGCGGATGTGCATCACGCGACGCTCGGCCTGATCGGGCTGGGGCGCATCGGCGTTGAGATGGCCAGGCGCGCTGTAGGGTTTGATATGCGAGTGCTCTATTACGACGTCGTCCGGCGTGAAGATTTCGAGCAGCAGTTCGGCCTGACCTACGCCCCCCTGGAGGATGTGCTTGCCCAGGCGGACTTCGTGAGCATCCACACGCCGCTCACGCCCGAGACGCACCATCTGATGAACCACGAGCGGTTTGCCCGGATGAAGCGCAGCGCGATTCTGATCAACACGTCGCGCGGGCCGGTCGTGGACCCCGATGCGCTGCTCGAAGCGCTGCAAAGCGGCCAGATCGCCGGGGCCGCGCTCGATGTGACCGAGCCGGAACCGCTGCCCGCCGAATCGCCACTCGTCCACCTGCCCAACTGCCTCGTCGTGCCGCACATCGCCAGCGCCAGCCGCGTGACCCGTGGCAAGATGGCTGATATCGCCGCACGCAACCTGATTGCCGGGCTGAAGGGCGAGCCGCTCCCTACCGGGCTGAACAACGACACGCTCGGCCAGGGGCGCTCGGCACTGCCTCGCGATTGGTAGCATGCGACCGGTAGTATCCGGCTGGTAGCAACAGCACGGCACGGTGCGAATCGTGCTATCATGCGTCGAGGGGGTAGCGGCGAACACCTCCCGGCCATCCGCCCGTACTGGCTGACCGTAGGACTCACACAAACTACTCGCAGTGCCGCGAGTGTTGGAGAAGAAACAATGAAGTTTGCACATCGCATGGGACAATTAGGCACCGAGACCGCGTTCGAGGTGCTGGCGCGCGCGAAGGCGCTCGAAGCACAGGGCAAACAGATCGTCCATCTGGAGATTGGCGAGCCAGACTTCACGACGCCTGCTTACATCATCGAAGCGGCCCGCCAGGCGCTGGCCGACGGCTATACGCACTATACGCCCGCTCCCGGCATTCCAGACCTGCGCGAGGCTATCGCCCACGACGCAACCCAGCGGCGCGGGATCGCATTCACTCCAGAGGATGTCGTCGTCACGCCGGGCGGCAAGCCGATCATGTTCTTCTCCATCCTCGCGCTGTGCGAAGAGGGCGATGAAGTCATCTACCCCAACCCCGGCTTCCCCATCTACGAATCCATGATCCAGTTCGTCGGGGCACGACCCGTGCCCGCGCAGATCGAGGAGGCACGCGGCTTCTCGCTGGATGTGGAGAAGCTCTGCGCAAACGTGAACGAGCGGACGCGCCTGATCATCCTGAACTCACCCCACAACCCTACCGGTGGCATCCTCAGCCGGAGCGACCTGGAGCAGATTGCCGCGACGGTGCTGAAGTATCCCGACCTGATGGTACTCTCCGATGAGATCTACAGCCGGATGCTCTATGGCGGCGAGCACGTCAGCATCGCCGCGCTGCCAGGCATGCGCGAGCGGACCATAATACTCGATGGCTTTTCGAAAATCTATGCCATGACCGGCTGGCGGCTGGGCTATGGCCTTTTCCCGCGCGAGATGGTCTCTGCCATCACCCGGCTCATGACCAACAGCAACTCCTGCACCGCCACGTTCACTCAGATGGCGGGCGTCGCCGCGCTGACCGGATCGCAGAAGCCATCGGACGACATGGTGGCGGAGTTCCACAAGCGCCGCGATGTGATTGTCGCCGGGCTGAACGATATCCCCGGACTCACCTGCGCGACCCCAGGGGGCGCGTTCTACGCCTTCCCCAATATCACCGCCACAGGGTTGACCTCACGCGCGCTGGCCGATCAACTGCTCGATGAGGCGGGCGTCGCGGTGCTGGCGGGCACGGCATTCGGCGCGTTTGGCGAAGGCTACATTCGCCTGTCGTATGCCAACTCCATCGAGCAGATCGAGTTGGCGCTCTCACGTATCAAGGCGTGGCTCGCGAGCCGAGAGGTGCGGGTGGGCGAGGCGTCACGCTCATAGCCCAAATGAATCCCCCAGTAGTCCTGGCCCAATAGCCCCTTGAACTCATCAGTCTTTGCACGGATGGGCCTTCTGTGTTATGCTGCCAGCGTACCGGAAGGTCCCCGGAAATTCAGGACTGAGGAAGCGACTTCGCGTCACCACGGAGCGACGCACGACACATCCAGAGTAGCGGATGAGTGGTCGCCAGCCCACGAATTGTCCCGGCTACCATTCCGGGAGTAATCACTGATGCAGCCGGAAACCACAGGATGTGGTTGCCCCCTGAGCTGCAGATGATTCCCTGGTGTGCTCGTCTGTTCGGCTGTTTGGACTCAGCGGGGAGATTATGACACGACGACAGCGCTCCACAATGCTCGCCGGATCGCTGGTGCGTTTGTGGTGCTGGTGATGCGATCTGATCTTCGACGCTGAAGAATGCTGAAGAATGTCGTATGCAAGTGTGGAGTTACGGGTGCAAAGGAACCGTGTCTGACGAGGCGAGGCAGGGAAGCACGTTTCAACGGCTATGCCGGACACACGGCGCCGAGCAGTCTATCTAAGGAGATTCCATGCCCGCTCCGAAGTCGCCCCCTACGCCGCAGCAATTATCCTGCCCATCGTGTGGCCGTCCGCTCAATGATCTTCTGGTCGTGAATCCCGCTGGAGAACTGATCGGCTGTGAAGAGTGTGCTGAGACCCTCGGCCTTGCCGGAGGCACGCTCACGTTCGATGAATGGAACTCTACATCCGTCGTCGAAGGAGTCCTCGACCACTATCCCCTGCGCGACTGGCAGTTCCAGAAACCTGCCGCCACTCCAACCCAACGCCCGCGCGCCCACTACTGGGAGGTTACCGCGGGCAACAAACGCTACTTCCTCAAGCGCTTTCATGACTGGTATCCCGTGGAATCCATCTACTATACCCATAGCATCCTCGCTCATCTCTTTGAGGAAGGGCTGCCGGTTCCGCGGGTGATCAATGACACGAGTGGGGCACCTTTCTATGAGGGCGCGGGGTCATCCTGGGCACTTTATGCCGCTCGCGATGGCCACCAGGCGAGCGAAAACGACTGGATGTGGGGACGCCCCAAAGCAGCGGAAATGCTGGGATCGCTGCACAACGCGTTAGAGACCTGCACGCCGGAGGGAAGCGCGTTTCAGCCGTGGAACGCGTGGACGTTGGAGACGGTAGATCGCGTGCTGGAGAGTTGGCAGCCCATTCCCGAATTGCCCGAAGATCTGCTCGGCTTCGTGCGTGATCGCCTGGCGACGCGCTATTTCGGCGAGTTGTATCCGCAATTGCCCAAGTTCGTCGTTCACGGCGACTTTACCCTGTCGAACGTGCTCTGGCGCGGCGAATCGGCCAACGCCACGATCAGCGGTGTGCTGGATTTCGAGCGCGCCCATGAAGACACCGCGCTCTTCGATCTGGCCTGGGGCCTGGGCGACCGGCGGCCACCCCTCCTGCGGGCGACCGTCGCCGCGTACCACCGGATGCGGCCGCTCTCTGCCCTTGAGCGAGAGGCGCTGCCAGAAGCGATGCTACTGGGGCTGCTCATGGGCATCGATATGCAGATGAACTACTACCACGATCTACGCGAAGTGAGCCGGCTCTCCCACGAGCTGATGATGACCGTGCGCGATCTGGAGTCGCTACGCAAGGCGGTCGCGCTCAAGATGCCAGGGGCGTAATCGTCAAAGAGATTGTTGCGACATCTCTCCCCTCGACGCCAGTGACTTCGCTCAGGAGAGATGTCATTTCATCCCTTCTCCCAGGAGCAATTCCGCGGGCGAAATGATTCCCTCCGGCCCTTCGTACGACTGTACCACGTGCCCCACATCTTCGAGCGCGCGTTGCCTCTCCTCCTGGGTTTCCAGCGTTGCCAACGCACCCTCGAACGGAGTCCCCCACCAACGCCGCAGTTCTTCAAATGACGAGAAATGAAACGTGATAGCAACAGGGCGCACCTGTACCTCGCGGAATCCCGCCGTGCGAAGTGCATCCGCGAATAGCCCCTCATCCGCGAGAGAGAAAGGATCAGCCCGCATTTCCTCTGGGGCCAGACGTTTCACGAAGTCCACGTAAACCGTAAAAAGGGGGCTGCGCTCCCGCGCTGACCAGACGAGAGACGCCAATCGGCCCCCGGGCTTGAGCACACGCCGTATTTCCGCGAGCGCTCGGTGCCTCTGCGGAATGAGCATCAGGCCGAGCCGTGAGATGGCCGCGTCGCACCTGTTGTCTGGCAGGTCTAATTGCTCGGCATCCATCGCGCGGAACGTCACATTGCGCACGCCTTCTTCCCGCGTCTGGCGAGCGGCAATCTCCAGCATCTCCGGGGAAATATCGGTCGCCAGAACACTCCCTCCCGGCGCAACCAGGCGTGCCGCCGCACGGCTCTGGTCGCCAGTTCCCGCCGCTATATCCAGGACCTCATCTCCCGGCCGGAGATGCGCTGCCGCGAGCATGCGCTCGGTCGCGGCGCCATACAGGCGTTGCCGCAGCCCAAAGAGCCGCCCGCGCTCCTCGGCAACCGCCACTTCGCGCTGTGGCTCCTGGTGAGACATCGTCTCTTCCCCTCCTGTAACGGCTATCGGCGGCTTATCGTTCCAGGCGCGTTCTGTGGCTCAATACGCCATAGACCTCAGCCCAACAGGCCATTACGCACGGTCACTATCCGGGGCGAGCGAGTCGAGCAGGCCGGACTGGAGCGCGGCGGCCAGCGCCTCGATATCAGGCGATGGAGGCCGGTCGGCTGCGAGCGAGGGCACGATGCCACGCACGGCGTCGTACGCGCTGGCGACACCCTTCCCTGGCTGGAGCGGCTTGCGGAACTCCAGCCCTTGCGCGGCACAGATGAGCTCGATGGCGATGACACGCCAGGCCAGCGGCAGCAACTGTTGCAGCTTGATGGCAGCGGTTGACCCCATGCTAACGAAATCTTCCATGCCCGCCGAGGTGGGAATAGAATCGATGCTCGCCGGATGCGCCAGCACCTTCATCTCATTCACCAGCGCTGCCGCGACATACTGGGCGATCATGTAGCCGGAGTTCAGGCCCGGCTCCGGCGTCAGGAACGGCTTGAGCGCGTTCGCCCCGGTATCCCAGGCGTGCGGTTCCAGCAGGCTATAGGTGCGGCGCTCAGAAAAGCTGGTCACCTGCGTCAGCGCAATCGCCAGGAAGTCGAGCGCGAGCGCCAGTGGCTGCCCGTGGAAGTTCCCCCCGCTCAACACCTCCCCATCCTGCGCGAAGATCAGCGGATTATCGGTTACGGCGTCCAGCTCGTTGTCGAAGACGCCCGCGCAATAGGCCAGCGCATCACGCGCCGCCCCAAGCACCTGGGGTGCGCAGCGCAGAGTGTAAGGGTCCTGCACCCGTCCGCAATTGACATGGCTGGGGTTGATCTCGCTCTCCGCCAGCAGCGCACGCAGCCGCGCCGCCGTCTGTCGCTGGCCAGGCTGTGGCCGCAGCGTGTGAATGCGGGCATCCAGCGGCACGTAGCTGCCAAGCAGCGCTTCCAGCGACATCGCCACGGCCACCTCCGCCGCGCGCACCAGTCGCCAGGCATCCGCCACGGCCAGCGATCCGCATGCCTCCATCACATGGGTACCGTTGATGAGTGCCAGCCCCTCTTTCGCACCCGGCACGAGGGGGGTGAGTCCCGCGCGCGCGAGCGCCTCGCCGCCAGGCATCCGCTCACCCTGATACTCCGCCTCGCCCTCGCCAATGAGCGTCAGCGCGAGATGGGCCAGCGGCGCAAGATCACCGCTCGCACCGACGGAGCCGCGCTTCGGCACGACAGGCGTCACCTCCGCGTTAAGCATGCCGAGCAACAACTCGATCACCTCGACACGCACCCCCGAATGGCCCCGCGCCAGGCTGTTCGCCAGCAGCAGCATCACCGCGCGCACGGTATCCGGTGCAAACGGCTCGCCAACGCCGCTGGCATGGCTACGAATCAGATTGCGCTGGAGGTCGGCCAGATTCTCTGTGGAAATCTTGACACTACTGAGGTGGCCAAATCCTGTCGTCACGCCGTAGACCGTATGCCCCTCAGAGCCGATACGCTCGATGAACGCGCGCGCCATCGCCACGCGATCCGCCGCCTCGGGCGCCAGCCGTACCACCGCGCCCTCGCGCGCCACCGCCACAACATCTGCCAGGGTCAGGCCACCCTCGCCCTGCCCACCAATCGTCACCGCCGCGCGGTGCGTATGGTGTGAAGGTTCCCCCGTGCTCTTGTGATTCTGATTCGCCCGCTTCGCCACAGCCAAACTCCTCGCGCCTCATTGCGCGCCCATGTCGTTGTCATCGCACATGCCGCAATCGACCCAGCCCATTCACCAGGCGCGGCACATCCGATTGTATCACGCGTGTCAGGCCCACATTATGCGATACGCGTATGGCACTGCGGCTCGGTCCGCAGAGATGAGGAGGAGGCAACGTATGGCATCGGCACGCTCAGGGCGAACCGT
The DNA here is from genome assembly GCA_036378295.1 of Ktedonobacterales bacterium. Classification (GTDB taxonomy): domain Bacteria; phylum Chloroflexota; class Ktedonobacteria; order Ktedonobacterales; family JADMIN01; genus DAHUXT01. Next base: position 10,312 of record DASUWS010000045.1, read on the forward strand.
GGACTATCTGCTCATTGGCGGAGGGCTGGCTTCGGCCACCGCCGCGGAAGAGATCCGCAAACGAGACGCCAACAGCAGCATTGTCATTGTCTGCCAGGAGCCGCAGCGACCGTATAATCGTCCACCGCTTTCCAAAGAGTATCTGCGGGCGGAGATCAATGCGCCGGGCACCTACGGCAACGGCGGGATCTATGTGCATGAGCCGGAATGGTACGACGCCAACCACGTCGAGCTACTGCACGGCGCGGCAGTGTCGCTCGATCCCACCAGCAAGAGCGTGCGTGTGGCCGACGCACAGCCGCTCAACTATGGCAGGCTGCTGCTGGCGACGGGCGGGCGACCGCGCACGCTCAACGTACCCAACGCCACCTTGCCGGGTATCTATTACCTGCGCACGCTCGCGGACGCCGACGCCATTCGCGGCGAGCTGGAACAGCCAGACAAGCGCGTCGTCGTCGTCGGTTCTGGATTCATCGGGCTGGAAACCGCCGCTAATGCGCTCTTCCGCCACGCGAAGGTCACGATCGTCGAGCCGCAGAGTCGCCCATGGGCATCCATCGTGCCTTCCGCAGTGTCGCACTATCTCTACTCACAGTACGAGCGCCGCGGCACCACGATGCGGTATGAGTACGCGGTGACCGGCTTCACGGCGGGCGAGGATGGCCGGGTGGCCGGCGTGCAGGTGGCACCGATGAGCACCAGCGCCGCAACCGAGCCCGAGTTGATTCCCTGCGACCTGGCGATTATCGGCGTGGGCATTCACCTCAACAGCGAGCTGGCGCAACAGGCCGGTTTAGAAGTCGATCCAGACCACGGCATCGTCGTCAACAATCACCTGCAATCGTCCGCGCCTGACATCTATGCTGCCGGTGATATTGCCGCCTACCCTGATCCCATCGTCGGGCGAATGCACTTCGAACACTGGGACAACGCGATTGCCAGCGGACAAACCGCCGCCATCAACATGGCGGGTGGCGACGATGTCTATCGTCATGTGCCGTATTTCTTCTCGGTCCAGTTCGATCTCTCCATCAATATGCTGGGCTACCCCAGCAATGCGGCGCAGCTAGTCGTGCGCGGGACTCCTACGCACGACCAGTTCAGCGCATACTTCATTGTCGACGGTATGCTGCGCGCCGACCTGATGATCAACGACGATGCGCAGACGGATCTGGTGCGCGACCTGATCGCTGAGGGTGTGCCGGTTCCCGATCCACAGGCGCTGGTCGATCCCAACTTCGATCTCGCCTCGCTTCGCCCCGCTCCAGTAGGGCAGGTGGAGGCATCCGGGGAACAGACACCAGTCGCCGGCACGTGACCCGCGCGAGTTACGTGAGCCACGTGAGCCACGTGAGCCGCGTGGCAGAACGGTGCTGCAGCATCGCGGGCTAGCCTCCTCACAGCGCCCTCAGGGAAAGCCAGGCGCCCTCTGAAGCACTCTATCCAAAATACGGCGCTCGCTGTATAGTGCAGACAGTCGATGCCGTTGAGTGCGCAAGTGGACCGGGAGTTGCCAGATGAACTTCCACAACCTGCACAACGAGGCAGATACCGCTGGGCGTGCCGAACACGTCTCCTTGAGCGGCCACTTGCGCCTCAGTGTGCTGTGGTTCTCTCTGAACTTCCAGACGGCGGCCTTGCTCCCTATCGTTCTGCCAGTGCAGGTGCTGCTGTTCGTTGCGCCAGGCAGCGTGGGCAATGCGCAGCAGGCTACGCTCCTGGGCTGGCTCACGGCCTCGGGCAGCCTGGTTGCGCTGTTCATCCCCCCGATCATCGGCGCGATATCAGACCGTACCACAGGTGCCCTTGGGCGTCGGCGCCCCTATATCGCTCTAGGCACCGTCGTCGAAGTGCTCGGAGCAGTCGTCCTCGCCCGTCCGGTCACGCTGAGCGCACTCTTTGTCGGGCTGTTGATCTTCCAGCTTGGCAGCGCGGTGATTGCCGGCGCCTACCAGGGATTGCTGCCCGACATGGTTCCCCTGGAGCAGCGCGGCGAGCAATCGGGCTATATCGGCCTGATGACCATCCTTGGGAACGCCGGAAGCCTTGCGCTTTCCGCTGTGCTGCTCGGCTCGATCACATCCTATGCGGTCTCCGCGGATGTCATCACAGGCGGCAGCGCGGTGTTTTATCTCCTGACCTCAGTAATATTGATCCTGGGAGTGCTGATAACGGTCTTCGGCGTCCACGAGACCCCGCTGGAATCCCTCCTTGGGGGTCGCGGTCAGCGCGAGCAGGGCAACTGGCGCAGGAGACTGGCAGCTGACTGGATCTCTCCCTGGCGGCACGCGAACTTTACCTGGGTCTTTCTCACGCGCGCGTCGGTTATGCTTGGACTCGCCCTCTTCATGACGTTCATCGAATACTACTTTGCCAATGTCGCGGGCGCGAGCAACTTCGTCAATCAGACGGTGGCGCTGGCGGTGCTGGCGCTGGTGGGCGCGGCGACGAGCGCGCTCGGGCTGGGCATTCTCTCCGACCGGCTACGGATGAGACTGGGCCGCGTGCCGCTGGTCTGCGTGGCAACGGGCTGCATGGCGCTGGCCGCATCAGGGTTTCTTGTCCTCCCGCCTGGCACACCCCTCTGGCCGCTGGGGCTGCTCTTCGGCATCGGCTTCGGCGCGTATAGCAGCGTAGACTGGGCGCTGGCGGTAGATGTCTTGCCAGTGGCACAAAACGCGGGCAAAGACATGGGTATCTGGAGCACCGCATCCACCTTCCCGACGCTCCTCGCGCCGCTGGTCGGCGCCATCATCCTCCACCTGAGCGGCCAGGCGGGGCAGACCGCGCTTGGCTACCGGATCGTTTTCGTGCTGGCGGCGATCTGCATGCTCGCGGGTGCGGTCTTCATCTTCGCAGTGCGGAGCGTTCCGGGGCAACCCTCCATGACAGGCCCGGCATCCACGGCAAGCGGGGAACATCCCGTTCGGGCATGGTGGCGGCTGGTCTTTGGCTCGCGCAGTGGCCAGGCGCGGGGATTTCTGCGCTTCTGGACGTTCTGGGAATGGCTGACGTTACGGGTCATGCCCCACCAGCCGATTCCGAACGCGCCCTATCATGTGATCGAGGTGCAATTTGGACGCTACGATGCCAAGCCCATCACGCTGCCCGACGGCACATACGTCAAGCGCGGCGACCGCATTGCCGTGATCCACATCAACAACCGGGCGGTGGCACGAATCGCGGGCCAGACACCCTGGAAGCTCCTACGGATGCTGCGCGGCGACCTGCGGGCGCTGGCGCAGTGGGTAGCGGCGGGCGGCTTCCCCGAAGGCGTGCGCGCGCTCTATGGTTACACGCTGCTGGGCAGAAGCGCGCCGCGCCTGGGCTTCACGACCCGCACGCGCCCCACCAGCATTCGTACCCGCCTCGACCGCTTCTTCCTGATGGGCCTCATGGTGCTCTACAACCCGCGCGGACGCGAGCGGCTCCAGCACGGCACCACCTACGAGACCGAGCCCATCGAGACATGGATGTCGCTGGGCGAGCTCCTCCGCCGCTACGGCTCGCCACAACAAACAGCCGATCATTCGGTCACTGCGGAATAACCCGAAACTCCCACGATTCCATGCCTCCATTGACATGTCGCTTGCTTCGACATACTATATCCACGTTAGATATATCCGATATGGAGCATACAGAGGAGAGCAGCATGGCTACGCGTTACGAGCCGGAGAGTCTCCTTCCGCTCACTCCAGCCGTGTTCCACATCCTGCTCGCGCTGGCCAATGGTGAGCGACACGGCTACGGCATCATGCAGGAGATCGCGGCGACAACCGATGGCCAAATGCGCATCGGCCCTGGCACGCTCTACCGTTCGATCAAGCAAATGCTTGCGGCGGGCATGATCGAGGAGTCCGACGAGCGCCCCGATCCGACCCTGGATGACGAGCGCCGCCGCTATTATCGGCTGACAGGCTTCGGGCGGCATGTGGCACAGGCGGAGGCGATGCGGCTTGCCCGGTTGGTGCGCGAGGCGGAGGCACGGCGGCTGCTGCCCGAAACCGGCGGTATGCCTGGAATCGAGGGCGTGTCATGAGCGGAACTCCCCGCGACTTGCCCTGGGCGCTGGGTCTCTCTGTCTTGATATACCGTCGCTTGCTCGTCGCCTATCCCCCTGCGTTTCGTCATGAATATGGCGCGCAGATGGTCCAGGTGTTTCGCGACTGCTGCCGCGAGACATCCTATAGGGGTGGGGCCGTCGAACTGGGGCGCTTCTGGCTGCTGGCATGTGGCGACCTGATAGTAAGCGCGCTCGCGGAGCGTCGACAAGAGGAGTGGCATATGACACGCACACACTGGATACGACTCGGCAGCCTGGCGGCCATCGTGGGCGGCGCCGTCGCTACGCTTTTCGTTGGGCTAGACTTGATAATTGCCATCGCACAACTGCTGGACGAGAAATCGCATATCGGCCTCGCCCTATTTCCTGTCCATATCGTCTCATGGGCGAGCCCTGCGCTGATATTGTTCTACATACTTGCCTTGCTCGGCTTGCAAGCACGCGGAGCCGACCGGATGGGAGCTGTGGGGTGGATTGCCATCACCACAGCAATCCTTGGAATGCTCCTGACGGAACTGGGCAATGGACTGACCTCCGTGGTGATGTATTCGCAAGCCAACGGGTGCCGCACTCCGCTCGATTGTAATTTCTATGACCCAAACCACTATATGAAGATGGGCTATCTCGTGGGACTCTTGGGATCGATGGTCTTTATGGTTGGCATGATAGCGTACGGAATCGCTGCGCTTAGGCGCCGCATCCTGCCCCGGCAGAATTGGCTCCCATTGGTCGTGGGGATGATGCCGCTTCTTAACCTGGCTGCATCCATTGTCGCCCTGCTTGTCAGCCCCGGCACTGACTATGCGGGCGATCAAAAAGTGATGATTATGCTCGACACCGTGACACTGGCATTCGCGATTGTCTGGATACTGCTAGGACTCGCGATGCGACCACGAGGAGATAGTGATCTGCCCGCACAGGCTGTCACTGTCGAGCCAGCAGAATAGTGTTGAGCAAGGCTGCCCATCAGTCGCAACGCCTAAGATGCTATCCAGTGGCTCGATGGCGCAGGGGTGTTTGCGAGAAGACACCAGCCATCCTGAAGGGCGGAACCTTCAGGATGTTCGATGTTCAGAAGATGCGGACGCGCGGTATGGTACGGTGCGGATCACTTGCGGAAGAGGCGGTCGTAATGCTCCCCGACGATATCTGTGGGGAAGAGCTTGAGCAGGTTGAACGCTGCCACAGCGAGCACTGCCCAGTCGAGCGTGGCCTCCGCAGGGATACCGACCGCATCAAATGCCCAGCCAACTACTGGAGCAAAAGCACCGGAAATATCGACGATTGACTCTGGGAAGAGCAGCGCCAGCAGCAGCGCGCCGAGCGCGCCAACGAAGAAGAACTTCGGCAGCCAATGCACCCGGGCATCCCGCATGATCGCCGCAATGAGCGTGGCGGTCTTGCCCATATGGAAGAGCAGCGAGGCTGACCTGACCGTGCTTTGAGCAGTCGTCTGAGAATGAGTTGTCGTAGATGGCATGGGTGTTCTCCCGTTCGATCCGACGAATCCGCGCGCCGCTTCGGGCAAATCTCCATGATGGAGGGTCGCGCTCGATACAGGCCGGACGCTCTTGGGGTGCATTCTAGCCCCCCGGCTGCCCAGCCGTCCAGTATTTCAGAGCAATCGGGCCATGCCACGCGCCCATAACCCAATGCCCTATGCGTAAGGTGTACGGCTGGATGGATAAGAAAGTTGAAACACTGTTCGAGTTCACCTTCTTTAAACGGAATGGAGCGGACCGATGTCTGGCGCACAAGTGCGGGGACCTCACTCTATTGGGAGATGTTGGGGGTAGGGGATGCAATTGGCATGGTTTTTGGCAGTTTATCCCGAGTTGAGTACAATGATGAGGATGTATGATCGTGTGCGTGCCGCAGATGCATCGCTGACTATCCGGCGGTCCATCGTCTGGGTTGTCAGACTGGGTTCGCGACGTAGCACACACTGTAAGGAGACTTTTCGTGAAGATTCTCGGTCGCATGGCCGTTTTTCCTGAGATACCCGAACGCATTCAGCGCTTGCGCGAGCTTGCCTATAATCTCTGGTGGACCTGGAATCCCCCTGCGCAACACCTCTTCGCCACGATCAGCCCGGAGCTCTGGCACACAACCGAGCATAACGCCGTGCGCGTGTTGCTGAACGTCGAGCCGGAGCGCCTGGCGACGCTTGCCCACGAGGGCGAATTTCTGGCGCAATACGACCGCGTTTGCGCTGACTTCGATGCCTATATGCATCCAGCTTCGACCTGGTTCAGCCAGACGTTTCCCGCTGAGGTCAACCATACGATTGCCTATTTCTCCGCGGAGTTCGGGCTACACGAATCGCTGCCTATCTATTCTGGCGGCCTGGGCATCCTCTCTGGCGACCACTGCAAAGAGGCGAGCGATCTGGGGCTGCCGCTCATCGGCGTTGGCTTTCTCTATCCGCAGGGCTATTTCCGCCAGCGCCTCAACGCGAAGGGCGAGCAAGAGGCCACGTACGAAAAGCTGCTCTTCTCACAGGTCCCGGCCCAGCCCGCGCTTGATCCCGCCGGACACGAGGTGATGATTAGCGTAGACCTCCCGGGACGCAAGGTCTACGCCAAGGTCTGGCGCATCCAGGTAGGGCGCGTCCCGCTCTACCTGATGGATACGGATGTCGAGCCGAATACGCCGGGCGACCGCGTCCTCTCGGCCCGGCTGTATGGCGGCGATCACGACATGCGTATCTCGCAGGAGATCATGCTGGGCATCGGCGGCGTACGCGCGATACGAGCGCTGGGCCTCGATCCGATGGTCTGGCACATGAATGAGGGACATGCCGCCTTCCTGGGGCTGGAGCGCTGCCGCGAGCTGGTGCAGGGGCTGGATGTCAGCTTTTCTGTGGCGCGCGAGATTGCCGCCGCCAACGCTATCTTCACCACACATACGCCCGTCGCCGCGGGCAACGATGCCTTCAGCTTCGATCTGGTGGATAAATACTTCGCCGACTACTGGCCGCAACTGCGGCTCGACCGCGATCAGTTCCATCATCTCGCTCTCGAAGAGAATGGCTGGGGCTCCGCCTTTAGCATGACGGTGCTGGCGATCCGGCTCTCGTCACTGCGCAACGGCGTCAGCAAGCTGCATGGGGACGTCTCGCGCCGCATGTGGCAGTTCCTCTGGCCAGAGCTTGAGGTGGACGAGACGCCAATTACCTCGATTACCAACGGTGTGCATACGGCTACGTGGGTCTCGCGCCCTATGGACGCACTCTTTCAGCGATATCTCGGCGAGCGCTGGTATGCCCATCTGGATGACCCAGCCACCTGGGAGCATGTGCGCGAGATTCCCGATGGCGAGCTGTGGGCGGCGCACCGCGAGTTGAAAGACGCGTTGCTGGCCTATGCCCGCGCGCGACTGGCGCGGCAGCGCGAGAGGCACGGCGAAGGGCCAGTGGCGGTACGCGAGACGCAGGAGCTGCTGAATCCAAACGCACTGACGATTGGCTTCGCGCGGCGCTTCGCGACATACAAGCGCGCAACGCTGATCTTCCGCGATCCTGAGCGCCTGGCGCGGCTGCTCAACAATCCCGAGAGGCCGGTACAACTTATCTTTGCGGGCAAGGCGCACCCCAATGACCAGCCGGGTCAAGACCTCATCCGCCAGGTCTACGAGTTCTCGCGCCGGCCCGAGTTCAGCGGGAAGGTGGTCTTCCTCGAAGATTACGACATGGACATGGCGCGCCATCTCGTGAGCGGCTGCGATCTATGGCTGAACAATCCCGTTCGCCCACACGAGGCCAGCGGCACGAGCGGTCAGAAGGCGAGCCTGAACGGCCTGCCCAACCTGAGCATTCTCGATGGCTGGTGGGAAGAAGGCTACAACGGCAAGAACGGCTGGGCTTTTGGAGAGCAGCGCGAGTATCAGGACGACGATACCCGCGACGAGGCGGACGCGCAGGCGCTCTACGCGACGCTGGAAAACCAGGTTGTGCCGCTGTTCTATGATCGCGGCGCGGATGGCCTGCCCCACGGCTGGATCGCTGTCATGCGCGAGGCCATCCGGACGGTAGCCCCAGCCTTCAGCATGCGCCGCATGGTGAAAGAGTATACGGAAGAGCTCTATGTGCCCGCGCTGGCCTACGGGCGGCGGATAGACGCCAACAAGTATGCGCTGGCCCGCACGCTTGCCGAGTGGAAGGGGGCCGTGCGCGCCGCCTGGCCGAACGTCAGCATCCACGCCGAAGGGCCACACGATGGCCGTCTCTCGTTTGGTGAACCGGTGACGGTCGAGGCGTGCGTGCGACTGGGCGATCTGCGGCCCGAGGAGGTGCGTGTCGAGCTGGTGGCGGCGCGTGACGAGAACGGCAACCTGCGCGACCGGCAGGTCACGGTGATGCAGCCGAGCCGCGAGACACCCGAGGGCGAGCACTGCTATACCGCGCATCTGCTGCCGCCGATCAATGGCAGCCTGGTCTATGGCGTGCGCGTGGTGCCAAGTTTCAACGGGCTGAGCAATCCGCTGGAGCTTGGGCTGGCACGCTGGGCATAGATGCAAACGGGATCAATATCATAGCTATCAAGCTATCGTAGCCGCAGGGTTAAATCCTTGCGGCTCATCTTGTCATGAGCATGCTCGCTTACTCCGAGGCGGGCCGTGCGGTACACTGTTGTTATCGCAGTGCTGTTGTCATGCCACTCCGGGCACACGTTATGGCGAAAGGGGCAGCAGGGTCGAATGCATGTCATAACGCGCAAACGATTGAACGAGTTTGCGGCTACACACCCCCATGCAACGTCTGCCCTTCAACATTGGTATACACTCATGAAGTCAGGGGCGTTTCACTCATTTGTGGAGTTGCGCCAAACGTTCCCAGCAGCCGATCAGGTAGGTAAGTTAACGGTATTCAATATTGGCGGCAACACGGTCCGTCTGGTAGCCGCGATCCACTACAATCGGCAGAAAGTCTATATCCGGGCTGTTTTGACCCATGAGGAATATGATGAGGGCAAGTGGAAGGAATAAGGTCATGTCCATCAGTGGGATTGAGTCGGTTGAGCGGCTCTGGCCCGATCTGGCCCCCTGGCTCTTCGTTCCACATTCAGAGCAGGAGTATCAGCGTCTCGTCGAGTTGATGGATTCGCTGGTAGATCGTGTTGGCGAGGACGAAACGCATCCGCTCGCATCGCTCATGGAGGTGGTTGGTACGCTGATCGAGCGATACGAAGACGAACACGTCCCTGAGCTAGCCTGAGTACGTCAGATTCCGACGTGGTTTCCTGCGTCAATGCTGCTAAGCGCCACCACACAATGGAAGAAGGTGCCCCCACACAGCAGGGTCGTTTACGATGTTGGGCTGGCAATCCCACACCTCGTTGTGATGAGCGGCTGGCGGCAAACACCTTCTGGGGTCGCGCCGAGTGGTCGTAGGCCAGGAGGGTTCTCTGGCATATGCCAGGCATTCTCACGCCAGCCGATTGGTGGTTGCGGGATCGAAGAGGTGCAGGGCATCTGGGTCAGCAGTGAGATGGAGAGTCTGCCCCACCCGCACCTGCACACCGGCAGGTAGGCGTGCTATTGTCCCCTGCGTCTCCGCTGTATCTACCACGATGGCGCCAGGAAGCCGCAGATAGACATACTGCTCATTGCCCAGATGCTCGATCACGTCCGCCACCGCCGAAACGGTATTCGTTTCCAGGCCACTGGCAAGCTGTAACCCTTCTGGCCGGATGCCCACAATCACCGGGCGTCCATCAGGCGTCGCGTGCCCAGCCAGTTGGTCGGTGACGCGCCCTCGCAGCGTCCAGCCCATTGCTGTCCCATCATCACCCGCGATGATCACCGAAGCACCACCATCCCCTCGAATGAGCTTCGCGTTGAAGAGGTTCATCGAGGGCGAGCCGATGAACCCGGCGACGAAGAGGTTGGCGGGATGGTCATAGAGGTCCTGCGGGGTGCCGAGCTGCTGGATGATCCCGGCATTGAGCACGGCGATGCGGTCGCCCATCGTCATCGCCTCCACCTGGTCGTGGGTGACGTAGACGAAGGTGGTCCCCGTCGCCTGATGCAGCCGGCTGATCTCCGCCCGCGTCTGCACCCGCAGCTTGGCGTCGAGGTTGGAGAGCGGCTCGTCCAGGAGATAGACCTGCGGATCGCGCACCAGCGCCCGCCCCAGCGCCACCCGCTGCCGCTGGCCGCCCGAGAGCTCGCGCGGCTTGCGCTTGAGATAGGGGGTGATGCCCAGCATCTGTGCCGCCCGCTCGACCCGCTGCTGCATCTCCTCGTGGGAGGTGTGGCGCAGCTTCAAGGCGAAGGCCATGTTGTCGAAGACCGTCATGTGGGGGTAGAGCGCGTAATTCTGGAAGACCATCGCGATATCGCGGTCTTTGGGCGCCACCTCGTTGACCAGGCGCTCGCCGATAAACAGCTCGCCCTCCGAGATCTCTTCGAGTCCCGCGATCATGCGCAGCGCCGTGGATTTGCCGCAGCCCGACGGCCCCACGAGCACCAGAAACTCTGAATCGCGCACATGAAGGCTCAGATCCTTGATGACGGGCATCTGCTCGCTATACCGCTTGGTGACATGCTCAAATTTCACGTCGGCCATGTGCCCTGCTCCTCCCGATGAGATACCTCAACTACCGCGGCGTCAATGAGGCGGGCGGGGCCGCGTGAAGCGCGCGCTGGCTGGCGATGAAGCCTGCGTACCACTTGCCGCTGTCTTTGACGATACGCCGCTGGCTCGCGAAATCCACGTAGACCATGCCGAACCGCTTGCTGTAGCCCTCGGCCCATTCGTAATTGTCAAATAGTGACCAGACGAAGTAGCCTCCCACCGGGACGCCGTGCGCAATGGCATCACCGACCGCGCGCAGATGCTCGCTGAGATACAGCACACGCTTCGGGTCGCTCACCCGGCTATCGCCGTTCCACACGTCGTCGAAGGCAGCGCCATTCTCTGTGATAAGCAGCGTCTGCGGGTGGTAATTCCGGGCGATTTCTTCGAGGATCATTCCCAAGCCGTGCGGGTAGACCTCCCACCCCATCTCGGTGAAAGTCGCGTCTGGCAGGTCGGTGACATACTCGATGCCCGACCCGTTCCCACTCGCATGCGCGTCACCACGTGCACGGACTATCCAGCGGTTGTAGTAGTTCACGCCGAGAAAGTCGGTGGGCACGCTGATGGTCTTCAGGTCGTTGTCCTGGATAGGCGGTGGGTTTGCCCTCAGATCCTTGAACAGGCCGGGCGTATACTCGCCCCGGTAGATCGGATCGAGGAACCAGCGATTGTGGAAGCGGTGCGCCTGCTCGACGACCCGCAACGTCTCGGCGCGGGCATCGCCAGCGAAGATCGGGAAGAGGTTGAGAGCGATACCGATGCGCGTATCGGCTGGAGCAACCGAGCGCATCGCCTGAGTGGCCAGGCCATGCGAGAGCAGCAGATGGTGCCCGACATCCACGGCAGCCTGTATATCCCCCCTGACTCCCGGCGCGTGAATCCCCTCGTAATAGCCAAGATACGCGGGGCACCACGGCTCGTTCTGCGTAATCCACCACCGGACACGATCACCCAGCGTCTGCATCATCGTCGCCGCGTACTCAGCGAACACGTAGGCAGTCTCGCGCCTGCGCCAGCCACCCTGCTCGAAGAGCGCGAGCGGCAAATCCCAGTGGTAGAGCGTGGCTACTGGAGTGATGCCGTGCGCGAGAAGCTGATCTACCAGGCGGCTGTAGAAGTCGAGGCCAGTCTGGTTGACAGCGCCAGTGCCTTCGGGCTGGATGCGCGGCCACGCGATAGAGAAGCGGTAGGAGTTCAGCCCCAGGTCAGCCATCAGGGCGACATCCTGCTCCATGCGGTGATAGTGGTCCACCGCGACATCACCGGTCTCGCCCTGATAGGTGCATCCGGGAGTCGCCGCGAACTGGTCCCAGACGGAGAGACCACGGCCATCTTCATGCGTTGCGCCTTCGATCTGGTAGGCGGAGGTTGCCGCGCCCCAGAGGAAATCACGGGGAAAGCTCATTATCAGGTACCTGCTTGTCTAAGATTGGCAAATAGTACTCGTGAGAAAACGGTTGCGTTGTAGTATCGCCGCCTGCCCGCCGGGACGCCAGACTCTCTGGCGCCGTCTATCACCCCGTCACGCTGCCAAAAGCCAGCCCGGCACGCCAGTAGCGCTGAAGGAACAGGAAGAGCGCAATCAGCGGAAGTACGGCTAGAAACGACCCGGTCACAATCAGGTTGTAAAGCACCGCGTGCGATGCCGGATCGAAATTCCAGGTCGCCAGCCCAACATTGACGGGGAAGAGGTTGGGATCGCTGAGCACGATCAAGGGAAGGAAGAAGCTGTTCCAGATCGCCACGAACTGGAACAGAAAGATGGTGACCATTCCCGGCACGAGCAGTGGCATCGCCACCCGCGCAAAGACCCGTAGCTCGCCGGCCCCATCCACTCGGGCCGCATCCAGCAGATCATTCGGCACCGCGTCAGTCGCATAGATGCGGGCGAGCAAGACGCCGATTGGGCTGAGGAGCGCGGGGAGCAGTACCGCCCAGTAGGTGTTGGTCAGGTTGACCTTGCTCATAACCATGTAGAGTGGCAACGCCAGCGTCGTCTGCGGGACCAGCACCGCACCCAGCACCAGACCAAAGATCACATTGCGGCCCGGAAACCGGTACTTCGCCAGCGCGTAGCCACTCATAACAGAGATCAGCATGCTGAGAAACCCGCCGACTCCGGCGTAGAGTACGGTATTCATGAGCCAGCGTGGATAGGTGCCGCCATCATGGGTAAAGGTCTCGGCCAGGTTCTCCCAGAGATTGAAGTGGGCGAGCCAGAGCCCAAACGAGGCGAACAGGTCGGTATTGTCTTTGGTAGCGCTGATGGCGAGCCAATACAGCGGTGTGAGGAAATACAGCGTGAGTGCGAAGAGCAGAATATACGCAACAATGCTCCCCGGCCCAAACGCTTGAACTCCTACCGGACGCCGCGCACTGTCGTCCCTACGGGTGATCTGCGGCTCCACGGTCATCGGCACGTTAGCCATCTTTAGACTCCTGACTGTCGGCGTGTGAGGCGCAAGAAGCCGAATGAGAAGACAAACGTCACGGCCCCGAGGATCACGGCAATAGCCCCGCCGTAGTTGAAGTCAGTGTTCACGACCGCGACATTGTACGCGAAGATATTCGGCGTGTAGTTTGACGAAATCGCGCTCGAAAGGTTTTTCAGCACCAGCGGTTCATTGAACAGCTGCAATGTGCCAACCATCGAGAAGAGAAGGCCAAAAATGATGGCGGGCAAGATCATCGGAAGCTTGAGCCGCAGAGCGATCCCTATCTCGGAGAGGCCGTCCAGCCGGCCAGACTCATACATCTCCTGCGGGATGCCTTGCAGCGCCGAATAGAAGATGATCATGTTGTAGCCAGCATACGTCCAGGTGGATATGTTGGCGATAGACCAGAGAGTGGATGATTGTCCCAGAAAATCTGGCGCCGGCAGATGGAAGAACGTCAGTGCCTGAATGATCGGGCTGGAATTGGGGCTATAGAAGAATCCCCACATGATAGCGGCGACCACCCCAGGGACCGCATAGGGCACGAAGAAAGCCAGTCGAAAGAAGCGTCTGAGGCGGATGACAGTTGAATCCATCAGCAACGCCAGGATCAGCGCGAGGATCATCATCACGGGAATCTGTACGGCACCGAAGAGTAGTACCCGCCCGAGTCCATCCCAGAAGTGCGGGTCTCGCAATGCCTTGACGTAGTTTTCACCGCCTGCCCAGACAGTCTGCGGCGCTCCAAGACCCAGACCGCTACGCTGTACCTTGTAGAGACTCTGCGAGAAGGCGAACAGAAACGGCGCAATGAAGAACGCGGCGAAGAGGAGCACAAATGGCAGCACAAACAGATATGGCATCAGCAGTTGCCCATAGCGCCGCCGCGCGGTGCGGCCTGGCTGCGCTTTGCGACGTACACGTGTCGCTGGCGACGCATCAACGATCGCTTGGGTCTTCATTGACAGCCACCCTTACCCTAGAACTCGCTCACGGAACTTCGTATGGTGACATGTTGGCTCACTAGCATACGGTGGATTCGCGCGAGTGCTGCCCATCGCAATTGAGGGAGAGCGAGGAATCGCCCATACCGAGCGGTGCGGATGGGAGGGGGCATAGCTCCCCCTCCCGTGCGGCAGCGAGTGATCTAAGATGAGACTTAGGGCTTGCCGCCGTACTCCCAGGCGCCTCGATATTACGGGCCTTCTACGTTGATGCCATTGCCCTGAAGATCGCTCATGACCTGTGACTGCAAGTGGTCGAGCGCATCGCTCATTGTGAGCTTCTTCGCGACCACCGAATTGAAGTTGTCACCCTGCAGGTTCGTCACAGTCGCAAGGTCCGGCGGGAACAGCCAGCCTGGCTGGACGGTCTCATTGACAAACACCTGATCGACGACCTGGTTGCCATAGTACGCGTTGGGCGAGTTCACAGCCTTGGAGCGCGCCTGCACATTCGATGGATACCAGCCAATGTCCTTTACGCCGATGTCAAGGCTGTCCTGATTGGTAAGATACCACTTGGCGAACTCGTTGGCCTCGGCTGGGTGCTTGCTTCCATTGATCACGGAGATGGCCGACCCACCCCACATTGACGTAACATTCGCGCCCGCCGTCCACTGGGGCATCGGGGCGACGGCCCATTTGCCCGCGGCATGCTGAGCGTTGCCCGAGATCACGCCCTGACCCCAGACCGCCGAGATCCAGGTCGCGATGGTCCCATCGTCGAGCCCCTGGTTCCAGTTATTCGAGAAGTCGGCTACTGTGGAAACGAGACCCTTGTCGAGGAGGTCCTGCCAATAATTGGCGACCTTCTTTGAAGCGGGGCTGTTGATGCCCAGCTTCCAGGCTTGCTTCGCGCTGTCGATCGAGAACCACTGCGCTCCCGCCTGCCACATCAGGCCCTGGAACCAGCCAGTGCTCTGTGGTGGGAAGGAGGTGATGTAGTACTTCGAGCCGAGTGCATGGATCTTCACAGCATCCTGCGCGAACTCGTCCCAGGTAGCGGGCGGCTTTGTGATTCCAGCCTTCTCGAAGGTGTCTTTGTTATAGAAGAGGCCCATAGGCCCGGTGTCCTGCGGATACCCGTATTGGGCGCCGTTTTCGCCAGCAAGCGCCCAGGCAGCGGGATCAAACTGGCTCTTCACGTCGTTGGCGCCGTACTTCGAGATGTCAACCAGCGCATTGTTCGCGACCATTGTCGGGATGTACTGGTACTCGATGAGTGCGACGTCCGGCGCATTGCCAGCCCGCTGAGCAGCGAGCACCTTCGGGTAATACTGCCCGAATCCCGACGGCTGCGTACGGTAGGTGACGTGGATGTTTGGATGCGTCTTATTGAACAGATCCACCTGCTTCTGAATCGGTGGATTGAAGCTCCAGAACGTGAGCTGGACAGTGCCGCTGCTCTCTGCGCTGGTGCCACAAGCAGAGAGAACCATAGTGAGGCCAAGGAGCACTGCCAGACCGAAGAATACCCGCTTGTGCCAATGTCGCACGACAAACCTCCTGACAACGGATGTATCTGGATCCTGACGTGGATCCGGCAGGCTCCACTGCTACGACGAATGCGCTGGCGCAGCGCCGCGAAGCCTGGATAGAGCGGCTGCATACAATGGCGAAACAATGGCGAAACGTGCTAAGACGGCGCAGAGAAGGCCAGGATTGAGTGGTTGGCTGCATCCCGGCCTTCGGGAGACATGAGACGCACGGGTAACTCTAGAAACAGCAACGAGACTGGGGAATACGCATCCACAGAGAGCAAGTGAATCAGCCACATGCGCTGCGGACGAAGGCACTGCGAGTAGTCCAGAGGACTACCCCTGCTGGCTGCCGCGAGAAACTTCGCCCACCGAGCTACAGACCATGCGGGTGGCGCTTCGGCGTCCGGACACCGGAAGGCACAAGCGGCAAGCCATGGCGCGCGTAAAGGTAACGGGATACGCTCCTTTCGCTGAGGACTCGAATACGTTTCCGGTATCGGTTTCGTAATCGCTTACAGTATACGGATGCCTTACTATCTTGTCAAGCGTGTTTCGATCACTCTGTGGAAATCGCTCGACGCTGCCAGCTCAGCGGGCGGCGTCAACCGGGATCTGATACTCAGCGGCCTGATTGGAATGTTCTCTGCCGCAGGATTCGCGCACGACGAGTTTCGTCGGCCACTGCACCCGCATCGGCTGTTGCGATGCAATATCCGCGCGCGAGCCAACCGGCCGCGCCATCTGACTGTAGGCGCCGCCTCCGAAAAGGCGCGGAGCCGAGACCAGCGCCAGCAGCATTTCCGTCGCGCTTCTCCCCATCTCCGCGAACGGCTGCTTCACAGTGCTCAGCGCCGGGCGCGTATGCGCCGAGAGGGCGGTGTCGTCGAAGCCGATGACCGCGAGGTCTTCAGGCACGCGCAATCCCTGCGCCTCGCTGGCCGAGAGAACCCCATAGGCCATCTGGTCGTTGGCGGCGAAGACCGCGGTTGGTCGGTCGGGGAGGGCCAGCAGTTGCATGGCCGCGGCGCGTCCGCTGGCGATAGTAAAGTCGCCCTGGACGACCAGGGCAGGATCAATGGCGATGCCCGCTTCTTCCAGCGCCTGCTGGTAGCCCGCATAGCGGTCATGCGAGCACTGGTATTGCAGCGGCCCCTGAATATGGGCAATGCGCTGGTGCCCATGCTGGACGAGATGGCGCACCGCCTCATACGCGCCGATGCGGTTATCCGGCCCGACCCACGGAATGGGACCCGGCAGGCTCTGATCGTCGAGCATGACGACCGGAAAGCCTTGCTCATAGATCTCGCGCAGGTGCGTAGACGACTCCCGGTTGATTGGCTCTGTCGATTCCGAGCTCGCGATACCGTCGGGGTAGACCGCGAGCAGACCATCAATCAGGCGCGTCGCGAGAATGCGGTCGATCAGGCCGCTGCGGTCGGTGCGATGGCTGATACTGTAGAGCACTAGCTCGTAGGAGGTTTGTTCGATTACCTCGGCGATGCTCTGCATGATTTGCGGCATGAGCGGCCAGGTCAGGGACGGCACCAGCACGCCCAGCAGCGGCGAGCGCCCACCAGCCAGGCTCGACGCCGTGATACTGGGAACGAAACCTTGCTCACGCACGATCTGCATCACGTGTTCGCGCGTCACCGGATCCACGTCGGGTTTGTTGTTCAGAACCCGCGAGACGGTCGCCGTGGACACTCCGGCAAGCTGCGCGATATCGCGAATGGTAAGCTTATGTGCCACGGCTTGGTACCTCCAGTGCGCGAGCGTCGCATCCAGTAATCGGCTCCGGTACTCATCGCGAGGCGAGACGTGGTGTGCGGGGGCATGCGCTCGTCTCCGGTTCCGGTAGCGATTACAAGTATACGAGCGCGCATATCCCACGTCAAGGAACCGCATTTTCACCCGCGCAGCAAGCGCTGGCGGCTTCTCGCGGACCGCGACACACTCCAGCACCCGCCGCGTGACTTCGGGGCGTATTTACCGTCTGCCCGCTGGCTGCACGGCGGAGCCTTCTTCGGACTGAGCCGGCTGTGGCACAGCACGACGCCCCTCGCGTATCAGCGAGAATGCGATGGCCGCCACACAGATCAGCACCGAGGTAATGAAGGCGTGGGTCATGCCACTGGTGAAGTCGGCGGAGATCGTAGGCTCCAGGTGGCCCACCGTTCCGAGGAAGACCGCGTTCATGATCGCGGGCGGCATCGAGGCAGCGGCGACCGCCAACGCCACGGCAAAGCTGAAGACCATGCCCACGTTGCGCATCGTATTCAGGGTAGCCGAGGCGACCCCAAGGCGATTGCGCGGCGCGGCGCCCATGGTTGTGCTGGTGTTGGGCGACCAGAAGAGGCCGCTCCCTATGCCCATAAGCGTCAGCGCCAGCGCCAGCACCGGATACGGCGTGGAAGGCGTAAGCGTGAAGAGCGCCACCAGCGCTAGCGCCTGGGCCGCCAGTCCGAGCGTCGCCGGGAGCTTGCCGCCGATCCGATCAGCCCAGAGCCCACTCAGCGGCCCGACGATAGAACTGATCAAGGGCATTGGCAGAATCAACAGAGCGGCGGTCAGCGGACTATACCCCCGCACACCTTGCAGGTAGAAGATGAGCAGGAAGTTGACAGCGAAGATCGCCAGCGATTGCAGGGTGGCCGCGGCCACCGAGAACGCATAGGTGCGGTTCTCGAAGAGGCTGAGATCGAGCATGGGATAGGCATAGCGGCGCTCGCGCACGATGAACAGCGCCAGTGCAGCCGCCGCGACCGCAAACAGGATCAGAATCCCGGGAGTCAGCCAGCCTGTGCCGATGCCGCCAGTAATCGCCAGCAACAGCGCCACCAGCCCAACACTGAAGAGAAAAGCGCCCAGCAGGTCGAAGCGCTCGCCACGGGGATTGGGCGCGATATCGTGCAGGAGCAGATACGCCAGCAGTGTCGCGACGATCCCAATGGGCAGATTGACCAGGAATATCCACCGCCAGGAAGCCGTCGCAAGTATGATTCCGCCGAGCACCGGGCCAAGCACACTGCCCGCGCCCCAGGTGATCGCGTTGAAGCCCATCGCCTGGCCGCGCTGTTTTGCGGGGAAGACTTCGGTGATAATGGCCATGGCGTTGGCCGAAAGCATCGCGCCGCCGAGTCCCTGCACCACGCGCGCGGCAATCAGCATGGTATCGCTCTGCGAAAGGCCGCAGGCAACCGAGCCGAGCGTAAAGATGATGAAGCCCAGATTATACATCCGCACGCGCCCAAACATATCGGCCATGCGCCCGAAGGTCAGCAGCAACACAGTGCTGACCAGCAGGTAAGCCATCAACACCCAGGTCATACGTACCAGGTTGGAGTGCAGATCCTGGAGCATATTGGGCAGGCCAAGGATGACAATCGTGGAGTCAATGGCGACCATCATGGAGCCAATCGTGGTCACGAGCAGCGCGACCCATTTGTACTCGAGTTTGCGCATGAAGTACACCCGTATCTGAATATCTGCCAGAGGAAGACTAACGTGAACGTGAAGGTAACTCACTGCAAAAAGTATAGCATAGCCCGTGCCCTGATGATAGCTGGCCGAAGGGTCAGGGGCTCACGGATGTGGCGCGACGCTCGTTGCGAGGGAGCCGCTGGCGTGCTACCGTTTCCCTGAGATAATGTCATGCCAATGACGGCATGCAGCATATTCCGCGCGGAAGGGGATGGTGAAGAAGACGATGAGCGATTCACAGCCGAAGCAGCCAGAGACAGCAGAAATAGCAACGAGCGCGGACGCCGACGACTGGCGCACAACCACCTATGCCCGCACCGTGGCGAAGCATGGCGAGCGCAACGAAGAGTTCGCCACCAGCTCTGGCATCGTCGTCGAGCCGCTCTATTCATCGGAGAACCTGGCGGAGTGGGATCCCCACACATCCCTGGGCTATCCTGGCGAGTACCCCTATACGCGCGGCATCCAGCCGACGATGTATCGCGGGCGTCTCTGGACGATGCGTCAGTATGCCGGGTTCTCCTCCGCGGAGGAATCGAACCAGCGCTACAAATACCTGTTGGAGCACGGCACGACCGGCCTCTCGGTCGCTTTCGACCTCCCGACGCAGATGGGCTACGACGCCGATAATCCCGTCGCGGAAGGCGAGGTGGGTAAGGTTGGCGTCTCGATTGGCAGCCTTGAAGACATGCGCGCCCTCTTCGACGGCATTCCACTCGAACGTGTATCGACCTCAATGACCATCAACGCCACCGCCGCCATCTTGCTGGCACTCTATATCGCCGTTGCCAAAGAGCAGGGCGCGGATATCCGCAAGCTCTCCGGCACGGTGCAGAACGACATCCTCAAGGAATACATCGCCCGCGGCACCTATATCTATCCTCCGCGACCCTCCATGCGCATCATCACCGATCTTTTCCGCTACTGCGCCGACGACGTGCCACGCTGGAATACGATCAGCATCAGCGGTTACCACATCCGCGAGGCCGGGTCAACCGCCGCGCAGGAGATTGGCTTCACGCTCTCCAACGGTATCGCCTACGTGCGGGCGGCGCTCGATGCCGGGCTGGACGTGGACCAATTCGCGGGCCAATTGTCGTTTTTCTTCAATGGGCACAACAACTTCTTCGAAGAGGTTGCCAAGTTCCGGGCGGCGCGGCGTATGTGGGCGCGCATCATGCGCGAGCGGTTCGGCGCAAAGGACACCCGCTCGCTGTTGCTGCGGTTCCACACGCAGACCGCCGGCTCGACACTCACCGCCCAGCAGCCCGATAACAACGTCGTGCGCACTGCCTACCAGGCGATGGCGGCGGTCCTCGGCGGCACGCAATCGCTGCATACGAACTCGAAAGACGAAGCGCTCTCGCTGCC